>CANQQB010000027.1 GCA_947625845.1 uncultured Oscillospiraceae bacterium
CAAGAACAAAAAGCCGACGATGTGGAGCGCTTCATAGCGCAGACACACAAATATGTTGGACTGGAAAACCTGACGCCCTATGCACTGCATGAACTGGTCAAGGCCATCTACATCGAGGCCCCGGACGAAAGCAGCGGCAAGCGCCGGCAGAGCATCCACATCTCCTATGATTTTGTGGGGTTCATCCCCATCCACGAGCTGATGCAAGAGGAAATGGCATGACCGAAGCCATGCCATTCCCGAAAAATGAGACACGATACTGTCTTATGACACCCCACCAAAGCCGGGCGCCGTCATCGGTCGAAATCCTTCCTCCTTCTCCCCGCGCGGTAAGCGTGCCGCGCGGGGACCCCGAACAATAAGGAAGAGATTTAAAATATCTCTCCCCCAGTCGGCGCGGGGAATGCCGGGAGGGAGGGGGAGGTATGAAGGGCCCGGCGTGCCTTGACAACTGCCCGGCCGGGGGATATGATGAGCTCATAAAACCATTTGTGGCAAGGAGGAAAATGGCATGGCAAAGCGCGCGTTATGTCTGCTCCTGGCGGTGGTCTCACTCTTTTGCCTGAGTGTTCCCGCCTTCGCCGAGGAAGCGCCTGTGGAGGTCACGGAGGAACCGGTCGTGACCGAAGAACCGGTCGAGGCGACAGAGGAACCTGTTGTCACGGAGGAACCGGTCGAAGAGCCGGAAGAGGTGACGGAGGCTCCGGCGGCCGAGCCGGTGGCAGCGGCGGCGGGCGTCGTCGCCTCCGGGAACTGCGGCGCGGACGGGAGCGACGTCAAGTGGTCGCTGACGAGCGACGGCGTTCTCACCATCAGCGGCAGCGGCAGGATGGACGATTTCAGCCATCCCCAGTATGCGCCGGACTCGCTCTCAGAGTGGATGCTTTGGCATTCGGCGCCGTGGCTGTACTACGATCTGGTACACAGCGGCAGCAGCGCCGCTCTGTGCCCGGTCAAAAAAATCGTGATCGGCAAAGGCGTCACGGCCATCGGCGAGATGGCGTTCACGTATACGCATGCCACGTCTGTCTCCCTCCCGGAGGGGCTGAAGGAGATCGGGGACTTTGCTTTCGGCGACGCCGGTCTGACGTCGCTCACCCTGCCGTCCACGGTCGAGACGATCGGGGCACGCGCGTTCGCGGGCTGTCATATCGGCACGCTGGTCATCCCGGCCGGCGTCAAAACGGTCTGTTCGTCGGCGTTCACCAACGGCGGGGCAAGCGCCACGCGCGGCGGCCAGATCAATATTGTGACCCACCAGATAGACACCGTCCAGATCCTCAGCAAGAACTGTGATATTCAGGACAGCGGCGGTGAGAACGGCGCCATGTACAATGAGGACAATACCTTCACCATCGGCGACCCAAGCTACACCGTCATCACGGGCTACACCGGCTCCACGGCGGAGGCGTTTGCCAAAAAATGGGGGTATACGTTCACGGCACTCGACAGCCTGCCCAAGCTGGCCGCGCCAACGGTGACCATCGCTCAGGCCTCCGACGGTATCCAGGTGACGTGGAACGCGGTGGAGGGTTCGCCGCGGTATATGGTGTACTATAAGGAGAACAACGGCGGGTGGAAGCAGATAGGGACAACCACCGCCACAACGTATACGCGTAAGATAGCGAACCTCAAAAACGGGGCGACCTACCAGTTCACCGTGCGGTGCTGCGCCAACGACAAGAAGACGCTGCTGGGGCCGTATAAAGCCAGCAACGCTCTGAAGTACACCCTGCCCAAGCTGGCGGCACCCACCGTGAAGATCGCGAACGCCTCCGACGGCATCAAAGTGACCTGGAACAAGATCGACGGCGCGCCGCGGTATATGGTGTACTATAAGGAGAACAGCGGCGGGTGGAAGCAGATAGGGACAACGACCGCCACCACGTATACCCGCAAGGCGGCGAATCTTAAGAACGGGGCGACCTATCAATTCGCGGTCCGTTGCTGCGCCAACGACAAGAAGACGCTGCTGGGACCGTACAAGGCCAGCAACGCTCTGAAGTACACCCTGCCCAAGCTGGCGGCACCCACCGTGAAGATCGCGAACGCCTCCGACGGTATTAAGGTGACGTGGAATAAGATCACCGGCGCGCCGCGGTATATGGTGTACTATAAGGAAAATGGCGGAAGCTGGAAGAAGATAGGTACTACGACCGCCACCACGTACACCCGCAAGACGGCGAATCTTAAGAACGGGGCCACGTACCAGTTCGCGGTCCGGTGCTGCGCCAACGACAAGAAAACCCTGCTGGGGCCGTACAAAGCCAGCAACAGCGTCAAGTACACCGCCTCGCTGGCGTCGCAGCTGTTTGCCAAGCTCCCGTCCACATTCATGTTCTCCAGCGGCGTGGGCGCGTGGGGCACGACGATCACGATGAAAAAGGACGGCAGCTTCACGGGCAGCTACCATGACACGAACATGGGTGAAAGCGGACCCGGCTATGTGGCGACGGTGTATATGTCCGAATTCTCCGGGAAGTTCACCGATGTGAAGCAGGTCAACGACTATACCTATTCCGTCCAGCTTGGCTCGCTCACCTATAAGACCAAGACCGGGACCACGAAGATCGTGAGCGAGGGCAGCGCACGTGTGCGGTACGTATACGAGGACGCCTACGGTCTGGCGGGCGGCAAGACGTTTTATATCTACACGCCTGACGCGCCAACGTCCAAGCTGCCGGATGACTTTCTCGGCTGGGTGCGCTATAGCGTCGATTCGTCCAAGAGCAATTTGGGCTTCTACGGTCTTTACAACGTCAGCGAAAAGCTTGGATGGTTCAGCGAAAAATAAAAACAGGGCAGCATTGCGCCAAACGCCCCCGGTTCCAAGGAACCGGGGGCGCCGCTTATTTTATTGGCGTCAATCCAGCATTTGGCGCAGCAGGCGCACGGCGCGCCGCTCCAGCCGGGACACCTGCACCTGGCTCACCCCCAGCACCCGGCTGGCCCGCTCCTGGGTCATGCCGTGGTAAAAGCGCAGAAACACCACCTGCCGCTCCCGCTCCGGAAGCCGCTCGATGGCCTGGCGGAGGGCCACATACTCCACCATGCGCTCCTCCTCCGTCCAGTCCCCAAGCACCTGTTCCAGGGAAAACCCGTCCTCCCCGGCGGGCTGCTGCAAGCTCTCGATGGGCACGGTGGCGCTCTCGGCCAGGGCGATGTCCTCCGGGGTGAATCCGGTGGCCGCCGACAGCTCCGACAGGGTGGGGTCCCGTCCCAGGTCCTGTTCCAGGGCCTTGCGCGCGGTGCGGATGGCGCCGGCGCGCTCCTTGATGCCCCGGCTCACCTTGACGGCACCGTCGTCCCGGAGGAAGCGGCGTATCTCGCCGGAGATCTTGGGCACGGCGTAGGTGGAGAACCGGGTGCCGTAGCCCTCGTCAAAGCCGTCGATGGCCTTCAGAAACCCCAGGCACCCAAGCTGGTACAGGTCGTCCGGCTCCACACCCCGGCCAAAGTACCGCCGGGCCACGCTCCATATGAGCCCCGCGTTTTCCTCGATCATGCGGCCCGCCGCCTCCCGGTCCCCGGCCTGGGCTGCCCGCAGCAGGGTCATGGTCTCGTCCAAGTCACGCCGGCTCCTTTGTGCGGATACGCTTGCGCATGGTCACGGTGGTGCCCCGGTCCACCGCCGAGCGGACGTGCAGACCGTCCATGAAGCTGCCCATGATGGTAAAGCCCATGCCGCTGCGTTCCTCGCCGCCGGTGGAATACATGGGCTCCATGGCCTGCTTCACGTCCGGGATGCCCCGGCCCTTGTCCCGGACCATGATCTCCAGTACGTCTCCCGCCAGGATGCGCATGCGCATCTGCACCTGGCCCACCGCGTCCGGGTAGGCGTGGACGATGGCGTTGGTGACCGCCTCGCTGACGGCGGTGCGGATGTCGCCCAGTTCCTCCATGGTGGGGTCCATCTGGGCGGCGAAGGCCGCCGCCGCGGCACGGGCAAAGCCCTCGTTCACGCTCCGGGCGGGAAATTCCAGCTTTATGTAGTTGAGCTGCTTCATATGTATATCCTCCTGTATTACCTATCGCCGTAGGCGCACCTTGTCGAAGGCCCCCCTGTGCAAGGGGGCTGTCACGCGCCTTTGGCGGTGACTGGAGGGTTGTTATCGGGACAGGTAACAACCCCACCGAGCGCCGCAAGCGGCGCCCACCTCCCCTTACACAGGGGAGGCTTTCCATAAGGTACGATTTAAACCTCCACCTTGATCATTCGGTCGATGCCGGAGGCGTCGATGACCTTCAAGGGCTGGTTTTTCGCGTTGACTACCCAGGCCCGGCCGCCGGACTGGTCCATGAGCCGGGAGATCTTCAAAATGAGGGCGATGCCGGACGAGTCCATGAACGTCAGAGCACCCATGTCCACCACGCAGTCCTGGGGCAGGTAATCGTCCACGGTGCGTGCGATCTTTTTCAGCGCCGCCGCGGCCTGGTGGTGGTCCAGCTCCCCCTGCAAAAACAGCGTGAGCCTCCCGTCCTGATAGCTGGATGTCACCTTCATATGCTTGTCCCACCTCAACCTATAAAAATCACACCGTACAAGCTGTACGGTGTGATTTTACAGTATCCGCGCTGTCGAATGCGGTCTAACGCCGACGACGGGTCGTTTATTCGGCGTAGAAATCGTTGGGGTCGGGGTAGTCCTCGTTGCTCCAGCCGTAGCCGCCGTGGTATTTTACGGTCAGGTACACGGTCTCGGCTCCGTCGGTGAGCTTCACGTAACACACCTTGCCCTGGAATTTGTCGGTGATGTCCAGCTTCTGGCCGCGCCACCAGACGGTGACGGCGCCGTCCTCGCCGTACTCCACCTCCGGAGAATTGAGCTGCTCCACGATCTCTCCCTCGGTGAGGGCCCGCTCCGTGCCGTCCGCCTCCATGACGATACCGCCGCCGCCTCGCTCCTGGGCATTGCCCTGGCCGTCGGTGTAGGTCAGGGTGTACTCGCCTCCCTGGATGTCCAGCGCGGCATTGGTAAGGTCGCCGTGCAGCCATATCTGGACCGCGTGGCGTACGCCGCCCACGTCGGCGGCGTAGGCCCCGCCCGCCAGCGCCAGCACCAGCGCCGCCGCCGCGCATACGGCCGCCAGCCGGGGGATATAACGTTTCCCTGTGTTGTTCATCGTTTTGACCTCCATGAAATTTCCGGAGGCGTGGAGCGTGGAGAACGCTCTTTTGTACCGCGCTTCATTCGTCATCGTTCCAGTCCTCCATCAGAGTGGTTTTCAGGAGCGCTCTGCCCCGGCTCAGGCGGCTTTTGACCGTGCCCTCCCGCACGGCCAGCAGCGCCGCGATCTGGGAAACGCTGTAGTCCTCGTAGTAAAAGAGGTGTATCGCGACACGGTACTTCTCCGGCAGGTCCATCACCGCCGCGAACAGGCTCTTGTCGGCGGGTTCCTCGAAGGGGAGCTCCGCCATGGTGTCCTCCCAGGGTACCCGGCTGCGCCGCCAGAAGGCGCGGGTCACGTCCCTGGCCCGGTTCACGGCCACCCGCAGCAGCCAGGCCTTGAGATGTTCCTCGTCCCGCCAGTCCCGGTCCCGGTCCAGATAGCGCATGAACGTGTCCTGTGTCACGTCGTCCGCGTCTGCACGGTCCCGGCACACGCTGAACGCCAAGGCGAAGACCCGGTCTGCGTATTTTTCGTACGCCTCTGCCGCCGAAAGTCTCATAAAACGCTCCTTTGTCTTGAAGGTCCCTTCGAAGTATACACGATCGGAGAGGGCAAAAGGTTGCATTTGGGAGAGAAAAATTTTGCGCCAAAGGCGAAGTTGCGCGATAGTTGGTGGCGCAACCGGTCCGTTCTCTGCTATACTGCCTCTCAGAAAGGAGGCGGCGGCATGTTTTCCACACTGATTTTACTGCTCTACTATATCCCCGGCTTTGCCCTGTTCGGCTATCTTATCTGCCTGGTGATCAAGGCGCTGCGCAAGTATATCCGCTCCGAACCGGTGCGGAAGGAGAAGACGGAGACGGCCCGGTCCCTGGGGGAGGTTTTGAAAAACCAGCGGGTCGCGCGCGGCATGACCCAGGAATTTGTGGCGGAGGCGCTGGGCGTCAGCCGCCAGGCGGTGTCCAAATGGGAGAGCGGCCGGTCCGACCCCAGCACCACGAACCTTATGGCCCTGGCCAGGCTCTACGGCCTGACGCCGGAGGACATGCTGAAAGAGGTGCGATAGCGCCACGGCGCACAGTATTGACGGCTCCCTTGTGAAAAGGGGGGAAGGCCGAAAGGCATCCCCACCCCTAAAGCCCCCTTACACAAGTGGACCTTCAATACTGTGTGCGCCTCTGGCGAGGCGCAGTCGGTCATTGTTCTTTGCGGCGTTCGCGCAGGTCGATCAGCGGCGCGGGACTTCCCGCCTGTATGTACATTTCCTCACACTTCCGCTGTGCGTCTATCAACGTTCGGATGGCGCTCTCCGTGGCCCGCACCATCTCTCGGTACATTTCCGCGTAGTTTACGCTCTCATCGCCCATAGAAAACCCTCCGATTGCACTTATATAGGTGCAATACTAGCATAGTTTTCTCATAAAATCAACACCGGATGCACCAATATAAGTGCGAAAGGTGTTGATACGGTGGACGTTTCCTATGAAAAGGCGCTGGGGCAAAATATACGGAGGCTGCGGATGGAGCGGGGTCTGTCTCAGGAGCAGCTATCCGCTCAGCTTCAGGTGCGGGGGTGCGATATCACGCGCAGCGCGCTGGCAAAGATCGAGGTCGGACAGCGCCACATATACGCCGACGAGCTTATGCATCTGCACGCGGTCTTTGGCGTCAGCTACGAGGAAGTATTTCCATAATATCTCTCCCTCCGTCGCGGCTTGCGCCGCGCCACCTCCCTTCGGTGCCCCAAAAGGCAAGCGTGCCTTTTGGGGACCCCAGGGGGCTGTCAGCGCCTTTAGCGCTGACTGGGGGAGAGAACAATTATTCTTTTACATATCCCACCCGCTGGCCCAGGCGGACGGGGGTCTCCATGCCCTTTGCCGAGGCGGCTTCCACCGCCGGGTCCGGCACGGCGGCGTCCCTGGCCGTGATGAGGATGACGGTGGAGCCGCCGAAGGCGAAGCTGCCCTTTTCCTGCCCGCGCGTCACCGGCCCGGTGACGGGCAGGTTTTCTATCTTCCCCACCAGCAGAGCCCCAACCTCCATGACCAGCAGCGGCCCAAAGGCCGTGTCCAGCAGCCGGTACTCCCGGCAGTTTTCATGGTACACAGGCCGCTGGCCCCGCTCTAAAGGCTGGACCGTGTGCAGCACGCCGGGCACCCGCACAGCCTCGCCAGGCGTGCCGTCCGCCGTCCAGATATAACGGTGGTAATCCCTTGGGGTCAGCCGGAAAAGCCACACCAGCCCCCCGGAAAACCGCGCCGCCAGCGCCTCGTCCCGCAAAAGCCCCGCCAGGGTGTACGCCGTGCCCTTCACGGGAAAGCGGCCGTCGGCCGTCACAGGCCAGACCGTGAGCGCCCCGTCGCAGGGGCTCACGAACGCCGCCGGGTCCATGTCCACAGGCCGGGCATCGGGGGGCAGAGAGCGGGTGAAGAAGTCGTTGAAGGAGCGGAATTTTTGCCCGGCCCAGGGCGTCATGTCGATGCCGTTGGCCCTTACGAACGGTCCCACCGCCAGAGCGGACAGACGGGCAGATAAGACGGCGCCGCCCAATTTGGAGAACCAGGGACGGCACAGGCCCCGGAGCAGAAAACGCCCCGGGGCCGTTCCATACAGAAATTCCGCCGCCCTCATCTCAAGCGCCGCCGGGCACCCGGCGCAGCACCCACTTCCAGGGCAGCACGCTGCCCCAGCGGTGACAGGCCAGGATGTACAGGATGACCAGCGCCACGATGCCGATCAGCACCAGCAGCTCCGCCGTGGTGGGTTTGCGGAAGGAGAAGCGGACGATGAACAGCGCGCCGGAGACCAGCATCACCACCGGCAGGCCGTAGAGAAACACCTTGGGAGCCAGGGTGCCGACGGCGTAAAACACCGGCAATATGGCGGAAACGGAGGTGATGGGCATGCCCTGATAGTACTTTCTCTCGCCCTTGGGGGGGTCCGCGTCCACCGTGATGTTGAACCAGGCCAGGCGGATGAGCCCCGCCAGGCAGTACAGAGCCAGAATGCCCATGCCCAGGGCCGTGTGCATGCCCAGGTGATAGGCGATGACCACCGGCAGGGCACCGAAGCAGACCATGTCGCACAGGGAGTCCAGCTGCACGCCGAAGGCCTTCTCCGCCTGGGTCCTGTCCTTTTTCGTCCGGGCCACCTTGCCGTCGAAGGCGTCCAGCAGGCCCGACAGGGCCAGGCACGCCAGCGCCCAGCGGATATGGCCCGAGCAGGCGCAGAAGATGCCGGCCACGGAGGACAGGAGGCTGGCATATGTCATCCATACAGTGTAGTTATAAAATCCGATCATGCGGACTCACCCCGCTTCTCTGTCTGTGTCCCCAAATGTCCCATTAATGTCCAAAATGTCCCAAAATGTCCCAAAATGTCCCGATTATGTCCCGGTTTTGTCCCACTGTGGGCGTTTGCGGGCGGTACGGCCGAGAACGGCGGCGGCCAGTGCGGTAAAGGCCGCGGACAGCAGCAGCCGGCAGTAGAAATCCACGCCCCGGCTCACCACCATCGCCGGCAGGGTCAGCGAGCCGAACACCGGCGCGAAGGCGGTCAGGAACAGCGCCTCCGTCACCCCCATGCCGCCGGGCAGGGGCAGCATGTCCGCCGCCACGGTGATCATGGCCTGGGTCACGGCGATGTCCGGCCACCGGTGGGTCAGGCCGAAGCTCCGGCAGACCAGCCAGGGGACCGTGAACAGGGCGAAGCGCTGCACGAAGGTGATGAGCTGCACGAGGGCCATAAGTCCCATATGGCTTTTAAAGTACCCCGCCGTCTCGTGATAGCGCTCCATGGCGGCCAGGAGCTTTTCCCGGCGGGAGCCGCTGCGGCGCAGGATGTGCAGCTTTTCCAGCAGCTTGTGGCCGCCGTCCATGACCCCGCGGGCCAGCCGGGGGTGAAACACCAGCGTCAGCAGCAGACTGGTGAATCCCACCGTCAGCGCCAGACCCAGCCAGAAAAGAATCATCATTTCCCCAAAGCGGGCATGGAGAAAGTCCCGCCGGAACAGGGCCATAAAAAGCCCTGTCAGTACCAGTACCAGCTTATAGGTGATGGTGACGGCCATCAATATCACGGCGGACACCGGCACGGGGATACGCTCCCGCCGGAGGAAATAGGCCTGCATGGGCTGGCCGCCCCCGGCGGAGGGGGTCACGGCGGAGAAGAAAAATCCCGCCGAGGACACCAGAAAGCACCGCCCCTGGCTGAGCCGATAGCCGCAGGAGCGCAGCAGCAGCCGCAATATCACCGCCTCGCCGCCGATGAACACCAGCACGCACGCGATGGCGGGCAGCAGCCACCGGCTGTCGCACCCCTCGATGGCCGCGCGGATGGCGGCCAGGTCCTGGCCCCGGAACACCGCGTACAGCGTCAGACCCAGCACGGCGGCGAAGAGAAGGGCGTTGCCCAGTATTTTTTTCCGGTTTTCCTTCATGGGCTTTCCCTTTCCGTTTGCCTTGAGGGGGTCTCTCCCCCAGTCAGCGCCGAAGGGCGCTGACAGCCCCCTCGTCAGAGGGGGCCGGCCCCTGCCGGGGCCGATTTCGGGGGCGTAGCCCCCGCCTCCCTCTGACGAGGGAGGTGGCGCGGCGTTAGCCGCGACGGAGGGAGAGATTTTTACTCTTTCTCTTCCAGAGTTTTCCGTACCAGGCGGCGAGGGATGTGCGGCCGGCGGTCTGCCAGCACAGCTCCGCCAGGGCGCACCCCGCCAGCGCGTCCGCCAGAACATGCTGCCGGGTGGTCAGGGTGGACGCCGCGATGGCCAGAGCGAAGACCAGGGAGAAGCCCCGGTACCAGGCCGGTATATCCTTTTGCCCCCGCACGCCAGTCCAGCACAGCCAGCTGCAAAAACAGTGCATGGAGGGGAAAAGCGCGTCCGGCGCGTCCACGGCGTAGATAAGCCCCAGCAGCCACCCGAAGGACGCGTCCGCCGGTATCTCCGGCCGGACGTTGGTGGTGGGCAGGAGCAGAAAGGCAGCGAAGCACGCCAGCTTTCCCAGTCCGTCCGCCGCCAGGAACCGAGAGCCGTTTTCCTCATCCTGCCGGACGGCCAGCACGTAGTTGGCTGCCCAGAAGGCGTAGGCCAGCACGTATATGACGACGGTCCAGGGCAGAAAGGGGACCGCGCCGTCCAGAGCCCCGGTCATGTCCCGGTGATACCAGCCGGCCGTCAGGCCCTTGGCGCCCCAGTACACCGCGCCCTGCAACAGCAGCGCAAACAGCAGCGGCATGCGGCCATAGACGGGAACGAGGGGACGGCGGACTGAGGTCATGTGGGGGCTCCTTTTGGATAAGTGATGCTTATTCATTGTACCAGAATTTCAGGCTCTTGTCTACGAATTTGGCCTTACGGTTTTGTCACACGGGTAAAATACCGCCCTACGGTAAAGGAAGCGGTAAAGGAAAGGGTAATGATCTACCGGTTTTTCAGGGGCAGGTACACGGTCATGCGGGTCCCCACGCCCTCGTAGGAGGTCAGGCCGATGGACCCGCCGTGGCGGGACACGATCCACCGGGCTATGGCCAGCCCCAGGCCGCTGCCGCCGGCGGCGCTTTTGCGGGCGCTGTCGGCGCGGTAAAACCGCTCGAAGACGTGGGGCGCGTCGGCGCGGGAGATGCCGGGGCCGTTGTCCTGGACCTCCAGGGCGGCCCGGTCCCCCTCCGTGCCGGTGCGGATGGTGATACGGGTGTCCGCCGGGGCGTATTTGCGGGCGTTGTCCGCCAGCACCCGGACCGCCTGCTTTAAAAGCGCCGGGTCCGCTCGGACAGCCACGGGCGCGGGCGCGTCCAGCACGTACTCATGGGACCCGTCGATCATCCGGCTTTCCTCCCATACCTCATGGGCCAGCTCGGAAAGGTCCAGGTCCTCCAGCTTTAATTCCTGGCGGCCGGCGTCCCCGCGGGCCAGGAACAGAAGCTGCTCCACCAGGGTCTTCATGTGCTCCGTCTCGGTCTGGATGGCCCGGATGGACTCGTTCAGGACCTTCTCATCCGTCTTGCCCCAGCGGGAGAGCATGTCGGCGTAGCCCTGTATCACGGCGATGGGCGTGCGCAGCTCATGGCTGGCGTCGTCCACGAACCGGACCTGCTGGCGGTAGCCGGCGTGCATGCGCACGATCAGGTTGTTCACCGCCGTCTCCAGCCCGGCCAGGTCGCTGTCCCCCACGTGAAGCTGCTCGTCGGGGGAGGCGCCGTTCAGGTGGTCGATGGCTTCTTCCAGGGAGTGGAACTTGCTCTCGTCAAAGCCGTGGGCGGAGATGCTCTCCGTCACCTGGGCGATATCGTCGATGGGCCGGAGATATTTCCGCATGCGGCGGGTGGCGCCAAAGCAGCCGAATACCCAGAAAAGCAGCCGCAGAGCCGTGAGACATTCCAGCGAAAAGCCCAGCCAGAAGAGAAACCCACCCATCTCCGCCTGGGTATCTCCCGCATGGAAGAGCACGTCGGCGGCGTAGACGTTTTCCTCTCCGCTGTGCTGGAGCAGGTACAGGGCATAGGATGGGTCCGCCAGCACCACGTCCAGAAGGTCATACGGCTTGGGGAATTGGATGAAAAATTCCGTGCCGGGTTTTAAGGGCACGTCCGCCGCCTGTGCCGTGGCGAGGCACCAGACCAGCACGGCCACGAGGAACAGCGCCACGGTCTGCCAGAGGATGCGCCAGAGCTTTCCCCACTGGCCGCGCCAGGCGATACGCCGGGCGATGGAGGTGGTGCGGCCGTTCATGCCCCCTCTCCCTTGAGCACATAGCCCACACCCCGGACGGTGTGGATGAACTTCACGCCAAAGGCATCGTCCAGCTTCTGGCGCAGATAGCGGATGTACACGTCCACCACGTTCGTCTCCCCGGCGTAGTCGTAGCCCCAGACCTTTTCCAGGAGCATATCACGGGTCAGCACGATGTCCCGGTTTTCCAGCAGCGTTTGCAGCAGGAGAAATTCCTTATAGGTCAGCGTCAGTGGCGCGTCGCCGTAGGCGGCGGTGTGCCGCGCCGGGTCCAGGGTGAGCGCGCCGCAGCGCAGGACGGCGGCGCGGCGAATGCTGGGCGCGCCGGTGCGCAGAGCGGCTCGGATGCGGGCCAGCAGCTCCTCGATGGAGAAGGGCTTGGTGATATAGTCGTTGGCTCCCATGTCCAGGCCGCTCACTTTGTCCATCACCGCGTCACGGGCGGTGAGCAGGAGCACGGGGGTGTCCTTTTCGCTGCGCAGACGGCGCAGGACCTCCAGGCCGTTCAGGCCGGGGAGCATCACGTCCAGCAGGATAAGGTCGAAGGGACCGGAAAGGGCCGCCTCCAGCCCTTCCCGGCCGTCGGCGGCCCTGGTGACGGCGTAGCCCTCATGGTCCAGCTCCAGCTCTAAAAACCGGGCCAGACGGGCCTCGTCCTCCACGATCAGTATGTTCGCGTCCATGCTTTACGGGTCCTGCCTGTCCTGGCCGTTCCGGTCGGCGGCGTTCTGGATGGACTGCTTGATGTCCCCGGCCAGGTCGCTCATTTTGCCCATGGCGTCGTTGATGCCGTCCTTGCCAAGCTGGCGGCCCTCCAAGCGGTAGCGGCAATCGCAGAAAAGCCCCACGATCAGCGCCACCAGCACCAGCCCCGCGCTCAACACCAGCAGCACCAGCAGCACTAAAACCGGCATGCCCAGCAGCCTCTTGCCCCGGCGCTCCACCACAAAGTCGTTGTCCAGGGTGATGCGGAAAAATTTCTTCACATACTCCCACAGTACGGCAAAGCCGTTGGAGAAAAAGCCGGGGTCCTTGTGGGCGCTGACGTTCTTCACGGGCTTTACGCCGGCTTCGCCGCCGCTGTCCGCCGTGTCCGCGTGCACGGCCTCTCCGGCGGTCTTGTTTGCTCGCTCCAGAGCCACCATGGCGTCCAGCATGTCCCAGTTGTTCTCTTCCAGAGCGGCGCGGGCTTCCTCCAGGGACACACCCGCCTTTTTGCTCAAAAGCTCCGCCATCTCGTATCGTTCCATGCGCGATACCTCCTTGTCTTTATCTGAGCACAGGTTATCACGGCAGTTTTAGAAGAAAATGCAAGGAAGATTAAAAACCGATTAAATCTGCACCGGCGCGGGGGTGGGGGAGGCGTCCGGCGCTTCGGTGGGCGCGGGCTCGTCGGAGAAGCTGAAGTCGGCCGGACAGGCCGGATAGTCGCTGGTGTCCCACCAGTACACGCCCCAGAGCCGGTCGTCCCCGGACAGGAATACGTCCTGGCCGGATACGTCCACGTGATAGCTGGTCCCGGAAAGAGTCGCCATGTTCCAACAGTGGACCTGCCCGTCCTTGCGGCCTGCCACGGTCCGGCAGTCCAGGCCAATGCTCTGGCAGCAGGCCTGCAGCGCCAGGGCCAGGCCCTCGCTGTCCGCCGCGCCGCCGATCAATGCGTCCCAGGCGGTCGCTCCGGCGGTATCGTCCACCGGGCACCGGTCCGCCAGCCGTCCGCATAAAAGCCGCAGCCGCTCCGCACCGTCCAGGGCCTGTTCCCGTGCCGTCGGGGAGGGCGCGGGGGAGGCGTCATCCGACGCGGGCGCGGGGGTCAGACCCGCCGTCAGCTCCTCCACCGCCGTGGAAAGCTCGGTCCGACGCTGGGAGAGAGCCGCGGCGTCCAGGCCGTAGTCCAGCGTCAGCTCCGCGATACGGGTCACGCCTGTCTCCGGGAACAATGCCGCGTCCACCGCCGGCAGCACGGGACAGGCCAGCGCGTCGGCGTAATAGGCTGACGAGACGTACTCCCGGAGGGTGTCCGCCGTGGCGGAGGCGTCGGCGATCTCCAGGACAAGATAGGTCTGGCCTGCCCGGAGGGCCGCGTCCAGCCGGTCCTTCAAAGCGGACACGGACCGCACCCGCTCCAGCGCGTCCGCCTGCTCGGCCGTGCGCTTGTAGGTGATGTTTACCTCCGCCTGGTAGTAGCTGACGATGCGGCTCAGGTCGTAGCTGATGTAGTCCACGGCGAAGGCACCCAGGGCCGTGGAGGACTTCACGTCCCAGCAGGCGGTGGACAGGTCCTGGCTGACGGAGCCGTCGTAGCCGTTGAATTGCAGCTGGGCCGATTCCACATGGTCCGTCACCAGCGCCAGGATCGCCCGGCGCAGGGCGGCGTAGTTGGCGATATTGTCATAGGCCGGCGCGTCCGCCGCCTCGTCCTCCTGAGCCGCCGGGGGCTGGTAGGGCTCGGCGGAGGCGTATTGGGTGTCGTACAGGCTGGCGCAGCCGCAAAGCGTCAGGGCGCATACGAGCGCCAGCAGACAGGGCAGCGCACGGGGTCGGCGGCGCATGTCAGTAGCCAAGGTCCTGGCGGATGAGCACGACCTCCATGTTCTCGCACCAGGAGGGCTTTTTCCACAGCACCACCAGGGCGTTGCAGATCCTATCGGGGCTTGCGCAGTCGTGGCACACGCCGTCCACGGCGCAGGGGGTCTTTTTGTGGAGCCGCCGGGCGTTTTTCGGCGCTGCGATGTTCCGGGCCCGGTCCAGAGCCTGGGGGAAGGGGCCGGAGAGCTTATTTTGCCCGACGACGAAGATCACCCGCTCCTTTTTCATCAGCGTGCCGGCAACCCGGTTGCCCCGGCCGTCGATGTTCAGGATGAACCCTTCCTCCGAGACGGCGTTGGCGCTGGTGACGTACACCTGGGCATTGTCGGCGGGGATGCAGGTGTCGTCCCCCGGCGTGGTCTGGTGCCAGTAGACGGTGTTGTCCGCCGCCAGGCGGTCGTATACGTCCAGAGCGGCCAGGGTCACGCTGCCACCCATGCCGATGCTCTTGCCGTGCAGGGAGCCGGCCAGGTAGTCCGCCGCGGCCTCCGCGGTGTCAAATTCCGTGACGGTAAAGCCGTTTTTCCGAAGATTCTCCACGATCTTTTCCATTGGGGCGTTCCTCCTGATATATGAAAATTCAATCTGTCTTGGCTATGTCCTGGAAGTTCTTGCCGAACACTTCATGGGATTGTGTGACGATGACGAAGGCGTGCTCGTCCACGTCGGACACCAGCTTTTTCAGGGCTGGTATCTGATTGCGCCGGACGGCGCAGAGGACCACGTCCCGTTCCTCGCCGCTGTAGGCGCCCTCGCCTTTTAAGAGCGTGGCGCCACGATGGAGGGTGATGCCGATGCTCCGGGCAATGGTGTGGGGATGGACGGTGATGATGTAACACACGCTGGAGTTGGCCGTGCCGTACAGCAGCAGGTTCACCACACGGCTGGACACGAACATGGTGATGATGGTGTACATGGCCGCGTCAAAGCGCTTGAAGATCACGGCGAAGGCCACCACCACCGTGGCGTCCAGCACAAGGCCGATGGTGCCAAGCTGCATGTAGCCGTATTTGCGCCGGAGAAGCCGGGACAGGATGTCCGTGCCGCCGCTGGTGCCGCCGGTGACGAAGATGAGCCCGTAGCCCAGACCCTTCAAAAGCCCGCCGTACACCGCCGCCAGCAAAATGTCGTCCGTCAGGGAGATGTGCAGGGCGTTGAAAAGGTCGATGGCCACGCTGGAGCCCAGCATGCCCACCAGGGAGTAGACGATGAACCGCAGGCCGAACTTTCTCCCCGCTACCACGAAAAGGGGGATGTTCATGACGATGATCATTACGCCTACGGGCAGGCCGGTCAGCAGGTTCAGTATCTGCGCGATGCCGGTCAGGCCGCCGGAGACGATGCTGTTGGGGAAGGTGAGGAAGGAAAAGCTGGCTCCCGCGATCAGGCAGCCCAGAATGTTGATCGCTATGGCCTTGCCGTCGGTGATGAGAAAACGCTTGAGTTTGTTCATGATGGACCCTCGAACACAAATCGTTTTCGGCCCCGGCAGGGGCCGGCCCCCTCTGACGAGGGGGCTGTCGCCGCCGTCAGGCGGTGACTGAGGGAGAGACAGATTTTAGTTTTTCTCTCCCCCCGTCTCGCCCTGGCGGGCGAGCCACCCCCCCTCGTCAGAGGGGGGCGAGGGCTTCGCCCTCGATAATTAGACGAACGTCATCTGTTCTTCGCCGCGGTCTGCGTCGGTGAGCTTTGCTCCGGCGGCGGGGATGGTGCGGACACGGTAGCGGGACTGGTTTTGGATGGCCGTCTCGGAAAGAGGCCGGGCGCTGGCCACCGGGTGCTTTTTCACGGTCATGACCTGCACGCCTTGTGTCGTCCGGCTGGTCTTGGGGGCCAGCAGCGCCGTGGAGAACACCACGCACCGGCCCTCCGCCGACGTGACGGCGATCTCCGTCTCCCCCTCGAGAGGCAGCAGGGCCACCAGCGGGCTTTTGTCGCTGTACGCGCCGGTGAGCTTTTTCCGGTTGGTCTTGGTGGCGTAGGCGGAAAGGGGCAGCCGTGCGCACTTGCCGTTGGCGAAAAAGAGCAGGATGGTCCCGGTGTAGTCCCCCGCCAGGGCCGCGGTCAAAAACGCCTCCCCCTCGTCAAAGCCCAGAAGGCTGGGCAGATAGTCCCCCAGAGCGCTGGCCTTGGACTCCTTCACGTCCGAGACCCGCAGCTTATACGCCTGCTGGCGGTCCGTGAACAACAAAAGCTCCGCGCTGTTGGAGGCCTCCCAGTACCAGCCAAGGCCGTCGTCCTCCTTGTACTTCTGCTCGCCGCTCATGCGCAGGCTCTGGGGGGTGATCTTCTTAAAGTACCCGTGCCGGGACAAAAACAGGTGCACCGGGTAGTCCTCCACGGCGGCGGGACTGTCGTCATATTCCTCGATCTCACGGGCGTAGACAAGGCCGGTGCGCCGGGGGGAGGGGTACTTTTTCATGACCGCCTTCAACTCGTCGGCGATGATGGAGCGGATACGGCGTTTGTTTTTCAGCGTGTCCTCCAGGTCGGCGATATCCTTGGCCAGCTCCTCCGTCTCGGCCACGCGCTTTAAGATGTACTCCCGGTTGATGTTCCGGAGCTTGATCTCCGCCACGAACTCCGCCTGGCTCTCGTCGATGCCAAAGCCGATCATGAGATTGGGCACCACGTCCGCCTCCGCCTCCGTCTGGCGGATGATGGCGATGGCCCTGTCGATGTCCAGCAATATGGCCTTCAGACCCTCCAAAAGGTGGAGCTTCTCCTTCTTGCGGGACATGTCGTAATATACCCGCCGCCGGACGCACTCGGTGCGCCAGGCGATCCACTCGGTCAATATCTCCCGGACCCCCATGACGCGGGGGGAGCCGGCGATCAGGATGTTGAAGTTGCAGGGGTAGTTGTCCTGCAATGGCGTGAGTTTGAAGAGCTTGGCCATGAGCCGGTCCGGGTCCGTGCCCCGCTTCACGTCGATGGCCAGCTTGAGCCCGCCCAGGTCCGTCTCGTCCCGCATGTCGGCGATCTCTTTGATCTTGCCGTCTTTAATGAGGTCCCGGCATTTTTCGATCACCGCCTCGGCGGTGGTGGTGTAGGGCAGCTCGTATATCTCGATGATATGCTCGGCCTCCACATAGCGCCAGCGGGCACGGACCGGGAAGGAACCCCGGCCGGTGTTATAGATATCCGCCATCTGCCCGGCGTCGTAGACGATCTCGCCGCCGGTGGGGAAGTCCGGGGCCGGCATGGTGGTCATGATCTCGTGGTCCGGGTTTTTCAAAAGCTCGATGGTGGTCTGGCAGACCTCCGCCAGGTTGAAGCCGCAGATCTGGCTGGCCATGCCCACGGCGATGCCCAGGTTGGCGCTGACCAGCACGTTGGGGAAGGTGGTGGGCAGGAGGGTGGGCTCGGTGGTGGTGTTGTCGTAGTTGGGCTGGAAGTCCACCGTGTCCTTGTCGATGTCCCGGAAAAGCTCCGCGCACACCGGGGCCAGCTTGGCCTCCGTATACCGGCTGGCGGCATAGGCCATATCCCGGCTGTACACCTTGCCGAAGTTGCCCTTCGAGTCCACAAAGGGCACGTTCAGCGCGCCGTTATCACGGGTCAGGCGGACCATCGTCTCATAGATGGCCGCGTCCCCGTGGGGGTTATAGTGCATGGTCTGGCCCACGATGTTGGCGGACTTGGTGCGGCCGCCGTTCAGAAGGCCCATTTTGTACATGCAGTAGAGAAGCTTGCGGTGGCTGGGCTTGAACCCGTCGATCTCCGGGATGGCTCGGGAGACGATCACGCTCATGGCGTAGGGCATGAAGTTCAGCTCCAGCGTGTCGGTGATGGGCTGGTCGATGGTCTCCCCCCGCAGGCCCATCACGTTGGGGTCCGTGCCCCGCTTTTTCGGTTCGTTTTCCTTTGGTTTGCGTGCCATAAAGTTTTTACCTTTTCTGTCGATTTACTGCTCCGCCAGCGTGAAAAGCCGGGTGTACCGCTCCGGTCCCGCCAGGGGGTAGACGATGGCGGCGGCACACAGGGTCCCGTCGGCGCCAAGATAGGGCATGGCCCAGGCGATCACGTCGTCAGCCAGGGAGGCTGCCCGCTGGGTCTCAAGGAATTGCGCGTCCCCCATGCCGGCCATGTCGTCATAGGCCGCGCTCACGGCGGCGCGGACCAGGTCGTTGAACCCGGCCCGGTCCGTCCCGGCGGCACCGAAGAGCTCCTTGTCGCTCATGCGTTCGCCGTCGGTGAGGGAGACGTTGTAGACGTAGTAGTCGTGTATGTCGTTGTAGTCGTACGCCACGTCCGCCAGGATGGACAGCACGTCGCCGGACACGGTCCAGCTGTAGCCTATGTTTTGGATGCTGGTCCACTCCCCGCTGTCAACGGCGTGCTGCACGTCATACATATAGCCCTCGTAGAGGTCGCGCCATATGGCGGCGTTCGTCGCCGCAGCGCCGGGACCGGGCAGGTTGATCTGCGGGATGCGGTATTCCCCGCCGTAGTCCCGCGTCTCGTCCGTATAGGCGTAGGCGTCCGCCACCGTGTCAGCGTCGGCCAGCGCCGGGACGGAAAGGCTCAGCAGAAGCCCTGCGGCCAAAAGCATGCTCCAAAACTTTTTCATGGTGTTTCCTCTCCCTTGTGTGTTATGAGATGTCGGCTAATTCGAGATACTTATATCCCTCGCGGGCGATGTGCTGCTTGCGGCCCTCCAGGTCGTTTCCCTCGAACAGCTCAAAATAGTAGGCCGTGCGCTCGGCGTCCTCCGGCTGGACCCGGATAAGCCGCCGGGTCTGGGGGTTCATGGTGGTCAGCCACATCATCTCCGCCGAGTTCTCCCCCAGGCCCTTGGAGCGGTTCACGGTGAACCTGGATTTGCCCAGGTCCTCCACGATGCGGTTTTTCTCGGCGTCGGAGTAGGCGTACCAGGTCTTTTCCCGGCAGGTGATCTCATAAAGCGGCGACTCGGCGATGTACACGTACCCCTCTTTGATAAGGGTGGGCGTGAGCCGCCAGAGCATGGTCAAAATCAGCGTGCGTATCTGAAAGCCGTCCACGTCCGCGTCCGTGCAGATGACCACCTTGTTCCAGCGGAGGTTGGCCAGGTCGAAGTTGTTCAGGTCCTTGCCGTGGCGGGCTACCTCCACCCCGCAGCCCAGCACCTTCAAAAGGTCCGTGATGATGTCGCTTTTGAAGATGCGGGTATAATCGGCTTTCAGGCAGTTCAAAATCTTGCCCCGGACGGGCATGATGCCCTGAAATTCCGCGTCCCGGCCCATTTTGCAGGAGCCCAGGGCGCTGTCCCCCTCCACGATGTACAGCTCCCGCCGCTCCGGGTCCCGGCTGCGGCAGTCCACGAATTTCTCCACGCGGCTGACGATGTCCATGGAGCCGGTGAGCTTCTTTTTGATGTTCAGCCGCTGGCGCTCCGCCTGCTCCCGGCTGCGCTTGTTGATCAGCACCTGTTCGGCCATCTTGTCTGCCTCGGCCTTGTGCTCGATGCACCAGATCTCCAGTTTCTGCTTGAAGAAGTCCGTCATGGCCTCCTGGATGAAGCGGTTGGTGATGGCCTTTTTCGTCTGGTTGGCGTAGCTGGTCTGGGTGGAGAAGCAGTTGGTCACCAGCACAAGACAGTCCTGCACGTCCTGGAAGGCGATCTTGGACTCGTTTTTCTGGTACTTGCCCAGCTTCTTGATGTACGCGTCGATGGCGTACACAAAGCCCGTGCGGGCCGCCTTGTCCGGCGCGCCGCCGTGCTCCAGCCAGGAGGAATTGTGGTAGTATTCCAAGAGATTGACCCGGTTGGAAAAGCAAAACGCCGCCGTGAGCCGGGCCTTATATTCCGGCTTGTCGTCCCTGTCCCGACCCCGGCGCTCCGCCTCGATGAACACCGGCGCGGTCAGGGCGTTTTCCCCCACCGTCTCGGAAACATAGTCCAATATGCCGTTTTCGTACAGGTAATCCGTCGTCTCGAACTTGGCTCCGTGCTGGATGCGCAGGCGGAACGTGACGCCGGCGTTCACCACCGCCTGGCGGCGCAGGGTGTCCCGGAACCATTCCTCCGGGATGTCCACGTCCGTGAATACGGCCAGGTCCGGCTTCCAATGGTGGGTGGTGCCGGTCTTTTTCCGGTCGGCGGGGGATTTTTTGAGCTTGCCCACGATCTCGCCCTTTTCAAAGCGCAAATCGTACCGGTTCCCGTCCCGCCAGACGGTCACGTCCATGTACTCGGAGGAATACTGGGTGGCGCACGCACCCAGACCGTTCAGACCAAGGGAGTACTCGTAGCTCTCCCCCTCGTCGTTATCGTACTTGCCGCCGGCGTACAGCTCGCAGTACACCAGCTCCCAGTTGTAGCGGTTTTCCGCGCTGTTCCAGTCCACCGGGCAGCCCCGGCCAAAGTCCTCTACTTGTATAGAGTGGTCCTCGAACCGGGTCACGGTGATGACGCTGCCGTACCCGGCGCGAGCCTCGTCGATGGAGTTGGACAATATCTCAAATACGGAGTGCTCGCAGCCCTCCAGACCGTCGGAGCCAAAGATGACGCTGGGACGCTTGCGTACTCGGTCCGCGCCCTTGAGCTGGCTGATGGATTCGTTGCCGTAGATTTCCTTCTTCGCGTTCGCCATAGTTCCCTCGCTGTTCACAATATCTTGATGTCCGGTGGACATAATTGACCTATTTTAAACACAGTATATCATAATCGGGGAAAAAATCAAGAAAAGGAACGGGTTACAACCCCTCCGAGCCGCCTTGCGGCGGCCCACCTCCCCTTGCACAGGGGAGGCTTTCAAAGCGGTGATTTTAAATTATCTCTCCCCCAGTCAGCGCCATAGGCGCTGACAGCCCCCTCGTCAGAGGGGGCCGCGCTGCGGCGCGAGGGCTGTTTTTCCCAAGGGCGCAACCGGCGGTTGACACTTTTCCCAGCGGGATTGGTTGCGATTTGGGCCGCTGACCGGTATACTGAATGGCAGGTGGACCGCCAAAATAGTATGACAGAAGGAGGCGTTTTGCATGCCTTTGGCCGATAAGATCATGGAGCTGCGCAAAAAGCAGGGCTGGAGCCAGATAGACCTGGCGGACCGGCTGGACGTGAGCCGTCAGTCCGTGAGCAAATGGGAGATGGCCCAGGCCGTGCCCGAGCTGGACAAGATCATAAAAATGAGCGAGCTGTTCGCTGTCACAACCGACTACTTATTAAAAGACGACGCGCCGAAAACAGTCCCGGAGCCGGAGCCAAAACCGGAACCGGAGACCCAGCCGGGTCCCGCGCCGGAGCCTGTGCCGGAGCCCGAACCGGAGCCCGAACCGGAACCGGAGACCCAGCCGGACCCGGTCCCGGAAAAGCGCCCGCGGAAAAAGTGGCCCTGGGTGCTGGCGGCGGCGCTGCTGCTGGCGATGTTCGTCGTCCCTCTGGCCCTTTCGGCTACCGGGATATACACCTATCGGCAGGTCAAGGTCGTCAAGTCCACGCCCGCGCCGGTGGAGGCGGCGACCGACCCCTCGCCTACGCCCTCGCCGGCCACGGTGTTTGTGGAGAGCGGGACGGAGAGCACGGCGGAGGGCACAGTCGTAGAAGAGTCCCTGACCGTGGAGCAGGAGGCCGTATTCGACCCGGACGCCGTGGAGGATGGCATGACGGAGTATGTGTACGAGGGCGAGTCGGTCACCAGCGGCGGGTTCGACGAGGCGGCGCTGGCGGCGATCGCCGCGGAGTACGCGCCGTACGGGCTCACCTACGACGCGGAACACCACCATTGGTATATGGACGGCGAGCGCATCCGCAATTTCACGGACGTGCTCACCACCAACGGCGAGAGCCTGACCGGCGGGGATTTTCACGGGACGCTGCGCAATTTCTGCGGGGACGGCTTCCTGGACGTGCGCACCGTCCGGGATTACGAGCACTGTGACGACGACGGGGTGGGTAAGCTGCTGTACCTGGAGAGCCGGGACGTGAGGCTTGACGGCGACCACTGGACGGAGCACCACCCAGAGGAGCACCACCCAGAGGAGCACCACGACGAGGACCATCACGGGTGAAGAATATGAAAACAGGGCAGCAGCCGATGGCTGTTGTCCTTGTTTTTGGCGGGATATGACAAAGGAGGATAGCTTCATGGAATTGGAAAACAGAGATGTTAAACGATATATGGCCGCGCCGGACGTGCTGCGGGTGTTCTGTATTTTCATCGTGGCGTGGTACCACATCTGGCAGCAGAGCTGGCTGGACCCCAGCATCCATGCGGGAAGGGTTTACATAAATCTGTGGGACGTGATCAGCGACGGGTACATGATGGTGGACGTGATGCTGGTGCTGTCGGGCTTTCTGCTGGCGCTGCCATGCGCCCGGCGGCAAATGGCGGGGCTGCCTGAGCAGAGTCCGGAGGACTTTTACCGGCGGCGGTTCTGGCGGGTCGGGCCGTCGTACCTGCTGGCCGTGGTGTCGGTGTTTCTCTTTTACGCGCTGCCGGAGGGGCGGTATGCCGACTGGACCGCGGCGCTCAAGGACCTGTGGACCCACCTGACGTTCACCCACACCTTCTTTTTTGACACGTACATCGCGACGCCGTCGCTGGTGGTGATCTGGACCATGGCGATAGAGGTGCAGTTTTATCTCATATGGCCTGTTTTGGCGCGCTGTTACCGGCGGCGTCCCGGCGCGGTCTGCGCGGTGATGGTCGTGCTCGCGTGGAGTTACCGGGCCTGGGTCTATCCCCAGCCGGACACCAATATGCTGGTCAACCAGCTTCCCTCCATGCTGGACCTGTACGCCTGCGGGCTCGCGGCGGCGTGGGTGCTGGCACGGTTAGAGCGGGCGGAAAAACCAGTTCCCGCTGTGCGCCGATGGCTGGCTCCGGCGGGGATGCTGGCGGGGCTGGGGGCGCTGGTGTGGGTCATGCGGGTCCAGGTCGGCGCGGACTATGAGGCGCTGCGCAAGGGGCAGCTTCTTTGGCGGCCTGTATTGGGGCTGGCCGGCGGCGCGTTTCTCGTCTGCGGGTGCATGGCGCCGGCGGGGCTTGACCGCGTTCTCGGCAACCGGGTCACCCGGTTTTTGTCGGCGGTGTCCTTCAACTTCTATATGTGGCACCAGTTTTTGGCCTGCCGGATACGGGACTGGCATCTGGTGCCGTCCGTGTCCCCCACACCTAACCAGGTCCATGAGCACCCATGGCAGGTGCGGTACACGCTGCTGTGCTTCGGCGCGGCACTGGCCGTGGCGGCGGCGCTCACGTATCTGTGGGAAAAGCCATTGGCGAGATGGGGGAAGGAACGGTCTCTCCATATCATATCGAAACAGTGTGAAGTATAAGAAGTAATAAAGGGTGGGCGCGGCTGCTTGGCCGTGCCCATTCCATATGGAAAGCCTCCCCTGTGCAAGGGGAGGCGCCGAGCGAACGCGAGGCGGAGGGGTTGTCGACAACCCTCCAGTCACGCTTGCGCGTGACAGCCCCCCTTGCACAGGGGGGCCGTTCAATAAGGAAATATTTAAAATCCAACGCTGTCCCCGGCGGAGCCGGGGACACATTTCATTTATCCCACGGCGTTGTCGGAAAAGTCCTGGGGCGCGGGGGGCGCGTCGTCTTCCATGGGTACGGGGGTGGGCGTGGGGACGGCCGTAGGCGCAGGGGTGGGCGTGGGGTCCTCTCCGGGGCGGATGTACATGGCGTCTAGGTCCACGTCCACGTCGATGCCCGGCACAGAACCCGTATAGGAATACTGCCAGAACCGGTGGTCAAAGTAGAAGATGGGCTTGGTGCCCGGGTCCCCCATCCAAAGGGTGATGCCTTGCAGCTTATCCAGTTGGTAGATGAAATAGGCCAGGTTGAGGTATGAGTACATGCCCGGCTCAAATCCCGCCGCTCGCACCAGTTCGCAGAACTCCAGGCAGCAGGCCGTCAGCGTCTCCCCGTCCAGCGCGTCCGTGCGGGCAGCCTCTACGCCGATGTTCTCCCAGTCGAAAAATACCGGCAGAGTCACGTCGTATTCCTGAATGAGCCGGACGGTGAAAATGGCTTCCTCCGCCGCCTCCAAAACGTTGGTGGCCTGGGAGAAGAAGTATATCCCCACGTCCAGTCCCGCGTCCAGCGCACCCTCGATGTTCTCGCGGAAACGGGTGTCCTCATGCAGCACGCCTTCGCTGTAGGAGCGGTAGCCGCAGCGGATGATGGCGAAGTCGATGCCGTAATCCGCCACCGCCTGCCAGTCGATCTCCTGCTGGTGGTCGGACACGTCGATGCCCCGGCGCATGGTCAAGCCCTGGCCGGCGTAAGAGGGGAGCTGGTCCGTCACGTTGAAGTCCGTGGCCGTACGGCCAAAGACCTTCAGGCCGGGCGCCTCCGGCACCCACATGGTGCCGCCCTCCGGGTCCAGCACCTCCACCTCCCCCGCATGGGGGTCCACGGTGGGCGCTGGCGTGGGCGTGGGCGAGGGCGCCGGTCCCCCGTGCCCGCATCGGGTCAGCAGCACCGCCACCAGTACCGCCAGCAGTACTACCGCCAGAAGCGTTAACGCGATCAATACGATTTTTTGTCGTTTCATAGCGCCTCTACCATACCACAAACAGACCCTAATTGCAATTCCCCGGAAAATCCTTGCTTTTCCAGCAGGTCCACGGTATAATTCTATTCTATGGTTATTAAGTGAGAGGAATGAATACCATGGCAATGCTGGAATTTGACGAGTATAAGACGAAGCTGAACGCCTGTAAGCCGGAGCTGGACCACCTGGCCGAGGCGATGCGGCTGGAGGACGCCCGGATGGAGATCGAAAAGCTCCACGCCGAGGCCGAGGAGCCCGATTACTGGTCCGATTTGGAGCGGAGCCAGAAGGGCCAGCAGCGGCTGAAATCCTTACAGGGCAAGTGCGACAAGTACGCAAAGCTCGCCGCCGCCTGGGAGGATATGGCCGCGCTGTGCGAGATGGCTTTGGAGGAAAACGACGAGAGCATGCTGCCGGAGCTCAAGGACAGCTATGAGAAATTCGCCGCCGACCTGGAGCAGACCCGGCTGTCCACCCTGCTCACCGGTGAGTACGACGCCAACAACGCCATCGTCACCTTCCACGCCGGCGCCGGCGGTACCGAGGCCCAGGACTGGGCCCAGATGCTCTATCGGATGTACACCATGTGGTCCGACAGGCATGGGTATAAATACACCCTCATGGACTGGCAGGACGGGGACCAGGCGGGGATAAAATCCGCTACCATAAAAATCGAGGGCGACAACGCCTACGGTTTTTTGAAGAGCGAGCACGGCGTGCACCGGCTGGTGCGCATCAGCCCCTTCGACGCCTCCGGCCGCCGTCAGACCAGCTTCGCCGCCGTGGAGGTCATGCCCGAGATCGGCGACGCCGGCGAGATCGAGCTGCGGGACGAGGATATCAAGATGGATGTGTACCGGTCCTCCGGCGCCGGCGGCCAGAAGGTCAACAAGACCAGCTCCGCCGTACGCCTGACCCACCTGCCTACCGGCATCGTGGTCAGCAGCCAGGTGGAGCGGAGCCACTTCCAGAACCTGGAAAACTGCAAGGAGATGCTCCGGGCCAAGCTGGCCGAGATCAAGGAGCGGGAGCACCTGGAGAAGATCGAGGACATCAAGGGCGTGCAGATGAAGATCGAGTGGGGCAGCCAGATCCGCTCGTACGTGTTCATGCCGTATACCCTGGCCAAGGATACGCGGACCGGGTATGAAAACAGCAATATCCAGGCGGTGATGGACGGGGACCTGGACGGGTTCATCAACGCGTTTTTGGCCATGAAAGCGGGCTGAAAGGCTTGATTTTCGCGCTGGGCACATGTATAATGTGGGAGCCGTGCCGGTGTGATGGAATTGGCAGACGTACCGGACTCAAAATCCGGCGGTGGCGACACCGTGCGGGTTCGACCCCCGCCACCGGCACCAGACCGGGTGTTCTTATAGGAGTTGAAAGCTCCTGTAAGAACACCCGCTTTTTGTGTAAAAGCGAGTAGATGGCAGGGCCTTTTAAATGGACATAGCGTTTGGTGCATAGCTAAGGGTGACGCCCTTCCGTGTGTTCATGGAAACTTCGGGCGATGGCAACGACAGTTCGGCAGGGATGTCGATAATGCCGACGCAGTTGTAGTGGATCGTCAGCCTTTGCTCCCACACACCGTCAATCTTTTCCGCCGGGTAGACCACTATGTACTGGATCAGCTCGTTGAGCATGGTCGATGTCAGCTTCTTAGCGCGTGTGTACTTTCGGATGGTGGCCAGGAACATATCGGTGGTGACGGATTGGCTGCCCGCCTTGTCGATCTCCGCTTTCAGGGTCTTGATCTTCGCGGTGATTTCTGCCTGTTCGTTTTCATACCTTTGGCTCATGCGGGCAAATCGCTCGTCGGTGATCTTATACTATTCCTTAATCAAAGCATTTAACAATCCAGGAACGACCAGTGATACTGCGAATGGTGTCGCAGGAATGGCAACGAATGGTATCGCATAGGCGGTCAACGACCTTTTCGAGAGTCTGAAATATTTCGTTATGGAAGCCTCTGGAG
>CANQQB010000028.1 GCA_947625845.1 uncultured Oscillospiraceae bacterium
CGGCGAACCTGAAAAACGGCGTGACCTATCAATTCACCGTCCGCTGCTGCGCCAACGACAAAAAGACCATGCTCAGCGGCTACGAAGCCAGCAACGCCCTCCTGTACTACGCCGCGCCGACCGTGACCATCAGCAAGGCGTCCAACGGCATCAAAGTGTCCTGGAACAAGATTGCCGGCGCGCCCCGGTACATGGTCTACTACAGAGAAAACGGCGGCTCCTGGCATGCCATCGGCACCACCACCGCCACCACCTACACCCGCAAGGCGGCGAACCTGAAAAACGGCGTGACCTATCAATTCACCGTCCGCTGCTGCGCCAACGACAAAAAGACCATGCTCAGCCCCTACCAGGCCAGCAACAGCGTGCAATACACCAAATAGCGCTTAGATTACCCCCGGCGCGGTCGCTTTTGCGGCCGCGCTTTTCATGGTATCGCATAATTCGAGTTTTCTATTGACAAGCGGGACGGATATTGTTAAAATACTGTCCGTCTCAATTGGAATCGTTTAATTCCAAAGCAGGATGCGACCGCCGCTCCCCTCGCGGGACGGCTAAGGCCACACGGACAGCCGGGTCGAACGCCGAATCGCCGCGGAACAGCGGCTGGCAGCGCGAGTTGCCTTATTGATTGAGTTGGGCGCTGTGCCCAGGGCTCAAGTTTTATAAGTTGGTTACTTTATAACCGGTGCCAGGCGGCACACAAACTTGTAAAATGGTCAGTAAGAGTAGGGCAAGGCATCTTTGCTTTCGGAAAACTCCCAAATCCATTGGGCGGTCCTGTTCCGCGCGGACAGAAGCAGCCGCACAGCAACGCAAGTGGAATGTGCCACCGGCATGTTCCACTTTTTTCATTTTCCGGGAGGGGCCGCCATGGACAAGATCATCGAGCTGAAAAACATCACCAAATCCTTTGACGGCGAGGTTGTGCTGGACAACATCAGCCTGGACATCTACGACAACGAATTTATCACGCTCCTGGGTCCCTCCGGCTGCGGCAAGACCACCACCCTGCGGCTCATTGGCGGCTTCGAGACCCCCGACGCCGGCGACATATTGTTCATGGGTCGGCGCATCAACGACCTGCCGCCTCACAAGCGGAACGTGAACACGGTCTTCCAGCGCTACGCCCTGTTCCCCCACCTGAACGTGTTCGAGAACATCGCCTTCCCCCTCCGGGAGCGCAAGACCCCCAAGGCCGAGCTGGAGCAGCGGGTCAACGAGATGCTCTCCCTGGTGGCCCTGAAGGGCTTTGAGCACCGGTCCGTATCCAGCCTCTCCGGCGGCCAGCAGCAGCGTGTTGCCATCGCCCGCGCCCTGGTGGGAAAGCCCCGGGTACTGCTGCTGGACGAGCCGCTGGCGGCGCTGGACCTGAAGCTGCGCAAGGACATGCAGCAGGAACTTAAAAACATCCAGAAGGCCACGGGCATCACCTTCGTGTTCGTCACCCACGACCAGGAGGAGGCTCTGTCCATGTCGGACACTATCGTGGTCATATCCGAAGGCCGCATCCAGCAGATCGGCTCCAGCCAGGACGTGTACAACGAGCCGAAAAACGCCTTTGTGGCGGACTTCATCGGCGAGAGCAACATCGTTGACGGCGTGATGCTGCAGGACAAGCTGGTGAGCTTTTCCGGCCACACCTTCCCCTGCGTGGACGGGGGCTTCGGCCCCAGCGAGGCGGTGGACGTAGTGGTCCGGCCCGAGGACGTGGACATCGTGGCTCTGGATAAGGGCCAGCTGACCGGCGTGGTCACATCCGTCACGTTCATGGGTGTGCACTATGAGGTCATCGTGGACATCGGCGGGTTCAAGTGGATGATCCAGACCACGGACTACGTTGGCGTGGACGAGCGCATCGGCCTGTACATCGAGCCCGACGCCATCCACATCATGAAAAAGAGCGAGTACTCCGGCCTGTACGGGGACTACGCCAGCTTCTCCAACGAGTTCGACGAGCTGAGCGACGCGGAAAGCGAGGGGGCGGAATGATAAAAGACACCGCCCGCCGCCGGTCCTTCGTCACCGGTCTTGTGAGCGCGCCCTATGAGCTGTGGGCTGTGCTGTTCATCCTGGTACCGCTGGCCTTTGTGGCCTACTACGCCTTCACGGACAACGACTTTCGCTTCACCACCGACAACATCACCCGCTTTTTCACCGCCACCTCCCCGGTGGTGAACGCCGACGGCACCCTGGGCCAGACCCACACCTATCTGCTCATCACCTGGCGCAGCCTGAAGCTGGCGGTGATCTCCACGGTGGTGTGTCTGCTGCTGGGCTACCCCCTGGCCTACTTCATCTCCCGGTCATCGCCCAGAGCGCAGAAGACCATGATGACCCTCATCATGATCCCCATGTGGATGAACTTTTTGATCCGCACCTACGCCTGGATGACCATCCTGTGGGACAAGGGCATCCTCAACCATGCGCTTGGTCGGCTGGGTCTGGGACCGGTGCACATCATCGGCACGGAGACGGCGGTGGTGATCGGCATGGTGTACGACTATCTGCCCTACATGATCCTGCCGGTATACTCCGTCATGGCCAAGATGGACCCGAAGCTGCTGGAGGCGGCCAGGGACCTGGGCTGTGCGCCGACAGGCGTGCTGCGGCGGGTGATACTGCCCCTGAGCCTTCCCGGCGTGGTCAACGGCGTGACCATGGTGCTCATCCCCTCCATCAGCACCTTTTACATCTCCCAAAAGCTGGGCAAGGGTCTTTTCTTCCTCCTGGGTGACGCCATCGAGGGCCAGTACACCGCCAACAACCTCCACTTCGCCGCGGCCATCGCCTTCATACTCATGGTGGCGCTGCTGGCGGCCATGGCGGTCATGCGCCGGCTCACCAACAAATATACATACGGGGAGAGTGCGGCATGAAAACAGCGTCAAAGATCTTCACGGGGCTGATGTTCCTGTTCCTGTTTGCCCCCATCGTCATCCTGCTGGTATTCTCCTTCAACGAGGCCAAGAGCACGTCCGTGTTTTCCGGCTTCTCCCTGCGGTGGTACCGGGAGCTTTTCCGGGACACGGAGACATTGAAGACCGTGCGCAATACCCTGGTGCTGGCGGTGTGCGCCGCCGGTGTGTCCACCGTCATGGGCACCGCCGCCGCCGTGGGCATCGACCGGATGCGCTCGAAGTATCTGCGCTCGGCCCTGGACACGGTGACCAACATCCCCATGATCAACCCGGACATCATCACCGGCATCTCCATGATGCTGATGTTCGTGTTCGCCGGACGGCTGTTCGGCTTTGCCAACAGTCTGAGCTTCTCCACCCTGCTGATCGCCCACATCACCTTCTGTCTGCCCTACGTGATCTTACAGGTGCTGCCCAAGCTGCGGCAGATGGACGCCTCCCTGCCGGAGGCCGCCATGGACCTGGGCTGCACCCCCTGGCGGGCATTTTGGAAGGTGGAGCTGCCGGAGCTTCTGCCCGGCGTGGTGACCGGCATGATCATGGCCTTCACCCTGAGCCTGGACGACTTCGTGATAAGCTACTTCACCACCGGCACGGGCTTTCAGACACTTCCCATCCGTATCTACAACATGACGAAAAAGACCGTCACGCCCAAGATGTACGCCCTGGCGACCATCATCTTCTTCGTGATACTGACGCTGCTGCTCATCTCCAACCTGACCGGCCGCAGCGACAGCCAGGCGCTGAACAGCGCCAAACGGGAAAAGAAAACGAAAAATTGATCTATATTTCGGAGGTATCCACCATGAAAAAAGCACTTCTCCCGCTTCTCGCGCTCACCCTGGCGTTCGCGCTGCTGACCGGCTGCGGCGGCTCTTCCGGCTCGTCCGACGCCGGACCCACCCAGGCTCCCGCGGCGGAGGACGACGACGGGACGCTGACGCTGAACGTGTACAACTGGGGCGAGTACATCTCCGACGGCTCCGATGACAGCTTCGACACCGTCCGGGAATTTGAGGCCTGGTATGAGGAAAATTACGGCCAGCCCATCCACGTCAACTATGACACCTACGCCAGCAACGAGGACATGTACAACAAGCTGTCCATCGGCGCGGTGAGCTACGACGTGGTCATCCCCTCCGATTACATGATCGAGCGCATGATCGCCGAGGACATGCTCCTGCCTCTGGACTTTGACAACATCCCCAACTATGCCAACATCGACGAGAGCTTCCACGGCCTCTATTACGACCCGGAGGACGTCTACTCCGTGCCCTACACCTACGGCGTGGTAGGCGTGATCTACGACGCCAACGTGGTGGACGAGGCGGACGTCGGCTCCTGGGACCTGATGTGGAACGAAAAATACGCCGGGCAAATACTCCAGTTCAACAACCCCAGAGACGCCTTCGGCACCGCCATGTACCGGGCTGGCATCGACGTGAATACCACCGACCGCACCCAGTGGGACGCGGCGCTGGCGGATCTGCTGGTCCAGCGGCCCCTGGTGCAGAGCTATGTCATGGATGAGATATACAACATGATGGAGATGGGTGAAGCCGCCATCGGCACCTACTACGCCGGCGATTACTTCACCATGCTGGACAACCAGGCCGACGACGTGGACCTGCGCTTCTACTACCCGGAGAGCACCAACTATTTCGTGGACGCCATGTGCATCCCCTCTTCCTGCCAGCACAAGGACCTGGCGGAGATATTCATCAACTACATGCTCTCGGAAGAGCCGGCCATCGCCAACGCGGAGTATATCTGGTACGCCTCCCCCAACCGCGTGGTATATGAGAACCAGGACTACATCGACGAGATGGGTGAGGACGCCATGTCCATCCTCTACCCCGACTGGGGCGATTTTGCCGCCAAGTACAACGCCTACGCCTACCGGAACCTGGACAGCGACCTTCTGGACTACATCAACACCCTCTGGGAGACCTTGAAGATCAACTGAAAACCGACAGCAAAAGGGTCCGCCGCGTTTGCGACGGACCCCTTGATTTTTATCCTTTTATCAGAGCACCCGGACCTCGATGGTCTCTTCCCGCTCGTTGACCTTGATGTGCAGGTTGGTCTTTGTCCCGGACTCGCCGATCAGCTCACAGTGGCAGGTATTGCCGTCCGGCGTGATGGACACGATGGTCTCATCCTCAACGGTCCACTCCGGCACGGCCCGGATGGTCCCGGGATACCAAGTCAGATACAGGTCGATGCTCATGCCGGACTCCAGCCCGAAATAGCCGCCCTCCAGATAATCGATCGCGCCGTTCTGACCCCAGCGGCATTCCATGTCCTGGATCTCCGGCGCAGACGTGGGTGAGGGAGTGGGTGTAGCGGATGGCAGCGGGACGACCGTTGTCTGCGCCTGGGCCTGCTGCTGTTCGGCCACCTGCTTCTGGTCCTTCACATCCCTGCCCACACGGACGGACACCAGCGCGATGGTCGCCACCAGGACCACCACCAGCAGCACGCCGCCGATGAGCATTTGCATATTCATAGCCTCCGCCGCGCTCTTCGACGCCTTCGTACCGGGCACGGCGCTGTCCGTCTCCGGCACCGGAGAGCGGACCTCCTTCACCTTCCTGGTACCGCAATAGGGGCAGCGGCTGCGAAACGACGGATACTGCCGGTGGCAGCGGCGGCACGTCGTATTCGGGATCAGACTCATAGTATCACACCTTTCTGTTACCCAATTATAACAAAGGTTACAGAAAGATACAAGTCCTTTTTCCTTTTTTCTCTAAAAATTTTTGGGAAAAATTCTCTCCTGCCCGACGGTTTGCGTCAGATCGTGAGGGTCCCGGTCTCGTCCTCCAGCAGTATCAGTATCTTTTCCTCCGCGCCGGTCAGAGCATTGACGTACAGCAGATACTTGTCCCCGGCCTTGCTCTGGCAGAGAAATTCGTGGCACAGCCGCTCTTCGCCGCCCTCGGAGGGGATGATGGCCAGACTATAGTCCTTCACGTCCAGGTCCTTGACCACGCTCTTCTGTGCGTCCTCCCGCTGGACCTCTACCGCCGGGATATCCCGGTCGGTGTGCGCGGTGATATAGCCCGCGGCGTCATAGCTCATGAGCGCGCCGTTGTCCAGCGCCACGCCCACTTTGATAAGGTCCGGGTAGCAGCGCACGCCCTTTTCCGCATGCTCAAAGTTCACCAGCAGCACCCCGTCGGACACGGTGTGATAGCTCTCCTCCAGTCCTTCGATGCCCCATGCGGACACAAAGTCCTCCGCCACGCCCAGACCCTGTTTGACCGAATAGCTCTGCTTTCCCACAGGCCGGGAGCACAGCACGCTCCATATCTCCCCGCCCTGTTTCGTCACGGACACGGTATACTCCCCGCCGTTGACGCGCCCGGCGCACACCCAGCAGGGCACATCCCCGCCGCAGTCTCCGGCCGCTTTCAGCTCGTCAACGTCCGCGTTCAGGAATTTGGCCGCCCGCTTCAGCGCCTCGTCCTGGCTCACCTGGTCCTTCCCCTGCAAATAGAGGGGCTTTTTCTGTGTCTTTGTCTCGGAAAAGGGTCCGTCGTAAATGAGCGACGGCACCTCCGGGAACTCCTGCTCCATGGTCTGGAACACCGTCCCGGCCATGGGAGGCTGGTCCTCCCCGCCCTCGGCTTTGTCCGTCTGGCGGTACACGTCCTCGATGCTCAATTCGCCGCTGTCGACCCGGCTTTGCATGTCCTGCAAATTCAGCTTCATGACCGACGCCGTCCTCGCCAGGCTTTGGAGGTTTTTCAGCTCCTCCCTGCTGTACCCGCCGTTATCCCCCACGGACCGGGCCAGAGCCCCGGCGTAGTCCCCCGCCTTGGCCACGAAGCTGGCCGTCTGTTCCAGCTCCTGGGAGGCGTAGGGCAGCGCTCCCATAGCCATCTGGGCTGTCATGGCCCGGCCGAATATCTGCGTGCAAAGGGCGCTCTCCAGCGCCGGATCGGACAGATACTGGCTCTTTTCCAAAGCGTTGGAAAGCTCCGTCACGCTGGTCACCAGCTCGTCGAAGGCGTGGCGCGTATTGGCTTTGGCGTAAAGCTCCAGCGCGTTTGCCTTGCGCGTGCTGCGCACGGCGAATATACCCGCCACCAGCACCGCGGCGGACAGATAAGATATCACGCGTATGGTCGTTCTCTTGCGCATAAAAATACACCTCTTGCGGTAGTGTTGCCGCAAGAGGCGCTTATTTTATCGTCAATTTTTGGCTGTGAGTTTCTCGATGCCGTCCCGCATGCGCCGAAGCGTCTCGTCCCGGCCCAGAATACGGCAGATCTCCACCGCGCCGCCGGGGGTGACGGCCGTGCCGGTGACGGCGATACGCACGGGCCACATGAGCCTGGCGTTTTTGACCTCCAGCTTCTCCGCCAGGGCCACCAGCCCGTCCCGGATGTGGTCGTCGTCCCAGACCTCCAGCCCCTCCAGCACCGGCAGCGCCGCCCGGAGCATTTCCAGGGAAATGGCCTCGTCGGTCTTGGATTTTTTGTGGATGTACAGCGCGGTGTCATACTCCGGCAGAGCGTCGAAGAATCCCAGCTTTCCGGGTATGTCTGTGAGCACCTCCGTGCGCTGCTGCAAAAGCCCCGCCACGGCGGCGGCGTCGATGGCCGGGTTTTTCACCGCCTGGCGGATGTATGGCTCCGCCACCCTGGCGAACTCCGCCGGGTCCATGGCCCGGATATACTCGGCGTTGAAATAGGTGAGCTTTTCGATGTCGAAGATGGCCTGGCTCTTGCTGATGCCGGAAAGCTGGAAAGCCTCCGCCAGCTCCCGGATGGAATAGATCTCCCGCTCGCCGCCGGGTGCCCAGCCCAGCAGCGCCACATAGTTCACGATGGCGGCCCGCAGATAGCCCTTTTCCACCAGGTCCTCATAGGACGGATCCCCGTGGCGCTTGCTCATCTTGTTATGCGCGTCCCGCATGACAGGCGAACAGTGCACGTATTTTGGTATCTCCCAGCCGAAGCCCTCGTAGAGCAGGTTGTACTTAGGCGCGCTGGACAGGTACTCCGAGCCCCGGACCACGTGGGTGATGCCCATCAGGTGGTCGTCTATCACGTTGGCGAAGTTATAGGTCGGCAGGCCGTCCCGCTTGATCAGCACCTGGTCGTCCAGGTCCTTGTTGGGTGCGGTCACGTCGCCGAATATCTCGTCGTGGAAGGTGGTGACGCCCTCTCTGGGTATCTTCTGGCGTATCACGTAGGGCATGCCGGCCTCCAGACGCCGCCGCACCTCTTCCTCGCTCAGGTCCCGGCAGGGATCGTCGGCCTTTTCAAAACCGGCGTCCTCCTCCGCCTCGGCCTTGTCGCAGAAGCAGTAATAGGCGTGTCCAAGCTCCACCAGCCGCTGTGCGTAGGGCAGGTAAAGCCCCCGCCGCTCCGTCTGCACGTACGGCCCCACGGGACCGCCCTTGTCGGGTCCCTCGTCCCAATCCAGTCCGCAGTCCACAAGCGTCCGGTAGATCACGTCCACCGCGCCCTGGACCAGCCGGTTCTGGTCGGTGTCCTCAATGCGCAGGATGAATTTGCCCCCCGCGTGGCGGGCAATGCACCAGGTATACAGCGCCGTGCGCAGGTTGCCCACGTGCATGTACCCCGTGGGACTTGGCGCGAAGCGGGTCCGCACCTCCCCCTTGGGGATGCGGCTTTCCAGGTCCTCAAAAAATCTCTCGTCCATAGTGTACCCTCGCAGTTTCTTTTGTCAAAACTCTAAATAGCATATTTTATTCTCCCGCGCTTGTCAAGAGATAATCGGTTGTGATATTATAATAACAGCAAATGGCCGTAAAAAACGGCGGCGGACCGCCGTGGAAAGCGTGAAGAATATGGACGAGAAGAAAAAAGTGATGCTCTCCGGCATCAAGCCCTCCGGGGACCTGACCCTGGGCTCCTACCTGGGGGCCATCAAGAACTGGGCAGAGCGTGCCGAGACCTTCGATTGCTACTACTTTATGGCGGACCTGCACGCCCTGACCACCCGGCAGAACCCGGCGGACCTGCGGCGGCGGACGCTGGAGCAGCTGGCCCAGTACGTGGCCTGCGGCCTGGACCCGGAGAAGAACACCCTGTTCATCCAGTCCCACGTGCCGGAGCACGCCCAGCTGGGCTGGGTGCTGCAGTGCTACACCATGTTCGGCGAGCTGAGCCGCATGACCCAGTTCAAGGACAAGTCCGCCAAGAACGCGGACAACATCAACGGCGGCCTGTTCGCCTACCCCTCCCTGATGGCGGCGGACATTTTGCTCTACCAGCCGGACTACGTGCCCGTTGGGGACGACCAGAAGCAGCACGTGGAGCTGACGCGGGACATCGCCCACCGCTTCAACGGCGTTTACGGCGACGTGTTCAAGATCCCCGAGCCTTACATCCCCAAGGTTGGCGCTCGCGTCATGGACCTTCTGGACCCCACCAGCAAGATGAGCAAGTCCGACGATGTGGGCAACGGCCGTATCTGCCTCATGGACCAGCCCCAGGACATCGTGCGCAAGTTCAAGCGCGCCGTCACCGACAGCGACACAAGCGCGAACTGCGTGCGCTACGACCGGGAGAATAAGCCCGGCGTGGCCAATCTCATGCAGATCTACGCCAGCTGCACCGGCAAGACCTTCGACGCCATCGAGGCGGAGTTCACCGGCCACGGCTACGGGGACTTCAAGGCCGCCGTAGGCGAGGCCGTGGTGGAGACCCTGCGCCCCATCCGGGAGGAAGCCACCCGGCTCATGAAGGACAAGGGGTACCTGGAAAACCTCTGCCGCACCGGCGCGGAAAAAGCCTCCTATATCGCCCGCAAGACCCTCCGCAAGGTATACAAAAAAGTCGGCCTGGTACCGAAAACATAAGCAGCCTCGCTTAAGTTCGGCTCCGCAGGCGCACAATATTGACGGCCCCCCTGTGCAAGGGGGGCTGTCACGCGCAAGCGTGACTGGGGGGTTGTCAACAACCCTTCCGCCTCGCTTCGCTCGGCACCTCCCCTTACACAGGGGAGGCTTTTCATATTGTTCTCCGCTGCCTTTCAAACGACTACGCCAATAGCATCGCCCCCAACATTATGAGCAAGTCCTTATCTCCGCTCTCCCGGTACATCAGATACAATATCAGCGCCATGATCAGGTCGTCCGTCTCCATGCTGACGGACCCCAGCTTTTTCACCAGCGCGTCCAGCGTCCCGGCGATACCGCTTTTTGTTGGTTCCTGCCGGGACGTGTGCTGTTCCCGGACCGGCTCCGGGTCCGGCTCCTGCCGCATGTGAAACGCGCCGCTATACGCCATGCTCGCCGCCTCCGTATTCCCGCATCACCACCCCGGCGATACCGGCCATCCGTGCGATCTTCATCGCCCGGTCCAGCTTCTCCTGCTTCTCCGGCTTCATATATGGCCGCATCGCCATCAGCAGCGCCGTGGAGCGGCTGGGCTGGGTTTTACCGGAAAAGACCTTCCCCAGCGCGGACAGCAGCTTTGTGTCCATCCCGGACGCGTCTGATTTTTCCGTTGAGGCCGGCGCGTCGCCTGAGGCTGCTGACTGCTCGCCGGCCTTCTCCCCTGCCTGCCCAAACAGCTCCTGAGCCATTTTGGTGAGCTTTTCCATCTGCGCCGGGTCGGACAGCACGCTCTCCAGCGCGGCCCCCAGATCACCGTCCATCCTGTTTCACCGCCTTGCGCACCTCCGCTGCGAAGCTCTTGCCCTCCGGCGTGGCCAGGATGTCCCGGAGCATTTCTCCCAGCGCGTCCATATCCCCCGCCTTGGCGGCCTTTGTCAGCTTCCTGCCGTCCACCTTTGCGGCCAGCTTTGCCCCGGTCTCAGACCGGGCCAGATCGTCCAGCGCCTCGCCCTGGCTGCCGGAGCGCACCTGGCGGGCATATTTTTCGATATCCATATAAAATCCCCCCTCTGCCCGGTCCATTGTATGCGGACCGACCGGAGGGGGTGATGGTTACGTTAGACCTCAGCCGTTGAGGTATTTATCCAGACGCATGAAGATGGTGGCGACCTCGGCGCGGGAGGTGGCCGTGGTGGGTTTCAGGTCCGTGCCGCCGGCGCTGTTAGGCTTGCCCTCGATAAGACCGATGTTGATCATCGCCTTCATGGCGTCGGCTGCATAGCTGGCGACGCTGGCGCCGTCGCTGTACTTGCTCAGGTCGCCGGAGGTACTGAGGGACTTGTTCATGTACTTGGTCAGGTAGTTGTAGATCATCACGCACACGTCCTGGCGGGAGATATTGCCTCGGGGGTTGAACGTGACGGCGCTGGTACCGTTTACGATGTCGTTCAGATACGCCCACTGAGCATAGCCGTAGGAGTACTTGACGCTGGCGCTGCCCACGATATCGCCGAACTGGCACACGTCGATAAGCGCCTTGCCGTAGTACACGCTGCTGATGTAGCCCTTGTGCGCCGCGTTGGAATCGTACTGGACGTAGTACCACTTCACGTTGTCGGTGGTCTTCTCGTCATAGACGTAGACGTAAAGGCCGCTGGCGGTCAGGGTGCCAACAGGCGGGTTATAGGTGGTAGCGGGTCCGCTTCTGACGTTGATATCGCTGCCCTGGGTAACGCCGATCTTGTTGGAGACGGTCTCCCAGTTGCTGACCCGCGCGCCGGAGACGTACAACGAGGGCTTGGCAAACCTGCCCAGGACCGTGACGAACATGGCCCGCGTCACCGGATCGTTGGGGGCAAAGTACTGGGTATTGCCCACGCTCTTGGTGCCGTAGAACAAGCCCTTCTGGGTCGTATACGCCACCGCCGGACCGTACCACGCGCCGCTGCTCACGTCGCCGTAGCCCGTATCCACCTCCACGGTGATCTTGTGGTCCTCCTTGACGTTCGAGAGCGCGATGCGGGTCTGCGCACCCTGGTCCTTGCCGTCCAGCTTGACATTTTTCAGCTTATAGGAGCCGATCTGCGTGGTGAGGGTGAAGGTGATGGACTCGCCCTCCGGGACCATATGCTCGCTGCCGGCCGGCGAGATGAACCCGAAGGGGTCCACCACGGAGATGGTGTACATGCTTCCCACGCCGATTTTAAATGTCTCGATAGCGCTGGGGATACCGTCGGGGGACATAGCGAAGGCCTTGATGACCCGGCCGGACTTGCCCGTGATGTTGACCGCGCCGGACTTGCCGTTGGAACTGGACTTGCTGGGGTTGGACCCGTCGATGGTGTAATAGACCGTGGCGTCGCTGTTGGCCAAAAGCGTCAGCGCGGCGTTATTTTTCACGTAGTAGACGGTCTCGCCGTTGTCCGCCGTGGTCTTGTACACGCCGCTGCCGCTGGTGTCGCCCTTGATGGCCAGGGTAGGCAGCGCGGATACCTGCAATTCCTCGTTCAGGGGGAAGCTGTTCTTGCCGTTGACCACGGCCATCGCCTGCACCGTCACCTTGGCGGCTCCGGCCGCCGCCGTGACCGTGAAGGGACCGGTGTACAGCTTGCTGCTGGTGGTAGGCGCGGCGCCGTCGACCGTGTAATAGATCTTCGCGCCGGCGTCCTTATGGCTGAGCGTCACCGTGGCCTGGGAAGGCCCGGCGGCCGCCACGGAGATGGACGGGGACTCGGCCATGTTCAGGTCGGCCACGTCGGCTGGCCGGCGCACGGTAGGCCGGCTGGAGCAGCTGCGGCGGTACAGGGAATAACCCGTGCTCAGATAGGCCAAAAAGTCCTTGATCGTGCCGGTGTAGGTATAGGACCGGCCGGTGATGAGCTCGCCGTAGCAGGTGACCCGCATCTTAGGCGGTGTCTGCTCCGTGACCTCCACGGAGACGATATTGCCGCTTGCGTTATAGCCGATATCGGTGATGACGACCACGTGGCTGTTGGGGTTGTTGAGCGTGTCGCCCACCTGCAGGTCTCCCAGGCCCGTATAGGCGATGTACTGGGAATACTTCAGCATGCTGGTGCAGGTGCAGCGCACGGGCAGGTCCCAGGCGTAGGACGCGAAACCGGAGCAGTCACTTCCGTAATACGGCGCCAGACGGGACCAGTCGGAGTATTTCGTATAGAAGACGCTGTTTTTTTGCTTGGTGTTGGTGAGAAAGTCGCTCAGGGAGATATCCCAGCCCACATACCCGGTGCTGACCGCCTGGGAATAGGGCACGCCCCGGTATGTATGGTTGGCCAGGAACTTGCCGATGGACGAGCTGTTACTGGTGTCGGTGACCTTGGCGTTGCGGTTGGCGTTGGCGGATGTATAGCTGCCGTCGTTGCCGCCCCAGGAATACCGGTCCACCAGGCACTTCCACGTCACGTCCGCCATTTGCTGCGCCCGCAGGACGATGTTCTGCTGGTTCGTCGTCAGGGTCTTGGACCGGACGTGGGACGTACTGACGGTCGCGGTGCCGTCGCCGCTGCCGCCGTCGACCGGCGTCAGTCCGGCGGTCAGAGCCGCATATTCCGCGCTTTGCAGGTAAGCCGCCTCATTGGCAAGCTGCTGTTCGTCGGAAAGGCCGCTGCCCCCGCCGGTCTGGCCCAGGGAATATGCCTGCAAGCTGATACTGCCCTCAAAGAGCGCTGCCAGCCCGGTCTGGTACGTCTCGCCGCCGGCGACAAGCACCAGCCACTCGCCCTCCGGCCGGCAGCTGTCCACGCCGGTATAGATCTGATTCTCTTCGGCCCAGAGCGTATAATTGAAGTAATCCCCCGTGAGATAGATATTGCCGTATTGCGTGGGGATGAATCCGATGACCCCCTCCGGCGCAGGCAGCTCTTCCACGGTCCCGTCGTTCATATCCAGGGAATAGGCCGCGCCGCCGGAGATATACCGGACCTCCTGGCCCATGACGTACATCTGGTCGATGATCCCGTCGGCGGTGTACACCGTCTCGTCCGCGCCGCCGGTCGACGGCACGCGGCAGACAGAATTGCCCACGCTGTAGTAGAGCATCCCGTCGGACAGGTTCAGGTTCTCGCCGTTGGCCGCGGACAGATAGCTCTCCCCGGCCCAGATGCCGCCCTCGCTGGCGTAGGTGACGCCGCCCACCGTCAAATACCGGCCGCCGCTCAATATGGACGCCGCCGTCGCGCCCGGTTCGGTCCAGGGCCACTGTTTGCGCTCGGCTTCCTCTGCTTCCTCCGGCTCTTCGGACTCCTCCGGCCGCTCATAGGGCAGCAGCTCCGCCGCGCCCGCGAACAGGCCGGCCAGGGACGCGCTGTAGTCCGCGCCGCCGATGGTCACAAGAAGCTGCCCGGCCTCCACGCCGCGGACCGCCGCGCCGTTCAGCACCGGCAGCTCGCCGGCGTACAGGGTATAGTTGTCCTTCTCCCCCGTGAGGAAGATGTTGCCATATTCGGTGGGCACGAACCCGGCGATCTTTTCCGCCGGTGTCTTCAACGTCTCGGTCATGCCGTCGCCCATATCATAGGAACAGACCTGTCCGTCGGCCAGATACCGGACCTCCCGGCCCATGACGTACATCTGTTCCACCGGCTTTTCCGCGGTGAACACCGTCTCCGCCGCGCCGCCGGTGGACGGCATGCGGAAAACGTTCTCGTCCACGCTGTAATAAAGCGTGCCGTCGACCAGGTTCAGGTTGGCGGCGTCCACGTCGGCCAGGAGCGTTTCGTTCCGCCACAGGCCGTTTTCGCTGCGGTACTCGTCCTCCCCGTCACTAAGGGTCCTGCCCCCGGCCAGAATGGCCGCCACCGTATTGCCCGGCTCGGTCCAGGGCCACTGTTTCAGAGCCGGTTCCGCCGTAGCCTCCGGCTCCGCCGTTTCCTCAGGCGCCTCCGTGGCTTCCGGCGCCTCCGGGACCTCAGGCTCCGCCGACACATCCGGCACCGGCGTTTCCTCGGGCACTTCCGGGACCTGAGGCGTCTCCGGGACCGCAGGCTCCGCCGGGACCTGTGTCGCCTCCGTAGGTGCGGGTACCGCCGATTCCTCGGGTACAGCCGGCTCCGCCGGCTCCGTCACGGCAGGCGGAACGCTCTCCCCGTCGGGGCTCTCGCTGGCGAACGCCAAGCCTTCCCCCAACGACAGGCATATCGTCAAGATAAGTAAAAAGGCCAGCAGTCTCCTGATACGTGCCATACTCTTCCTCCATCTTTCGCAAAAAACACAAGCGTCCTGCTCTATATTCCTACTCAATATACCATGTCGCGCGGTTCCGGTATCAACCGGGAGCGCGACCGGTATCTTGATGTATGATATCGGCTTTGCCGATATCATACCACGGTGGTGTTCCCTTTGCAAGTAATTTTTGAAACTTTTGTCTATATTTTGCAATCTTTGACACGTTTTTGTAATTATGTCACCCAAAATATAGAGGCCGGGTTTCCCCGACCTCTTTCGTCAAAATATGCCGCTTTCACAGCACCCGCACCCGTCGCACGTGGGGCACGGCCTGGACACGCGCGGCAAGCTCCGGCGTGATGGGACTGCCCAGGTCGATGACGGTGTAGGCCACCGGCCCGCGGGCCCGGTTTTGCATGTGCTCCACGTTGATGTTCTCCCCGCCGATGATGTCCAGGAAGCTGTTGAGCATACGGGGCACGTTGTCGTGGATGGCGCACAGTCTTGCCACGCCGGCCCGCTCCAGCACCAGTTGGGGCATGTTGACGGCGTTTCGGATATTGCCGTTCTGGATATAGTCGGCCAGCTCCTGCGCGGCCATGACGGCGCACTTTTCCTCGCTCTCCGGCGTGGACGCGCCCAGGTGGGGAAAGGCCACCACGCCCTTGACCCCGACGAGCTTGGCGCTGGGGAAGTCGGTGACGTACCGGGCAACCTTGCCGGAGGCCAGCGCCGCCAGCACGGCGTCCTCGTCCACCAGCCCGCCCCGAGCCAGGTTGATGACCCGCACCCCGTCCTTCATCTGGGCAAACGCCGCGGCGTTCAGGGTGTGGTGGGTCTTTTCGTTGTGGTGTATCTGGATGAGCACATAGTCGCTGGCCCGGTAGAGGCTGGCCAGGTCCTCCGCCTGCCGCACGTCACTGTGGATGTGCCACGCGGCCTCCACGGACAGATACGGGTCGTACCCAACGACCTCCATGCCCAGGTTCAGCGCCGTTTTCGCGATACGCCCGCCGATGGCCCCCAGGCCGATGACGCCCAGTGTCTTGCCCCGTATCTCCGGTCCCACGAAGGCCTTCTTCCCCGCCTCCACGGCCGCCTCCACGTCGTCCCGTCCTGCCAGGGAGCGGACCCACTCGGCCCCCTCCAGAATGTCGCGGGATGCCATCACCAGCGCGCATATGGCCAGCTCCACCACCGCCTGCGCGTTGGCCCCGGCGGTATTGAAGACCACGATGCCATTTTCCGTGCACCGCTCCACGGGTATATTGTCGGTGCCCACGCCCGCCCTTGCGATGGCCAGCAGGTTCTTGCCGAACTGCATGTCGTGCAGCTTGGCGGACCGGACCAGAATACCGTCCGGGTCCGTAGATTCATTGTTGATCATCATGCCCTTGGACGCCAGCACGTTCAGTCCCTGCCGGGCAATATTGTTGATGGTTTTGACCTCAACCATGGTGTTCGACCTCGAATTTCTTCATAAATTCCGCCAGAGCCTTCACGCCCTCCATGCTCTGGGCATTGTAAAGCGACGCCCTGATGCCGCCCACGCTCCGGTGGCCTTTCAGGTTCATGAGTCCCCGCGCCTGCGCCTCTTTCGCGAAGGCCGCGTCCAAATCGGCGTCCCCCGTGCGGAAGGTCACGTTCATATCGCTGCGGCTGTCGGACCGTGCGCAGGGCTTATAGAGCGCGCTGTTGTCGATGATGTCGTAGATCATAGCGGCCTTTTCGTGCTTGACGGCCTCCATACCGGCCACGCCCCCCTGGCCTTCCAACCAGTCCAGCACCAGCCCCAGCATATAGATGCACCAGCAGGGCGGGGTATTGTACATGCTGTCCTTTTCGATCATGGTCTTGTAGCTCATCATCAGCGGCGTGTAGGGCATTTCCCGGCCAGCCAGCGCCTTGTCAATGATCACCACCGTGACCCCCGCCGGCGCCATGTTCTTCTGCGCCCCCGCCAGGATCAGGCCGTATTTTGCCACGTCCACCGGCTTGGACAGTATCTCCGAGCTCATGTCGCACACCAGCGGCGCATTCGTTTCCGGCACATAAGGCCATGCGGTGCCATAGATGGTGTTATTGGAGCAGTAGTAAAAATATTTTGCCTCCGGGCTCAGGTCCAGCTGGTCCTGGGACGGGATATAGGAGAAGTTATCGTCCTGAGAGGACGCGGCGATATGCACCGTGCCGTACTTCTTTGCTTCCTTGCTGGCGATATTGGAGAAGTTGCCGGTGACGGCGTACTCCGCCGCGGCCCCCTCCATCAGGTTCATGGGGACCATGGAGAATTGCAGCGACGCGCCTCCCTGCAAAAACAGTATCTCATGGCTGTCCGGCACGTTTAAAGCCGCCTTCAGCTTGGCCTTGGTACTGTCGAAGATCTCCTGAAAAAAGGCGCTGCGGTGGCTCATCTCCATGACGGACATGCCGCTGCCGTTGTAATTCAATATCTCTTTCCCGGCCCGCTCCAGCGCTTCTCGCGGCAGGACCGACGGCCCCGCGGAAAAGTTGAACACTTCTTCCCTCTTCATGCTTTTACCTCACTAATTTATCGCGTTTGTCCATTATAGCACTTCATATGAAAAATGCAAATCATTCCGGCTCCCCCACCAGCGTGTCCCCCTCCACGCCGGTGATACGCACCTGCGCCACCGTCCCCCGCCGTACGGAGGCCTCCACCCGCACGGGACAGTAATTGCCGCTGTGGCCCTCATGGACGTTTTCAAAGAGCACGTCCAGCGACCTGCCCACGCAGCCTTCCAGATAAGCTTGCTGCAAGCGTGCAATGACCGCCTGTGCCCGACGGACCCGCGCCTCCTTTTCGGCCCTGTCCAGCTGCCCCGGCATGTCCGCCGCCTTGGTACCCGGCCGCCGGGAGTAGGGAAACGCGTGGACGAAGAAAAACCCGCACCGCTGCAAAAAGGCCAGCGTCGCCTCAAAATCCCCCTCGCTCTCCCCCGGAAAGCCGCAAATCAGGTCCGCCGTCAGCGCGCAGCCGGGAAAATGCGCCCGCAGCCGCTCACACACGGCCAGAAACGCCGCCGTATCGTACTTGCGGCGCATCCTTTTGAGGGTATCGTCGCAGCCCGATTGGAGCGACAGGTGAAAGTGGGGGCACACGTTCCCCAGCGACCCCAGCCGCTCACAAAACGCCTCCGTCACCACCGTGGGCTCCAGCGACCCCAGCCGTATACGGACCCCGGCCGCGGCCTTGGCGACGACCTCCACGGCGTCGGCCAGACCCGGCTTGCCCGGCAAGTCCTTGCCATAGGACGCGATCTCGATGCCGGTGACCACGATCTCCCCAAAGCCCTGCGCCGCCAGCATTTTCGCCTGCTCCGCGCAAGCCTCCGGCGGCAGGGACCTTACCCGGCCTCTCGTATAGGGTATGACGCAGTATGTGCAAAAGTTGTCGCACCCGTCCTGTATTTTGAGCATCGCCCGCGTCCGACCGGACACGGCCCCCGCCGGCAGCGGCTCGAACACCCGCCTTTGAAAGGGGTCGTCCACGTTCGTCACCGGCAGAGCTTTTTCGATGGCGTCCACAAGAGCGTGCTTGTCCCCGCTGCCAAATACGATGTCCGCGCCAAGCGCGGCCGCATCCTCCGGCTCCAGCTGGGAGTAGCACCCGCACACCACCGTCAGCGCGCCGGGGTTGCGCCCCTGCAACCGCCGTATGGCCTGGCGGGATTTTCTCCCGCTCTCCGCCGTCACGGCGCAGGTGTTCACGATCACCACGTCCGCGTCCCGGTCCGCGCACAAGAACCCCCGCTCCCGGAGCATACTCTCCAATGCCTGTGTCTCGTATTGGTTCACCTTGCAGCCCAAGGTGTATATGGCATATTTCATATTTCTTGCCTTTTCCCGCCGAGCGGTTTATAATCCACTCGGTGATTTTTTTATGATCTATCTGGACAACGCGGCCACCACCCAGGTCTGCCCAGAGGCGGCCCACGCGGCGCTGGACGCCATGACCGCGCATTACGGCAACCCCAGCTCCACCCACGGCCCCGGCCGGGATGCCCGTGCGGCGCTGCAAAGCGCCCGCCTGACCGTGGCGGAGAGCCTTGGCGCCAAGCCGGAGGAGATCGTCTTTACCTCCGGCGGCTCCGAGGGGGACAACTGGGCCATTCACGGCATCTGCCGCCTCATGCGCCACAAGGGGAAGCACATCGTCAGCGGCCTCACCGAGCACGACGCGGTCCGCAAGACCCTGGACGCCTTGGAAACCCAGGGCTGGGATGTCACCCGCCTGGCCCCCGGACCCGACGGTGCCGTATCCCCGGAAGCCGTCGCCGCCGCTCTGCGGCCGGACACGGCGCTGGTGAGCCTGATGCTGGCCAACAACGAGACCGGCGCCGTCACGGATATCCCCGCCGTGGCCCGTGCCATCAAGGCCGCCAACTGCCCGGCCCTTCTGCACACAGACGCCATACAAGCATACATGAAACTGCCGCTGGATGTCAAGACGCTGGGAGCCGACATCGTGACCGTCTCCGGCCATAAAATACACGCCCCCAAAGGCGTTGGCGCCCAGTATATCCGCGCGGGCCTTCGTCTTCCCCCGCTGATACTTGGCGGCGGTCAGGAAAGCGCCCGGCGCTCCGGCACGGAGAACCTGCCGGGGATTTTAGCCCTGGCGGCGGCGGTGACGGCGTACCGGACCGACAAGGACGCCCCCGCCCGGATGGCGGCGCTGCGTCAGCGGGTACTGGACAGGCTCTCCCCCGCCCTGCCGGACATGCGCCTGATCGGCGGCGGCGCGCCTCACATCCTGTGCCTGGCCTTTCCCGGCTACCGGAGCGAGGTGCTGTTGAATTACCTGGACGGCATAGGCGTGTGCGTTTCCAAGGGCTCGGCCTGCAAGCGCGGCGCGCGAAGCCACGTGCTCCAGGCCATGGACCTGCCCGCCAAAATCATCGACGGCGCCATCCGCATCTCCTTTGGCCGGTTCAACACCGCCTCCGACGCGGACGGGCTGTGCAACGGCCTTCTCCAGGCCTGCGCCACCTTGCGAAAAGCTCTGTAACATAAAAAACGGCGTCCGGTCATACCGGACGCCGCGTTTATTATTGGTTCACTGGAGCAGATACTTTGTCACTTCCGGACCGAAGTCCTTGGGGTCCGCGGACACGGTCAGGGTGAAGGTGATGCCCTCCGCCTGGCCGAAGCGCTCCATCCAGGCCAAAAACCGGGCCAGGTCCTCTTCCGAGGCCGGACGGATGATCTTGAACAGATTGTCGATGAACACGTGGGTGATATCGAAGTTCCCGGCCGCCAGGCCGCTCAGAAAGCCGCACATCAGCTCGATGGAGTTGATGCCGTACTGGGAGGCGTGGATGAGCCGCGCCTGATAGGGGATGTCGTAAGTAAGGACTTTATCTTTTTCGATGCAGATCACGTCGCCGTGTTCCTCGTCCACCGCTTTGCGTACCAGCTCCACGAGCTGCTTTGTCTTGCCGGTCCCTTTGAGACCCATGATCAATCTTATCAAAAGACCATCACGCTCCCTTCGTGTGTTATTCCTATAATAACATCTTTCCCGCCGCATGGCAACGGGAAAGACATGAATTTATTAGTAATTTTTTCTCGGGACTGGTCTGCCGCTTATGCGTTGGGCTTGCCCAGCATGCGGAACATGTTCTTTTTATAAGCCTCCACGCCGGGCTGGTTGAAGGGATTGACCCCCAGCATATACCCGCTGATGCCGCACGCCATCTCGAAGAAGCACACCAGGTCCGCGAACCCCTCCTCGTTGCGCACCGGCACGCTCACGCCGATGTTGGGCACGCCGCCTGCCACGTGGGCGGCCTTGACCGCCTCCATCGCCACGCGGGAGATGTCCCCCAGGCCGCGCCCGGCCAGGTAATTGAGCCCGTCCGGATCGCCCATGACGAAGGGCATCTCATAGTCCTTCCGGGGTCTGTCGAAGCTGACCACCGTCTCCATCAGGGTCCGGGGACCGTCCTGGACGTACTGGCCCATGGAGTGCAGGTCCGCGTTATATTCCACGGAAGCGGGATAGATGCCCACGCCGTTTTTGCCCTCGCTCTCGCCGTAAAGCTGCTTCCACCACTCGGCCATATACCGGAACGACGGCTCGTAGCTGGCCAGTATTTCGATCTTCTTGCCCTTGGCGTAAAGAGCGTTGCGTGTGGCGGCATACTGCCAGGCCGGGTTGTCGGGACTTCTCCGGTCCAGCTCATACATCGCCTCCGCCGCCGCGCCGACCATGGCGTGCACGTCGCAGCCAGCCGCCGCCAGGGGCAGCAGACCCACGGCGGACAGCACGCTGAACCGGCCGCCCACGTCGTCGGGCACCACGAAGGACTCATACCCCTCGCTGTCGGCAATGCCTTTGAGCACGCCCCGCGCCTTATCGGTGGTGGCGTAAATGCGCTTGCGAGCCCCCGCGCCGTATTTTTTCTCCAGCAGGCCCCGGAAGATACGAAACGCCGCCGCCGGCTCCAATGTCGTGCCGGACTTGGACACCACGTTCACGGAAAAATCCCTGTCGCCCAGCTTTTCCAGCTTGCAGTTCAGATCGTCCGGGGACAGGCCCGTACCGGCAAAGATGACCTCCGGGCCGTTTTTGGGCTGGATGAGCTCCACGCCCGCCCGTGCGCCCAGATAGCTGCCGCCGATGCCCACCACCACCAGCACCTCGCTGGTGTCGCGGATACGCTCCGCCGCGGCGGTGATACGCTTCAGCTCCTCGCCCTGCACCCGCCGGGGCAGCTCCCGCCAGCCGAGAAAATCGCTTCCCTCGCCGGTACCCTCCGCCAGCGTCCGATGTGCCTGGCCGGCCGCGCCGTAATCAGGACCGGTGCTGTCCAGAAAGCTCAGCGCTCCCGATAGATCAACTTTTACCATTTTGCAGAAAACCTCCTGCTTCTTGAGTTGCGGATAAATTTTCCAATTTTTCCGCTCGCCGCTATTATACTCCATACCGCGGCTTTTTTCAAGCGGCGCTTTTTCAAAAAGTGGGGCGTTGTGACCGAAAAACGCCCATTTTTCCATGCAAAATGGGGAAGCTACTCCGTTTTCCACCCGACGAGAGCGCCTAAAAGGTGTCCGTAGATGCGCAGGAAAGAAAGCCGGCCCACGTCTTCCGCCGCGGCGATGTCCACCTCCGCCAGGACCGTCTCGCCGCTTTTGACCGTCATGCGCCCCAGGCTCTGGCCCTGGACCACCGGCGCGGTCACGCTCTCTGCCAGGTCTATCTCATAGCTCAGGCCGGACAGCGCGCCCTTCTCCCCCAGAATATACTCGTCGCCCACGAAAATCGGCTGCACGCTGTCGGCCGTGCCCATGGTCACCGGCACCGGCGGCAGCGCCTCCCCCGGCCGCAGCGGCGCCAGCGCGTAGTTGGCGAAGCCGTAGTTCAAAAGCGTCCTGGCGTCCTCGAACCGCTCCGCCGACGTCTGGCCGTGGAGCACCACGGCGATATACTCCACCCCGTCCCGCTCCGCCGTGGCGGAAAGGCAGTACATGGCCTTGCTGGTGAACCCGGTCTTCAGGCCCGTGGCCCCCTCGTAGCCGGAGATGAGCCGGTTGGTGTTGGAAAGGCCGAACTCGCCGTTACGTATGGTGTCCATCCAGATGGTGGAATACTCTTTGATCATGTCGTGACGGATAAGCTCCCGGCTCATGACGGCGATGTCGTAGGCGGAGGTATAGTGTGCGTCGTCGTCATAAAGGCCGGTGCAGTTGGTGAAGTGGGTATCCTGCATCCCCAGCTGCCCCGCCCGCTGGTTCATCCGCTGGACGAACGCCTCCTCGCTGCCGGCGATCTGCTCCGCCAATGCCACGGCGCAGTCGTTGGCGCTGACCACGGACACGCACTTGAGCATCTCCGACACGCTCATCTGCTCCCCCGGCTCCAGCCATATCTGGCTGCCGCCCATGGCGCAGGCCGTCTCCGAGGCGGTCACCACCGTCTCCGGCGTCAGCACGCCCGACTCGATTGCCTCCACCACCAGCAGCATGGTCATGACCTTGGTCACGCTGGCCGGGGCACAGTGCTCATGGGAATTTTTCTCATAGATCACCGTGCCCGTGGACTTTTCCATGAGCACCGCGTAAGGCGCTTTCACGCCGATGGCGTCCGCGCTCAGCGGCTGAGCCGCCGCCAGAGCCGGCGTGGAAAAAATCAGCAGCAGCGCCGATAAAACAACTGGCAGGATCGTTTTTTTGAAACTCATAAAGACACCCCCATATCACATGGATATGGGGGCATGACCACGATTATGCTCTTTGTACGCCCGTTCCGCCCGAACGCGCGCCATTACGAACAGCGTCAACAAACATTTACACAAAAGTCCGCGTTCCCGCTGTCGAACGCCGTCGAGACCCGTCACAGCTCCCGGTACAGCGCCGGAGCGTCTGCCTTGGACACCGTCTCCGCCACAGACAGGACCTCCACCCGTGTGGTCCGCTCGCCGAACTGTATCTCGATGACGTCGCCGGGCTTCACGTCCCTGGACGCCTTGGCTGTCGCGCCGTTGACCCGGACCCGTCCGCCGTCACAGGCCTCGTTGGCCACGGTGCGCCGCTTGATCAGCCGGGACACCTTCAAAAACTTATCCAGTCGCATAGCATTTCCAACGCACCTGCGGCGCGGGGCTGTCCCCGCGCCGCAGATGATTTACGAAACTCACTTCGCGACAGCGTCCTTCAGGGCCTTGCCGGCCTTGAACTGGGGGGATCTGGAAGCGGGGATCTGGATCTCCTGCTTGGTCTGGGGATTGCGGCCGATGCGCTCGGCGCGCTCCTTCACGTCGAAAGCGCCGAAGCCGACGATCTGGACCTTGTCGCCATTGGCCAGGGTCTTGGTCACGATGTCGACAAAAGCGTTGACGGCGCTCTCGGAGTCCTTCTTGGACAGACCGGTCTGCGCGGCGATGGCCGCAATGAGTTCAGCTTTGTTCATAATAAACCTCCTGATTATTTGGCTTTCCGCCTCTTTTGTGTATTTAAAAGCCCGCGAAGCGCGAGGCTTTTCCGAAGGTGGTTCACCCTTCCTCGCCCTTGGCCCGCTGCCACAGGACCTCCTGCCGGTCCAGGTTCAGCGACCCCAGAGCCTGTCCATTTTCGGCTGCCAGTTGTTCCATCCGGGTATACCGGCGCACGAACCGATCGCTGGAGCCGTTCAAAGCCTGTTCCGGATCGATCTGCAGCAGCCTGGCCAGATTCACCGCCGCGGCCAGCACATCGCCCAGCTCTTCCTCGACCCGCTCTCCGGCGGCTATCGCCTCGTCCAGCTCGCCCAGTTCCTCGGTGAGCTTGTCCCTTGCGCCGCGCCAGTCGGGCCAGTCGAAGCCGTCCTTGGCGGCCTTTTTCTGGATCTTCTCGGCGCGCCAAAGAGCCGGCAGCGCCCGCGCCACCTGGTCCATCGCCTGCGCGGTGGACTTCTGGTCCTTCTCCTGCCGCTTCACCTCGTCCCAGGTGACCAGCACCTCTTCCGGGGTCTCCAGGTCCATATTGCCGAACACGTGGGGATGGCGGCGGATGAGCTTTTTGCACGCCTCGTCGCACACGTCGTCGAAGCTGAACCCGCCCTTTTCCTCCTCCATCTGAGCGTGGAACAGGACCTGCATCAGCAGGTCCCCCAGCTCTTCCCGGAGGTTGTCCATATCCCCGGCGTCGATGGCCGTCACGGTCTCATAGGCTTCTTCCAGCAGCGCCCGTCGGATGGACGCATGAGTCTGCGCCCGGTCCCAGGGACAGCCCTCCTCGCTGCGGAGAAGGGCCATGATGGTCCGGTAGTCATTGATGTCGTAACGGTCTTTATACTGAAAATTTACCATATTCTCAATCCCAATGCAAGTAGTAAACGCAAAAAAAGGCCTGATTTCAAGGATTTTTTGCGTTTTGTCAACGGATATGCAGCTTTGCCGCCAATTTTTCTCCCTTAGGGAACAGCTTCATGTCCTCCAGCGTGATGGCCCGCAAGGCGATCACCAGCACGAAGTAGATGACCACGCCCGCGCCCACCGCCGCCGCGAAGGGCAGCAGGATATTCACCGGCCGGCCGGCCGCCGAGGCGGTGACGCCGCCCATGAGCCCGTGCAGCAGGCTCCACACCGCCCACGCGCCGATGCCCATCACCAGCGCGCTCAGGCCGCTGCGGCCCAAAATTTTGCCGATGTTCATGGGTCTGGACATATGCCGGGCCATAAAGAACAGGTTCGTCCCCAGCATGACCAGGTAGCAGCTCAATGTCCCCAGCGGCGCGCCGTACACATTGATGTTGGGGTTGCCCACCAGCGTATATGTGACGATCACCTTGGCCGCCCCGCCCAGCAATATGGACACCAGCGGCAGCCGCTCGTTGCCGTAGGCGGGCAGGATGGAGTTGGTCATCAGGCTCATGGTCATGAAATAGCAGGTGATGCCCAGCTCGAACAGCAGCAGCGCCCCCTGCCCCGCGCTCTGGGGATACAGCACCCGCATGCATGGCTCGGCCAGCACGGCCATCCCCACCGCCATGGGCAGGCACAGCAGCGTGCTCATGCGCAGCGCGCTCTCGGCCAGGTCCGTGGCCGCCTCGTTGCCCTGTTTCATCCGCGCCGCGGCCACGGCGGGCACGATGGAGGACAAAAACGGCACCACGAACGCCGACGGCACATTATAGACCGTCATCGCCTTGCCGTACACGCCGTACAGCACCCCGGCGGCCGTGTCGGAATACCCGGCCGCGCCCTGGAGCCGCGCCATGGTGATCTGCGCGTCCATGAGCTGGATGATGCTCATGATGGACGTGGAGATGGTGATGGGGATGCCGATACGTAAAAGGTTCGACAGCACCCACCCGTTGGCAGGCGCCTTGTCTTTGGCCTCGGGACCGGGACGGACCTTGTACTTCCGGTGGACCTTCGCCACCATATAGAGCATCGCCGCCAAAGAGCTGACGGTGGTGCCCAATATGGCGCCCGCCACGCATATCTCCATGCTGTACCCGGCCTTGTAGAGATACCCGGCCGCGCCCAGGCCCACCACGACCTTCACGGCCGTCTCTATCACCTGGCTGACGGTGGTGGGGATCATGTCCCCGTGGCCCTGGGCATAGCCCCGGTAGGCCGCCGTCACGCACACCAGCACCACGCTTGGCGCCATAACGAAGATGCTCCGGGCTGTCTGGACCTTGTGCATATAGGCCGCGATCTCCGCCGGGAAGAGCATCATCAAAGCGGTGCCAACCGCTCCAAGAGCCAGGAACGTGGCCGTGCTGACCTTGAAGATACGGTAGACCTGATTGTCCCTGTCCAGGCTGTCCGCCTCGGAGATGAGGCGGCTCATGGCCACCGGCAGACCGGCCGTGGCCACGGTCAGGAAGAAGTTATAGATCTTATAGGTGATGTCAAAAAAGGCGAACCCCTCGTCGTCCAGAATATTGCCGAGAGGGATCTTGTAGACCGCGCCCAGGACCTTGACCAGGATGATGCCAACGGTATAGATGGCCGCGCCGTGTAAAAAGTTTTGTCCCTTTTTTTCAGCCATAGGTGCTCCTTACCGTCTTGGTGTACGCCGGATAAAGGAATATATGCCGGGACATCTTATAAGATGAACCGGGTCCGTCCGGCCCTCCGACATAGCACAAGGGCGGCTTTCGCCGCCCCTGTGTGTAAAGAGCAGAATTATTTGCCGTTGCGGACGGCGTCGATGTGCCGGGTCAGGTCCAGCATCTTGCAGCTGAAGCCCCACTCGTTATCGTACCAGGCCATCAGCTTGACGAAGTGATCGTTCAGAGCCAGGCCGGCCTTGGCATCGAAGATGGAGGTGTGGGGATCGGTCTGGAAGTCGGAGGAGACGACCTCTTCGTCCACATACTCCAGGACGCCCTTCATGGGGCCCTCGGAGGCGGCCTTCATGGCGGCGCAGATCGCGTCGTAGGAGGCGGGCTTATCCAGGCGGACGGTCAGGTCAACGATGGACACGTCGGCGGCGGG
>CANQQB010000029.1 GCA_947625845.1 uncultured Oscillospiraceae bacterium
TTGACGATGTTGACCAGGTTGCGCAGGGTCTTGGGGGTGTGTTCGCCGAGGCCGACGTGGACGTGGATGCCGCAGGAAGAGTGTGCCTCGGCACCGGCCGCCTTGAGTTCGCGGACCAAGGCTTGCACAGTCTCGATGTCCTCCCACCGGCAGATGGGGCTGACCACCTCCGTCTGCCTGCTAGAGACATCGTTTATGGAGGAGTCGGAGACCACTTTCCAGATGCGGCCTGTGCCATCCCGAATTTCACGGGTGTCGTAGGTTCCGCCCGTGTGGTAGACACGGGTTCCAAAGTGTGCCGCGATGACTTTCGCGGCATCGGCGCGGGTGATGTGTCGCGTTTCGAGTTCGATGCCAAAGGTCTGGTTTTTCACGGGGGTGGGCTCCTTTCGTTTTTTGGTTTTTGCCCTGCGGGGTTCGCCCCCGCGGCGTGACACATTCATCGCTCTGGCGCGGCGAAATAGCAACCCGATTTACTACACAAACCTGCGCCCCGCCGCTTGTGTACAACCGACAAAAACCGGGCGAAAACGGGCTTTTCCGCCCGCCGCCCGGCGATTCCCTTGCCGCCTGGAAGGCCGGAACCCTACACACGCCGCCCGGCAGCCTTCCTTTTTCGCCCCCAAAAACCGCCCGCCCCGCCCGCCGTCTGTGCCCGCGTTCGCGTGTGTGCGCGTAACGCCTACGCCCACCCGTGCGCCCGCCGCCGCACACGCCCGCCCGTGGCTGTGCCCCCCAGGGGGGTCCGAATCCTTGAAGTGCGTTTTTAAGAGACCGCGGCCCCATTCGCGTAAAATTCCGCGAAATTGGGGGGCGGGGGGTCAAAGGCCCTATAGAACAGAAAAACCGCCCCAAAAGGAGCGGCTCGCAAGAATTGATATCAAAAAGCAAAAAATGGAATGATAAGAAGAATACATGACAGGATGACAGATAACCTGCTTTAGCTTGATTTGGCGGCTTTGATATGGTAAATTTATATAATCGTGATACCATGATCGAAGTCTAAAGTATAAGGCTTTGCAAAATGCTGCGAATCGGAGGAGCTCGTCATGGAGCAAAAATGTTTTTCTGAGTTATATGACCTAATTCAAGTGGATTCTTCCATTCTGCTTCTTGGACAGAACTATTTTTCCATTTCTGGGCAAACTGACCCAATATGGGGAAGATTGATTCGTGATTTTTTCCCGGGGTTGGGTCTTTCGGTAAAAAAACCTGACTACCCACAACTGTGGGCCGAAAAGGTAAAGACTGAAGAAGACGCAGAGAACATAATGGCCAAGATCGCCGAAGCCAAGTGCGGCGAGGAACGGGATCCGGCCATTGACAAGATAATGAGTCTGCGCTGGAGCCTGATATACACGTCTGCATTCGACGACTCTGTAGCTATGGAGTCGTTACGGGGTTATACGCCCGTTCCGCCGACAGAACGCAATGCAAAACACCAGTATCTCACCAAAGGGAGCCGGTATCGGGTAAACCTTTGCGGAGACGCTAAGAGCCCACCGCCTCCGCTGACAGAAATGATCAATAAAAAGCAATTTGACAGCCGCATTGCCCAGAAAATACGTTGGATCAGTGAAACGTACCTTGAATTCCACGGCGTCCTCGTCATAGACGGGTTTGATCCGGAGCATGACTGGCTGTCCGACCAGATCCTGTTTGAACCATTCCTTAATCATGAAGGAAGCGCCCATATATACTGGTTCTCCGCCCCTTCAGAGTTAGGGGAATTTGCCCGGATGCTGGAGGACAGGGGCATCCTGACCACTGAGAAGACCAGCTTTTATGAGCAGCTGTTCTATCATATGCCTGAACTCGTTGACGCTGATGCCTCTGACTCAGCTGATGAGGAGGACGACGATGTTCTTTTCATGGCATTGACCTTAAATCTGCCGCATCGAAACAGCTATACGATCCATATCAAGCGGTCCCAGGCAGCAGATATAACCGGCAGTAATCTTTGCGTGATCGACGACAATATATTGAGCGGCGGTGCGGCTGTAGAGAGGGACCGCACGGCTGAGTTCGCTGCTTTTCTTATGCAGGACGGGATCCCTATATGGAGATTGTTTATGAAAGGGCGAGGATCTGCCCCTGCGTATTATATCCCAAGAGACAAAGATGAAGAACTGGCGGCGGCAGTTAGAAATGCGCTTGGAAATACTGGCACTGACAGGTCACCTGTCATCCTCAGCGGTCCAAGCAACAGCGGAAAATCTATGATGTTGGCAAAGCTGGCCATTGATATCGCTTCCAGGAGGAAATACCCCGTTATTTTTATACGCGGGGAGATCGAACGCGGCGCGGAAGGACGTCTGAAGGACTTCATCAACAACTGGTTCTGCGACACGGAACGGTTTGGTGGCAGCAGGCCGGATAAGACCGTGGTCATTTGGGACGGAAGCGGTCAAAAACGGACTGAAAGAGACTACATCAATCTTCAAAACGTCCTATTTAGCTGCAATGCCCAGGTCATAGGCAGTTCCTATACTTCTAAGAGGGCTGATGCCGTAAGACTAACGCAGGACCTGTCCCCAAAAGAGAAGAAAAGCATGGATACCCTCCTAGCCTCTCTGGGCGGAGGACTGAGGGAGCGATTCAATGAGATTCAGTGTAATCAGAGTAAAGCCGCGACCCTAAAAAACAGCACGCTTCTTTATCTGCTTCAAGCGCTGTTCAGGTATGAATTTGAGGACGAATACAAAGATCTGTCTCATATCCTATCCAAACAATTCAGGGGCGAGAAAAACTATGCGGAGCAGAGTGCCAGCAGAAAGTTGGAAACTTACGTAGAGGATTTTTATCGAGCTCAGGAAGAACGAGCAAAGCTCGGCATAGCATCCTCTTTCCAAGCGCAGCTTCAGCTCCTTTTGGATCAAATGAGCGTAGAGAAACGTGCCGCGACTGCCAATGTTGACGACGAAGAAGAAGAAAAGATCAAAAAATACAAGCATTTGGAAGTATGTATTTCGAATATCAACGACATCTTGGCTGTGGCCACTGAGTTCGGTGTCCAGCTGCCGCTCCATCTCATACTGAAATTTCTCAGAGATAAAGACGGCGGGTCTTTTGTATACAACGAGGAAACTACGCAGATCATCGATATCCTCCAGTCCGAAACCCTGTTAAATTTCACGCTTAAGAACCATCCCGCTTTGGGGGAAGAGTACTATGTGAGTTTCCGAAACTCAATTGAAGCGGAAAATTACATCTGCATTCTATGCGATGTGCCTTTGGAAACCCACCAGGAAGCAAGAAAGAAAAAGGAGGTCGAGATACTTCAACGGATCATCAACTCCGCAGAATCAGACGTTGATATCTGGTCAATGATCGAATTAACGCGCCAATTCGGTCCCAATGGTCACGGTATGCTATCTGAGCTTGAAAATACATCAAGTGATAACGACTATATCGAGTACAAAGACTTCTGGCTGGATATCGCGGATTGTCTCATAAAACGATTTCCAAACGAGCCCGAGGCTGTGTTGCTCTATGCACATCTTACCCGCGAGTATATAGCCGGCGCTGACCCAGATCACCATAGTTACTATGAAGAGATACTTGATGCCGCAAGGACCCGGCTTATAGATGCGCTGGAGGAACTTAACAGTACTTCCGCCCAGTATTTCCGGCTCAGCATTGAGCTTTGCGCCAACTACCAGCAGGAACTGCGCTACAAATATCTCGAGGCAAACCACAAGGAGATCAAGAAGCGTGTTTGTGCCGCTTTTGCGGCTAGCAGAAGCGGCCGTGTGGCCGAAATTCGCCGGGATTTTTCCAGCAATTATATGCTGGACATCCTGCTGAATGCGTATGATGCTTTCCAAACCGCTGTAGATGATCCAAAAAGAAAAGAGGAAGAGTTAGCGAAGACGCTTTGCTTCATTGAAGATATGCTGAACCTTGACGATCTCCTTTATGACCGCAGCTATGACATCGTCAGCAAGGTGATGAAAGTGTTTGAGGAACTGGGTCCGGGTTCCGAACAAATGGCAAAGCTTGAGAAAAGCCTTCTGGAGGCCAACAGCGACATGTTCATCTACCTGAAGGCGCTCAGACTCTGGCAGGAGCGACAGCAAGAACGACCCGTCCGGCATGGAAGTACCCGGGACGACCGCACCCTTGAGCTTATCACCAAGAATCGTTATTTTTATCTGTGCAATGATATACCGTATAGCCGTATCCAGTTGACGGATCCGTTAAAAGTGCAGATGCGTGCGGACGCAGAGCGTGCTATAACCTTCTTGACCGAGAATGATGAAATAATAAAAAAGACACAAAGTGGGAGATGCATCGCCATGCTCATGCGCGCCAAGTGGTTTATCAAAACAGGCAATCCTATTTTGAGCAGCGGACAGCGTGTGGCCTTTAGCCGAAACGACTGGATGGATATCAGCAGGCTTTGTGACCGCTATCATAGCTATTGCCCCGAAGGGGACTTCATCCCCGCCTATTTCCTGAAGGGCGTTTACGAGTGGATATACGGCGAAGGAAAAAACGCCGTCGCGTGTTTCAGGAGCGCGAAGGAGCTTGTGGGCGGAGAGTCCTCTGCCAAGCAGATCGAGCGGCTTGTTCTTTGCAAAGAAAATACTACGATCCCCCGCACGTTCATCGTGGATGTGGAGCTGGAAGACTATAGAAGGGCCACTGCCCGGATAAATAAAGAGACTACGCCGATGGCAGCAGTCGCAGACGATAATGTTTCCAAGCGATACAGGATAGGCATTTCTGACAGGGTGTTGGAATTCCTCTTTAACGGGGTGAGGCCCAGAGAGCAGCACATTCTGGCAGAGAAAGAGGCCGAGATCCGATTTAATTTGATAGGCGCCCAGGTGGGGATGGCGTCAGGCGGGGGAACAACCAATGAGCAGTGATCACAAATATCCATTGATCTTGAAGGCAGGGCAGCTAAAGGCCATAAACGATGAGTTGATATCTGTTCTCGGCACCCCGGTATTCTTTGTGTGCGACGATTTGGCAAGGCCTCACCCCGCTACGACGTATGGCCGGCTTTACGACGTGGTCACGGGCCTGTATGTGGTCTATAAAGACTGTGGGATGAAGATCTTCAAAACATACTTGGATTTCTGTGAAAAGAAAACCGGTGAGGGACTGGACAGAGCCAAGGCGGTCAAAGCGCATATCAAAGCAGTAAACAACCTCAGAGGGGCGCTGTGCCATGGGGAACTTCCCGACGGGCAAAATGTACAGTATCTCTTGCGCAATGCCGGGTACTATCTGGGTCACAGCGACACAAGAAAATGGCCGGAATTTATGTCAGAGCTTACAGAAACGCAGTGCAATCAGATCCTTATCAAATTGATCAAAGATTCTGACCGGTTGGTCAGCTATCTTAAGACATGTGCAGGCCAGATCGCGGCAGATAATGTGAAGCTGCAAGAGTGGAGAGCGGAACTGGTAAAAGAAGCGTTCAATCCGGATACGCCACAATACGGCTACCAGAGCAGAAGTTATTTCGACATGCGGATAGCATCTGATTTGGAAAAAGGCCTGAACCAGACAAGAGAACGTAAACCTTACCAAGATACCCTCCAGGATTGGCTGAAGGCCATGAAGCCCAAATTGCTTGGCGGAGACATCAAGGACTCAAAAGAGCTTTACCAAACCCTTTTGCAGGCTTTGGATGAACTATATAATCCATCCATGCTTCAGCCTAGGCGCAGTTCGGCGCGCTTTCTCATGGAAGATATACACTGAGTTTATTCAGGCAGCCACCAAATAAGCCCGGCTATGAGATCATGGCCAAAAGAAGGCAGCGTCATGGCTGGGGAGTGGATACGGGATTATGAGCGCATTCGGCCGATGCTGGAGCACATCTATACCTATGGGTTTTACAGCCGTGATGATTTTGACAGGGCGAATATCGTCAAAATGAGCAAATACGACAAAGACCTCCAGCGCGTGTCACGCATATTTGGCTGCAGGCTCATTCCCCATAGCGATGGCAAACGGCAGTATCTGAGCATAGAGCGAGATTATTTTTCCAACCGTGCTCCGTGGCTGATTGCCTCCTATTTTCTGCGGGGCATCAAGTCAAGTCAGCTGAAACTGCTGTTACTTACCCTCGGCCACCTTCCTGCCTCCCAAACGGAGGTACAGCGGCTGGCCGAGCAGCTCCCTGATGTAACGGCGAGTGATAAGACGGCTACGTTCTGGCGGCAGTTGCAGGAACTGGTCGATCTGGGCTATATCTGCAAGTTCAAAAGCATCTATTCCCTTCCAAATGACTCTTTGGAAGACCTGTCAGATGACGAGCTTGTTTGCCTTTACCAAATGGCGGACTTTTTTGCCTGCTCCGGTCTGCCGCGCACGCCCGGGGAGTTTTTGCGCCGGTCTATTCTCCGAGAGATGGCCGTTCGGGGGCTTGAATCACCGGGTGAGGCTTTTCTTTTCCGCGAAAGCTGCTGTCGGACTATTTTTGATGAGCAGGCAGCTTTTATCCTTGTCAGGGCCTGTGTAGACCAGACAGTGATAGCGGCGGAAAATCGCGGAAAGCCGATACGCCTGCTGCCGTTTTCGATGAAATTCGATATCCGCATGGGGCGATGGTATGTAGAGGGGATCAACATCGATTCTGGACGGGCAATGCGGCTGCATGACCTGACAAGGTGTACTCTTACCAGACAAAAGGCTCCCGCAGAGCTGAATGTTGAGGATGCGCGGCAGGAGGTGGCTTTCTCCTACCTCTCTACCTCCAAAAAACCACCGACATTGATCCGGGTACAGATGCTTTTGCCAGAGACGTCGCCCATCTTTCAGCAGTTCTGCCGGGAGATATTTATCGGCACCATCGAAAGGCAGGGAAGCGAATTGTATTACTGCGCCGAACTACGCGACCCGACAGAGCTGAAGCCTCTTCTCCGCAGCTATTATCAATTCCTTCGCATCTGTCCCGGCGAGCATGATCTGGACAGATAGCTGCACAACGAGATGGAAAGGATGCAGATACAATATGGAACTGTTCCATAAATACTACGGAAGTCAATGCCAGCTTGCGCTGGATCTGATGGCGCAGCCCGAACACAGGGACGAATTCACCTTTGCCGAACTTTTGCGGCTGACGACTCATGACCACGCCGGAGTACTGGCAAAACAGATGATCGATGAGTTAGTGAACGCCGGCGTGCTCATGCGGTCTGAGAATGACACCTATTGTCTAGGGGAGTCCATGCGTCCCCCGTTGCCGCTGCTGGAACGCTCATATCTGGCATATCTGTGTACGCTCCCGGAGGCAGAGCCGTTTTTGCCGCCGGAGACGCTGGCACATATCCATGACCACTGTGGTGATATTGACCGGGATTTTTTCGCCCCGTTTCTTGTCGGCGTCCGCCAGCGGATCGAGAGCGTGTCGCCGGAGGTGTTCCGGCCGATGCTGATGGCTATAGCCCAGCGGAAATACGTCAACTATCTCTATTGCCCGCAGAACACCGATACATGGATCCCGGCAGAGGATATGATACCCTTTCGCCTGGAACACAGTGTTCTGGCCGGCCGATGGTGGGTCATCGTGTACCTGCCGGACCAGGATCGCCCTGTGAAGGCGCGTATGGAACACATAAAGGACGTACAAGTCGGCCAGACTCATCGCTTCACGGAAGACCAAATACGCGCCGTCATCCGCCGGCTCGTGGAGCCAGATCCGGTGGTGTTGCGCATCCGCCCAGAGAAAAACGCCCTGGAGCGAGCCAAGCTCAAAACATCCGTTTCCCGCCTGGTCTGCATCCTGTTCCCGGAGCTGGAAAAACTGGTACCCTCTCTCCACCTGGTCTCGGTCTATGCCCTCCTGGAAGAGTTTCCGGGAGCCAAGCAGATCGCCGCCGCCAATCTCACCAGGTTGAAGTTCCTCCTGGCTGACGCCTCCAAGGGGCACTACGGACGGGACATGGCTGTGACCATCCGGGACGCCGCCAAGACCTCCATTGGCTCCGTCATGCCCGCCAAGTCTCTGGAACTGCGGCACACTATTCGCCTCATCCGGGAACTGGACGCCGAGATAGCGGACATTGAAGCCTCTATCCAGTCCATTATGGAGGAACTGCGCTCTCCCATTACCACCATTCCGGGAATAGGTTTCCGCATGGCTGCCATGATCCTGGCCAAGGTGGGCGACTTCTCCCGCTTTGATTCCCCTGACAAGGTGTTGGCTTACGCCGGCCTTTCTCCTTCTACCTACCAATCCGGGCAGCTAAACAACTGTTACGCACACATGGAGAAGCGAGGGTCCAGATACCTGCGCTATGCCATCTACAATGCCACGAAGTACGTCTGCCACTGGGACCCGACCTTTGCCGCCTATCTTGCCAAGAAGCCCGCTGAAGGCAAGCACTACAACGTGGCCTTGTCTCACGCCGCCAAGAAGCTCGTGCGGCTCATCTTCGCTCTGGAGAAGTCCGGGATGCCTTACCAGCCCCGTACAGCCGCATAGCCTGCTCCATATCCACAGCTCTCCGGCGCCCTCACTGGCGTCTGTTTTGCTATGCCCTCTTGCGGGTCTGCACGCCTTTGCACGATTACCTCAATTCATGCTTGACTTTTAATAGTTAGTCTTTCTGAGAGGCAGTATAGCAGAGAACGGACCGGTTGCGCCACCAACTATCGCGCAACCAGGGGGAAAAAGAGAAAATCGTCGCTGAAAGCGACACCAAATGGAAAGCCTCCCTTGTCAAAGGAGGGTGCCGAGCGAAGCAAGGCGGAGGGGTTGTTACCAGTTTGGAGTTAACCTCTGCACTGGTAACAATCCCTCAGTCACCGCCTGACGGCGGCGACAGCCCCCTTTACACAAAGGGGCCGTCGATAATGTGCGCCTCCGGCGCGATCAAATGTCTCTCCTTCCGACGCGGCGAAGCCGCGCCACCTCCCTCGTCAGAGGGGGCGTCATAAGACAGTACAATATCAGTTTTCGGAAACGGCATGGCTTCGGTCACGCCATTCCCTCTTGCATCAGCTCGTGGATGGGGATGAACCCCACAAAGTCATAGGAGATGTGGATGTTCTGCCGCCGCTTGCCGCTGCTCTCGTCCGGGGCTTCTATGTAGATGGCCTTTACCAGTTCGTGCAGTGCATACGGCGTCAGTTCTTCCAAGCCGACGTATTTGTGCGCCTGGGCTATGAAGCGATCCACATCATCAGTTGCCTGCTCCTGCTGGGCTATCTCTTTGGCAAGTGCGTCCACTTCTTGCTTCAGTTTCGTCTGCTCGTCCTCATAGGACTTGCTCATGAAGGCGAACCGCTCATCGGAGATCGTGCCGTTTACCCGGTCCTCGTACAGCCGCATGAAGATACGGTCAAGCTCGTTCAGCCGCTTCTCCGCCTTGGCCAGCTTCTTCTTGCTCACGCGGATGGCCTCGTCGGACGCCAGTTTCAGCTTCTGACCCATGACTGCTCGGAAGTGCGCTTCATGGTTCGCCGCATAGGATATGACCATCTGTATGTGCCGCAAGACAATATCCTCCAGGACTACTGACCGGATATAATGCGCGGAACATTGGTCCTTGCGGTGACGATGGGTGGAACAAACGAAAAAGTCCCGGCGTTTGTCAAACTTGACGCTGGTGCAGTAGTACATTTTTGCGCCACAGTCCGCGCAGAAGACCAGGCCGGAGAACATGCTGCTCTTGCCCGTTTTTGTCTGGCGGTGACGCTGCTGCCGTATCTGCTGGACCTTCTCGAACACATCCTCCGCTACGATGGCGGGCTGGGTGTTGTAAAACACGGCCTGGTCTTCTTCTGGTGTCTGACGCTTTTTCTTGTCCCAAATCGAATTCCTGTGCGTCTTGAAGTTTACCGTGCAGCCCGTGTACTCGCGGCGTTCCAGAATGTGGACCACCGTGCTGATGTCCCACTTGTAGGGATAGTCGCTCGGCTTCCCTTGGTGCGTCGTGGGGTTGGGCACACGCTCGTTCTCCAAAAGGCTACCGATCTGCGTTGGGCCGCGGCCCTCCATGCAAAGGGCAAAGATACGCCGTACGACCTGGGCGGCTTCTTCGTCGATGACCCACTGCAGTGATCTTGTCAGTTGCCCGTGATATTTTCGATACCTCCTTCTTGGGGGCAACTGCCTTATCAGAATTGGCTTGATCAATAGTAGCAGATTTCTTTTCCTCGCTCATTCTTCTGCCTCCGCGCCGGTCATGTTCTGCCCCATGATGCGCTCCAGCTTCCTGTCAAGAAGCTCGATCCCGTCATAGCTTCCCGTGACCGTGTAAACTGTCCCGCTGATTTCTTTGGTCAGCGTGATCTCCGGCAGCTCATTCGCAGAAAAGTTCTGGACATGAAGTGTGCCGGATTCGTCTATCTGTTTTTCATGGTCAATGTGGTCAGCCGGAAGCGGCTTCCGCTCAAAGTAAGGGTCAGGATTGGAGAAGTAGTATGTGGGTATCTCCTCTCCGGGCTTCTCGCTCCGCATCATCTCGAAAAGGTCAAAGGCTTTATCCGAGGGGTGCAGTTCCAGCAGACGCTCCAGGATGATACGCTCACTGGACGTGAGCATGGAGAGGATTTTCTGGTCCTTCTCCGAGAGGCTGGATTCGGTTTTGCCCACTTCTTCGCTCATGGTGGACCTCCTGGATGGAATGAACGGGGCAAGAATTCGCTTTAAAGCATGATAACAGAATACGAGCGATTTCACAAGGCCGCAAATGCGTCATAGGACCCGATGCCAAAACAGGCAGTTACATAAGTGGCAAGCAATGCATGTGGGCACCCACACTGCGAAAACTTCGTTTTCTTGCCTGCCAGATTTTTGCCCAAGTGCAAAACTGGCAAGGGTTTGCCCTCGGCACGTTTCCTGTCCATGAACTGGAAAATGGGCTCATCTGCCGGAGAGGTACGCAGAATGATGCTCATGACCAGAAACAGCGTTCGGCGCAAGGACGCCGAGCCGCGTTTGGAGATGCTGCGGCTGTGGACATTTACCGTGCCGGATTGGTATGGAGGTGCGTCAATACCAGCAAAGGCTACAAGAGCTTTCTTAGAATGGAACCGGCGAACGTCGCCGATCTCGGCCATGAGTTGAGGACCGAGGGTGGGACCAACACCGTACATCTTCATGACGATGGGGTATTCCGGCAGCATTTGTGCAAGCATGGTCATGCGCTGGCGGAGAACAGCCAGAGAAGATGAGGAGGCCTGGAGCTGGGCCACGGCCTGCTGAACGAGCACCTTTGTAGTGTCGCTCTTTGGCAAGACAGTGGGATAGCCGCAGGAGTCCATGTATATCTCAGAGGCTTTCTCAGCGCTGAAATAATACCCGTGCCTATGGCACCATTTCTCATAGCGGCGTGTGAACTCTGCAACCGACGTACTGCATACACACTCGCAATGCCAGAAATGTGTCACAAAATCCACCCATTTTTCGCTGCCATCCGCACGGGGAGGACTTGAGAACAGGCGATTTGCGTCAGGGAATACGGAGTCGAGCAGAGAAATGAGATTGTTCTTCTGCATGGTCTGCATCCTGCTGAGCTGCTGGTACTGGCGATAGCAGACTTTGAGTAAATGCCGCGTATCCTCTTCGGGGAAATACTGCGGCAGGGAAAGCCAGTGATCCAGAGCGTAATTTGCCAGCTTTATGGCGTCCTTCTTGTCGGTCTTGGCTCGTCTTAAACTGTTGTTCCCGTAGTCATGTATCAGGATGGGATTGACTACGGAGACATAGATCCCGGCAGCACAGAGCGCCTTTGCTGCCGGAGCGTGGTAGTTTCCCGTATACTCCATTACCACGCGGGTCTCACCTGGCAGGCTTATGAGCTTCTCTGCCAAGCTGCTCAGTTCGCTGTCTGTGTGATGTACCTCAAAGGGAGAGAACACCACTTCTCCAAAGGGGCGCATGGCGGCCACCATGCTCTTGCCTTTGGAAACGTCGATACCAACTGCGTTCATGTCATTCCTCCAGTACAATGATCTGCAACCGGACGCCATCTTTTTCTTATTGCCGATTCAATCTATTGGGTGACACGAACACTCCGACGAACGGTGGCTCAACCTGCATAAACCGAATGCTACAATAAGAGGATGGCTGACAGTCTTATCCACGGACATAGAAGCCCCAGGAGGTTCAGGTCAGCCAGTTGCTCCTCCTATTGTAGCTTAGGCATGAGATGGGTGAAAGCCGGACTGGCGGCCCGGCTTTCCTCGTCCAATATTTATTGTAATAGGAAGAACATCTATTTCTCCCCGCGGAGCTCCACCAGGCGGTCCCGGAGGACGGCGGCGTACTCGAATTCCAGCATCTGCGCCGCCTTGCGCATCTGCTTCTCCAGCTTCTCGATGGCCGCCTGGCGCTCCCTGGCGGTCATTTTCACGCCCTTGTCGTTCAGCACGTCCGGCCGCTTCTCGTCGCCGCCGGTCATGTCCATCAGGTCCTTCACGTCCTTGATGATGGTCCGGGGCACGATGCCGTGGGCCTGGTTATAGGCCTGCTGCTTGGTCCGGCGGCGCTCCGTCTCCCGTATGGCGGCGTCCATGGAGGGCGTGACGGTGTCCGCGTACATGATGACAGTGCCCTCCGCGTTCCGGGCAGCGCGGCCAGTGGTCTGGATGAGGCTGGTCTCGGAGCGGAGAAAACCCTCCTTGTCCGCGTCCAGGATGGCCACCAGGGATACCTCCGGCAGGTCCAGCCCCTCCCGCAGAAGGTTGATGCCCACCAGTACGTCGAACCGGCCCAGGCGCATGTCCCGGATGATCTCGATGCGCTCGATGGCGCTGATGTTGTGGTGCAGATACCGGCAGCGGATGCCCGCGTCGGTGAGATAGGCCGTCAGGTCCTCCGCCATCTTCACCGTCAGGGTGGTGACCAGGGTCCGCTGGTTTTTCGCCGCGCGGGCGTTGATCTCCCCGATCAGGTCGTCGATCTGCCCCTCCACGGGCCGGACTTCGATGCGCGGGTCCAGAAGCCCCGTGGGGCGGATGACCTGCTCGGCCACCTGCCCGGCCCGGCTGTATTCGTACTCCCCCGGCGTGGCGGAGACGTATATGGCCTGGTGAATGCGGGACTGGAACTCGTCGAACATCAGCGGCCGGTTGTCGAAGGCGCAGGGCAGGCGAAAGCCGTACTCCACCAGCGTCTCCTTCCGGCTCCTGTCCCCCCGGTACATGGCCCGGACCTGGGGCAGGGTCACGTGGCTCTCGTCCACAAAGAGGATAAAGTCTTTGGGGAAGTAGTCCAAGAGCGTCATGGGAGCGCTGCCCGGTTCCCGGCCGGAGATGATGCGGGAATAGTTCTCGATGCCGGAACAGTAGCCCAGCTCCTGCATCATCTCGATGTCGTACTCGGTGCGCTGCTTGAGCCGCTGGGCCTCTAAAAGCTTGCCGTTTTGCTCGAACCAGGCCAGACGCTCGGCCAATTCTTTGCGTATCTGGACGATGGCGGCCTCCATCTTTTCCTTGGTGGTCACGTAGTGGTTGGCCGGCCATATGGGGATGTTATTGAGGCGGCGGACCACAGCGCCGGACACGGCGTTGATCTCGGAAATGCGGTCGATCTCGTCGCCGAAAAATTCCAGGCGCAGGGCCGTGTCCTTCCAATAGGCGGGCCAGATGTCCACCGTGTCCCCCCGGATACGGAACCGGTTGCGCTCAAAGGCCACGTCGTTGCGCTCGTAGCGGATGTTCACCAGCTTGCGGGAAAGCTCCGGGATGGGTATCTCCATCCCCACCCGCAGCGACACCATCATGGCGGCGAAATCGTCCGGCTCGCCAAGGCCGTAGATGCAGGAGACAGAGCTGACCACGATCACGTCCCGCCGCTCCAGCAGCGACGCGGTGGCACTGAGGCGCAGACGGTCGATCTCGTCGTTGATGGAGGCGTCCTTTTCGATGAAGGTGTCCGTGTGGGGGATATAGGCCTCCGGCTGGTAGTAGTCATAGTAGCTGACGAAGTACTCCACGGCGTTGTCCGGGAAGAACTCCCGGAACTCCGCGCAGAGCTGAGCGGCCAGGGTCTTGTTGTGGGCCAGCACCAGGGTGGGACGCTGGACCCGCTCGATGACCTTGGCCATGGTGTACGTCTTGCCGGAGCCGGTGACGCCTAATAAAACCTGCTCGTCCAGACCGTTTTCGATGCCCTCCGCCAGGGCGGCGATGGCCTCGGGCTGGTCCCCGGCGGGCTCGTAGGGGGATACGACTTTGAAGGGCTTGCTGTCCATGAGGGCCTCCTTGCGGGTTGGTGAAGGTATATTATAGCATAAATTTGATAAAGCACAACAAAAAAGACCTGCCGGGGGGCAGGTCTTTTCAGATGTTATCATCGCCGCGCAATTTGTAAAAATCCCTTGCAATTGACGGGATAAGGCTCTATAATAGACAAAACGGGATAACAAGGGCGGGACATGAGGCGCTGCAACACCTCATGCCCCTATGCAGGAGAAGTGGCCTCCCACACAGCAGATTTCTGCGCCAGCCCCATTATAACCGTTCGCCCCCGGATTTACAAGGGCGGGCGGGGGTAGTGGGTCTGGGTCATCGTATGACGGTGTAGGGATAATCTCCCTGCGCCGCCTTTTGTTATCCCGGCGGAAGGGCCATGGGGCGGGGGTACACTCCCGCTCCCGGCCTGACTGTCGGGAAACATGCGCCGACCCACGCTGGCGCGGATCATGCTGTGGAGGGAGAAAGATGCCCCGACCAAACAGACTGGCTTCAAAGACTCGCGATATCATTCACCCTCTTGTTCTTCTCTTGTCCCGCACCAGAGTAAAATACAAAATCCGCTGGTCGCAAGCAGCAAAGCCGCTTCCTAACAAGCCCATGATCTTTGCGGTAAACCACACCAATTCCTGTGACGGCCCGGTTTCTGCGCGTGCGATTTCCCATGCGTTTCATCGTAGGAGTTGGTTTTTAGCGGGGAAACAGAGACTTTGGGTCTCAGACAGAATATGGCTCTTTCTGAACGGCACAATATGGGTAGACCGCCGAGATAAGGCTGATATGCGTACCGTCAAGGCCACCATGTGCGCCTACTTGAAAAATGGACAGGCGATTACATGGTTCCCGGAAGGAACGTGGAACCTGACGGACAACCTCCTGATGCTCCCTATGAAATGGGGCATTATTGACGTGGCGATATCTGCTGGCGCGCAGATCATACCAACGATCATAGACTATGACCGCGCTGTGGCAACAGCCACCGTCAGCTTTGGTGAACCTATGGCACCAGATAGAAACACGGACAAGGCCGCTGCTACCCGTGATCTACGAGACGCAATGGCTACACTCCGCTGGAAAATTTGGGAAAAGAACCCTCCCTTGAGCAATTATAACAGAGGCACACTCAGAGCGGATATATACGCCGCGTTAGAGGAATATCCGCCCATCGACTGGGCGGGTGAACAGGACGTGATTTACCGGCCTTATATTTCACCGGAAGAAGTATTCTCTCCCGTTGACCACTTGACTGCGCGGAAAGAAACCGCATTTCTTTTCGCCAAGCATTAGGTGAACAATCTCAAGAAACGAGCTTGTGCCGACTGGCACAGGCTCTTAAATCTATGTGTTTCCATCTGCTTCTCCGGCAGGTTCTGTTATCCTTGCAATTTGGTCATGATAATAGTAAAATGGCGACGAAGGGAGGGAGCGCCTTGGTATACACGGTCCATGAACTGCGGGACATCGTGACACCTATCGCGGTGAAGTACGGGCTGAAAGGCGTGTCCCTTTTCGGCTCCTATGCCCGTGGCACCGCGTCGGAGGACAGCGACGTTGACCTGATCATCGACACGACGGGCACGTCCATCCGCTCCCTGCTCCAGGTCGCCGGTATCCACGAAGAGCTGGAGCGGACGCTGCGCAAGAGCGTGGACCTGCTCACCGTAAGCGCCCTGACCCAAAAGCAGCAAATGCCCAGCGAGGCCCGGTTCCGGGAGAATGTGATGCGGGAAAGGAAGGAACTGTATGTTGTCGCCTGACATGCAGAGACTGGAGCACATCCGGGATTACTGCGACGAGATACAAAAGTATGACGACAGAATTTGAGAGAATGAGATCCGGGGCACTGTTCAATCAAACCGATCGCTCCCTCCTTACCCGAAACCGCGCGCTGGAGGAAAAAGCAGCCGGCACTTAAAACGCAATAGCAAAAAGACCTGCCGGGGGCAGGTCTTTTTGCGCTGCGCGCGTTAAGCGTTATTGGTCGTAGTCGTCGTACTCGTCCTCGGGCGGGTAGTCGTCGTACGTCTGGCCGTTTTGGAAGTACCCCACGCCGGCGTCCTCGTCGACGTCCTCCGGGATGTCCAGCCACTGTATCTCCTGCTGGGAGCGGGCGATGGCCCGGTCCTTCCGGGCCCGGCGGAGGCTGCGCACGTGGCGGACCCGCTGGATACGGTAGAAGATGACCAGCAGCAGATAGATGCCCAGGATGACGATCAGGATGGTGATCAGCTGGCGGACGGACTCGTTTTGGGTCATGGCCTCCCACTGGCCCCGCAGGTACTCCAGCCGGGAGATGTCCACCGAAGAGGCGGCCACCAGCCGGGCAGAGCCCCGCTCCACCCCGTCCAGATAGGCCGTCACCTCCCCCAGGTACTGGCCCGCCTCCAGCGGCGCCTGGAGAGTGGTGTGCTCCTGCTCGTACTGGTACACGGGCCGGTATTCCACCTGGCCCAGGTCCTGCTCCTTGGGCAGGATGATGCTCACCGCGTCCTCGCACCGCACGCCCACGGTGCCGGGGTCTCCCATGGCCACGGGGAGCGTGGTCAGATTCTCCGTGCTGCTCAGGATGGTGCGATAGCTGAAATTGTCGAACACCCAGTCGAACAGGGTCCGGGCGTCGTTGAAGCGGGCGTCGCTGTCCGGGCAGCCGATGACCACGGCGGCCACGTCGATCTCGTCGTACGTCGCGGCGGCCACCATGGCGCAGCCCCCGTCGGTGAGGGCGGCGTTGCGGAAACCGTAGGCGTTGGAGTAATACAGGGGGCTGGCCTCGTCCAGCAGGGCGTTGGAGTTGGTCAGGGTCCGGGTCTCGGTCATGTCCGTGGCGGGGACGCTGTAGGACACGGCGCTGAAAGGCGTCCGGGCGGCGGCGCTGCCGGTCAGGGCGCGGGCGATCACGGCCAGGTCGCGGGCGGTGGTCCGGCCGGCGGGCTCCACGCCGTCGGCGTTCAGAAAGCTGGTGGCCGTGCAGCCGAGCTGTTGAGCGCGGGCGTTCATGGAGTCCACGAACGCGCCGGTAGACCCTCCTACGTACTCCGCCAGCACGTTGCAGGCGTCCGCGGCGGAGGCCAGGGCCGCGCAATAGAGAAGGTCGCTCACGGAAAGGCGCTCGCCGGGCTGGATGCCGGCGGTGCTGGCGCCATCCGTCAGGTTGTACCGAAAGCTGTCCGAGGCGGTGACCGCGTCGTCCGGGGTGATGGTGTTCTGGTCGATGGCGTCGCCAACCAGCAGAGCGGTCATGAGCGTGACCAGCGTACCGGCCGAGACGGGCCGGTCGCTGTCCTTTTCATAGAGCACGTCGCCGGTGTCCATGTCCATGACGATGGCGGACGAGGCCGTGACCACCGGGTCGTCCACCGCAAGGGCATAGGCGGGCAGAAGACACACGAACAGCGATATGATCAGAAGCAGGGAAAGCAGCTTGAAATTTTTCATGTCATTCTCCGGAAAAGTATGGTATGATAGAGCCGACGATACTTCTTTAGAGCATAGTTAAGTTTATTATAAGAAATAATCCGGGGAAAAGCAACAACTGTTTGATGAAAACTTTCTTAAAACGGCGCGGCGATGAAAAACGCCGACGGGTCGTGACCGCGCTGCTGTGGACGGCCGTGGCGGCGCTGACGGCGGCGACGGCGTTCGCGTACGCCGGGGATGCCGGGGCCGGGGAACCCGTGTTCGCGGCGCCGGAGCCGGGGACGGCCCTGACCGATACCGCGCCGGTGGACATCAACACGGCCACCGTCCAGGAATTGGACGATCTGCCGGGCATCGGTCCGGCGCTGGCCAGGCGGATCGTGGCCTATCGGACGGAAAACGGGCCCTTTCAGAGGCCGGAGGACGTGACGGCCGTGTCCGGTATCGGGCCGGCGACCTATGGGGATATGGCGCCGTATATCGGCGGAGAAACGGGGGAGGCGGACCCATGAAAATACTGGTGGTGGACGACGAAAAGCTGCTGGTCAAGGGGCTGAAGTTCAACCTGGAAAACGAGGGCTACGAGGTGCGCGTGTGCTACGACGGCGAGACGGCGGTGGAGATGGCGCGCGCGGAGCCATACGACCTTATCCTGCTGGACCTGATGATGCCCAAGCTGGACGGGCTGGCCGCGTGCATGAAGATACGGGAGTTCTCCACCGTGCCGGTCATCATGCTCACCGCCAGGGGCGAGGACACGGACAAGCTCATTGGCTTTGAGTACGGCGCGGACGATTACATCACTAAGCCCTTCAACATATTGGAGCTGAAGGCACGCATCCGGGCGCTGCTGCGCCGGGCCACGCTCCAGGCCGGGCCGGACATGGCGGGCCGTATCACCAGGGGCCATATCACCATCGACACCGAGCGGCGCACCGCCGAGACCGACGGTAAACCCGTGGAGCTGACGGCCAAGGAGTTCGATTTGGTGGAGCTTCTCATGCGCACGCCGGGCAAGGTCTATTCACGGGAAAACCTGCTGGATATGGTGTGGGGCAGCGATTACCAGGGGGACATCCGCACGGTGGACGTGCACATCCGCCGGCTCCGGGAGAAGCTGGAGCGGGACCCCGCAGAGCCTGCGTGCATCATCACAAAGTGGGGTGTGGGGTACTATTTCAGCGAGGGATGAAAAAAAGCGCCGGCGGGGCCTGTCCCTCCGGTTCAAGATCGCCGCGGTGTTCACCCTGTTCACGGCGGCGCTGCTGCTGGGCGTGAACACCTACCCCATCATGTCCAGCCGGGACATGGTATACGCCGCGAAAAAGACCGCTCTGCAAAGCCAGGGGTCGGTGGTGTCCAGCTCCCTGTCGGCTTTGGAGGAGCTGACGGCCGACGCCGTCAGCCAGGTCATGGAGCTGCTGGACGTGACGCCGGTGACCCGCATGCTGGTGACCGACGGTGCCGGCCTGGTCCTGTACGACACCGACAGGAGCGACAGCGCCGTGGGGCGGTACGCGCTGCTGTCCGGGGTAAAGTCGGCTCTGGACGGGAACGCCTGGTTCACCTGCGCCTACTCCTACGCCGACGGCGCCTTCGCCAGCCGTTCCACCACGCCGGTCGTCGCCGGCGGGACCGTGACGGGGGCGGTGTATCTTTACGACTACGACACCGAGCAGGGCGATATCATCGCCGGGCTGCGGGATAACCTTTTCAACATGTCGCTGCTGTTCGCCGTGGCGTGCTTTCTCATCATCATGGTGCTGTCCGCCACCCTGACCCGGCGGGTCAAGCGGTTGAGCGCCGCCGTGGAGGTGGTCCGGGGCGGGGACTACAGCTACCGTATCCCGGTGGAGGGCCGGGACGAGCTGGCGGAGCTGTCCGACGAGTTCAACGTGCTCACCGGGCGATTGGAGGACACGGAGGAAGCAAGACGGCGGTTCGTCTCCGACGCAAGCCACGAGCTGCGCACGCCTCTGGCCGCCATCCGGCTTTTAGCCGACAGCATCACCCAGTCCGGGGACATGGACGCGGACACCATGCGGGAGTTTGCCCAGGACATCGGCTCGGAGGCGGAGCGCTTGCAGCGCATCACGGAAAAGCTCATGACCCTGACCCGCCTGGACGCCGGCGTCAGCGGCCGGCAGCGGGAGTGCGTGGACATGAAGGACGTGGCGGAACGGACGCTGCACCTGCTCCAGCCGCTGGCGGCGGAGCAGAACGTGACCATCGTGACAGCTTTCAGCGAGGGGTGCGTGGTGTCCGCGTCGGCGGACGACCTCTACCAGATCATCTTCAACCTGGCGGAGAATGCCGTGAAGTACAATGTCCCCGGCGGGAGCGTGACGATCTCCCTGAAGGCCGCCGGGAGCAAGGCGCTGCTGACCGTGGCGGACACGGGCATCGGCATCCCCGAGGCGGACCGGGAGCATGTGTTCGATAGGTTCTACCGGGTGGACAAGGCCAGGTCCCGCGCCTCCGGGGGCAGCGGATTGGGGCTGGCCATCGTCCGGGACGCGGTGGCCGCCAACGGCGGCGAGATATGGGTGGCCCCCCGCGCGGAGCGGGGCACGGTGTTTTCCGTGGCGTTCCCGCTTTGCGAGACGGATAAGGAGGGGCGGACATGAAAAGGCGGCTGGCGGCGCTATGCTGCGCGCTGATCATGCTTCTGGGCGGCTGCGCATCCGGGTCCTCCGGCCGGGCGGAGGCTCAGCCGGACCGGAGCCTGACCGTGTACCGGCTGGCGGACGACGGGTCGTCCGACGCTCTGACGGGCCGGGAGCTCTTGCCATACCCGGAGGACGGCGGCTCCCCCGTGCAGGCGGCGGCAAAGGCGTTCGCCGCACCCAGTCAGACGGAGGGTCTGGTCCGGGCGTTGCCGGCGGGCGTGCGGGTGTTGGACTGCGCGCTCGCCAACGGCGTGGTCACGCTCACGCTGTCGGAAAAATTCCTGGACGCCAAGCCCATGGACCAGGCGGCCGCCGCACTGTGCGCGGCGCTGACGCTGTGCGCGCTGGAGGGCGTGGAGGCCACGGACATCGCCGTGGACGGCAGGACCGTCTTCGCCGGGCTGACCCCGGCGGACGCGCTGCTGCGGGACACGGATACGAACCCATCCGCTCGGCGGCTGCGGCTGTACTTCGCCGACGAGAGCGGAGAGCGGCTTGAAAGCGAGTACCACAGCCTCACCCTGGCGGAGGACGCCGCCGCAGACCGGTATGTGATGGAGGAGCTGCTGCGGGGGCCGTACAGCCCCAGGCTCACCAGCGCCGTACCGCAAGGGACGCGGCTTCTCTCCTGCGCCACGGCGGACGGGGCGTGCACCGTGGACCTGTCCGCGGAATTTTATGAGAACAGGCCGGACACGGCTCTGGGGGCAAGGCTGGCGGTGTACTCCATCGTCAACTCCCTGACCGCTCTGCCCCAGGTGGACAGCGTGACGCTGCTGGTCCGGGGCGAGCCGGTGGAGGCTTACGGGGACCTGTCCCTGACCGAGCCGCTCCGGTGGGACGGCCAGACCGTGGGACCTGCCCCGGCGGAAAAGTGATAGCAACAGCATATTTCAGCAAAGGAGCGATAAATACTATGTCAAACGTGAAAAAGATCCAGGCCGCGCTGGGAAGCTTGCCGGCGCTGGTGATGACCGACGCGGTGAGCATCCGTTACGCCTGCGGGTTCCATATCGACGACGGCGCCGCCGTCATCAGCAAGGACCGGGCCTGGGTGGTCACCGACTCCCGGTATGTGGAGGCGGCCACCGCCGCCATCAGCGACATGCAGGTGCTGTGCACCAGCCGGGACAAGAGCCTGAGCGCCATTTTGGGCGGGATATTCGCCGACGCGGGCTTTGCAGCGGCCGGGGCCATGCCCGACCGGCTCAGTCATGAGCGGTGGGAGTGGCTGGAAAAGGCCGTGGGCGTGCCCCTGACGGACGCCGGGAGCATTTTGCGGGACCTGCGGGCCAGGAAGGACCAGGTTGAAGTGGACTCCATCGTGGCGGCTCAGCGGATCGCCGAGAAGGCGCTGGACGAGGTGCTGGGCCTTATCAAGCCCGGCATGACGGAAAAGCAAATCGCCGCGGAGCTGGTGTACCGGATGTACAAATACGGCGGCGAGGGCAACTCTTTTGACCCCATCGTGGTGACGGGGGCCAAGAGCAGCATGCCCCACGGGGTGCCCGGGGACAACGTGGTCAAGGCCGGGGACTTCATCACCATGGACTTCGGCACCCTCTATAACGGCTACTGCTCCGACATGACCCGCACCGTGGCGGTGGGGCACGTGACGGACGAGATGCGCAAGGTGTACGACACGGTGCTGCATGCCCAACTGGCGGGCATCGAGGAGGCCGGCAAGCCCGGCGTCACCGGCGCGGCCGTGCACAACGCCGCCGCCAAGGTCATCGCCGACGCGGGGTACGGGGACTACTTCGGCCACGGCTTCGGCCACAGTCTGGGCCTGGAGATACATGAGGACCCCGGCGCACGGCCCGGTAACGACAAGCCCCTGCCCGTCGGCGCGGTGATATCCGCGGAGCCGGGCATCTACCTGCCCGGCCGGTTCGGCGTGCGCATCGAGGACATGCTCTGGCTGCGCGAGGACGGAGCGGAAAACCTTACGAAAGCGCCAAAGGACTTGATAATCCTCTAATCGGGGGTTGTCAAAGCGGGAATTTTATTGTACAATGAATCGTTCGTATAAAATACTCAACGGAGGATAAACATATGATTTCAGCAGGCGAATTTCGCAACGGCGTGACCTTTGAGATGGACGGCCAGGTCATGCAGGTCATCGAGTTCCAGCACGTCAAGCCCGGTAAGGGCTCCCCTTTCGTGCGCACCAAGATGAAGAACGTCATCACCGGCGCGGTGGTGGAGACCTCCTTCAACCCCACCCAGAAGTTTGAAAACGCCTACGTGGAGCACAAGGACATGGAGTACAGCTACTCCGACGGCGATATCTATTACTTCATGGACGGCGAGACCTATGAGCTGGTGCCCATCGACAAGAGCAAGCTGTCCGACGGCTTCCGGTTCGTCAAGGAAAACGAGACCTGCACCATCAGCTCCTACAAGGGCGTGGTGTTCGCCGTGGATCCCCCCAACTTCGTGACATTGGAGATCACCGAGACTGACCCCGGCTTCGCCGGCAACACCGCCACCAACGCCACCAAGCCCGCCACGCTGGAGACCGGCGCCGAGATCAAGGTGCCCCTGTTCATCGAGCCGGGCGAGCGCATCCAGATCGACACCCGCACCGGCGAGTATCTGGGCCGGGCCAAGGGATAAGCTGCAATACCGCAAGGAGGCTTTTGCATGACCACATCGGAAAAAGTCGCGTATCTGAAGGGCCTGGCCGAGGGCTATGGCATTGACCCGGCCACGAAAGAGGGCAAGCTGCTGGCCACCATCCTGGACGTGCTGGAGGATCTGGCGCTGGAGCAGGACGACATGGCCGCGGACATCGCCGAGCTGGAAGAGGGCCTGGACGCCGTCAGCGACGACCTGGAGGACGTGGAGGACGTGCTCTTCGGCGACGTGGACGAGGATGACATGGACATGGACGACGGCATGGACGATTTGGAGGACCTGGACGACGACATGGAGGCCGAGGACTGGGACGGCAAGACCGTGTATTACGACGTGCGCTGCCCCGCCTGCGGCGAGGTAGTGACCTTCGAGGAAGAGGACCTGAAAAAGGGCTCTATCCAGTGCCCCGCATGCGGCGAAACGCTGGAGTTCGTGGAACCCACCGGTCATGAGGAACCGACCGGGGACTGACCAGGAGCGTTATTTCAATCTTTCCTTATTGACGGCCCCCCTGTGCAAGGGGGGCTGTCAGCGCGTCAGCGTGACTGGAGGGTTGTCGTCGCCGGATAACAGACAACCCTTCCGAGCGCCGCAAGCGGCGCCCACCTCCCCTTACACAGGGGAGGCTTTCAATATGGTTGCCGCCAGAGGGCGGCGATTTTATTTATCTCTCCCCCTTTTTCCCTTTCGCAACCACAGGTTGCGGGATTTTCAAGTCCGCTTTCTTGCCCGCAACGGGAAATTCCTGTATGCTGGGGGCAGTTCAGAAAGGAGTGACGAACTATGACCATGGGTGAAAAGATCGTGGCCCTGCGAAAGCGGGAGTGCTGGAGCCAGGAGGATCTGGCCGACCGGCTGGACGTGAGCCGTCAGTCGGTGAGCAAGTGGGAGGGGGACCTGGCCGCCCCCACGCTGGATAAGCTGTTGGAGCTGAGCCGGCTGTTCGGCGTGAGCACGGACTACCTTATAAAAGACGAGCTGGAGTCGCCGGAGCCGGAGACGCCGGACCCGCCGGACCTGCCGTCTGAGCCTGCCCCGGAGCCCCTGCGGCAGGTGACATTGGAGGAAGCAAAGGCGTTCGTGGAATTGAAGGAGGCGGCGGCAAGGCCTGTGGCATTGGCGGTGGCGCTGTGCATCCTGTCCCCGGTGTGTCTGATCGTGCTGGGGGGACTGATGACCTATTATTCGTCCCATATCCCTTTGAGCGAGGGCGCGGCTGGGGGTTTGGGGCTGGCGGTGCTGTTCGCGTTCATCGTACCGGCGGTGGCCATCTTCGTGCGCTGGGGGATGAAGATGGACAAGTACGACTATTTGGAAAAAGAGGTCTTCACCGCCGGACCCGGCGTGGAAGAGCTGGCCCGGAGCCGGATGGAGGCGCTGGCGCCGACGCGGGTAAAGCGGCTGACAACGGGCGTGTGCCTGTGCGTGATCTCCGCCGTGCCGGTGATTTTGACGTCCCTGCGGGGCAACATGCACACGCTGGTGTTCGCGGTGGGCGGCGTGGGGCTGCTGCTGGTGCTGGTGGCCGCGGGGGTGTATCTGATCATGACCGTATCTACTCCGTGGGACGCATATCAGATGCTTTTGCAGGAGGGAGACTATGCGCCGGAGAAGAAGCGGCCTCTGTACCGGGCGCTGCCGCCGGTGTACTGGTGCGCGGTCACGGCCGGGTATCTGGCGTGGAGCTTCGCCACCCGGCGGTGGGACTTCACCTGGATCGTGTGGCCGCCGGCGGCGGTGCTGTTCGCGGGGCTCATGGCGCTGCTGGATGTGCTGATAAAGCGGAAAAAGCGGTGACGCGGCCTCGGCCTGGTTGATTTTCAGTAGGAAGGATGATAATATAGGAAACCGTTGGAATCAACCGGAACGAGGTATAGCATATGGCCGATTTGCAAAAGGAGATCGCACGGCGCAGGACCTTCGCCATCATCTCCCACCCGGACGCGGGCAAGACCACCCTGACGGAAAAGCTGCTCCTGTACGGAGGCGCTATCCAGCTGGCCGGGGCGGTGAAGGGCAAGGCCAGCGCTCGCCACGCGGTGAGCGACTGGATGGAACTGGAAAAGCAGCGGGGCATCTCCATCACGTCCTCCGTCATGCAGTTCGAGTACGACGGGTGCTGCATCAATATCCTGGATACCCCCGGCCACCAGGACTTCTCCGAGGACACCTACCGCACCCTGATGGCCGCGGACAGCGCCGTCATGGTCATCGACGCGGCCAAGGGCATCGAGCCGCAGACGAGAAAACTCTTCAAGGTCTGCGCCATGCGCCATATCCCCATCTTCACCTTTATCAACAAGCTGGACAGGGAGGCGCGGAGCCCCTACGAGCTGATGGAGCAGCTTGAAAATGAGTTCGGCATCGGCACCTATCCCATGAACTGGCCAATCGGCTGCGGCCGGGATTTCAAGGGCGTGTACGACCGGGCCGGCGGGAAGATACTGTCCTTCGGGGACGCACACCGGGGGTCCAGCCGTATCCAGGCGGAGGAACACACCTTGCAGGACACCGCCGCGCTGGACGCGCTGCTGGGCAAATCCCTGCGGGAGACGCTGGAGGCGGACGTGGAGCTGCTGGACGGGGCGGGGTATGAGTTTGACCTGGACCAGGTGCACAAAGGGCAGCTGAGTCCGGTGTTCTTCGGCTCGGCGCTCACAAACTTCGGCGTGGAGCCGTTTTTGAAAAGCTTCCTGGCCCTCACCCCCACGCCCCTGCCGCGACAGGCGGCGGAGGGGACCGTGGACCCGTTCGACGAGCACTTCTCCGCGTTCGTGTTCAAAATTCAGGCCAACATGAACAAGGCCCACCGGGACCGTATCGCCTTCATGCGGGTGGTGTCCGGCCGGTTTTCACGGGACACGGAGTACCTGCACGTGCAGGGGGGCAAGACATTGCGCCTGGCTCAGCCTCAGCAGATGATGGCGGAGAACCGCCAGATCATCGACGAGGCCTACGCCGGGGACATCATCGGCATCTTCGACCCCGGCATCTTCGCCATCGGCGACACGGTGTGCGACAAGGCGAAAAAGGTCACCTTCGAGGGCATCCCCACCTTTGCCCC
>CANQQB010000030.1 GCA_947625845.1 uncultured Oscillospiraceae bacterium
TCCAGCAGTTTGTCGACTCGCTCAACCGCAGACCTCGCAAATGCCTCGGCTGGCTTTCTCCCTATGAAGTCTTCTTCAATTCCCTGTTGCACTTAACTTGACAATTCACAATCCAATTTTATTTGCGCCTGCGGGCGCAAACTCTGCGAGGCTTATGTATCAGGCTTTGTATCGCAAATACCGGCCGATGACATTTGACGATGTGGTCGGCCAGGAACATATCACCTCCACCCTCAAGCGCCAGGTGGAGACGGGCAGGCTCTCCCACGCCTATCTTTTCAGCGGCACCCGGGGCACCGGCAAGACCACCTGCGCACGCATCCTGGCCAGGGCCGTGAACTGCGAGCGGCCGGTGAACGGCAATCCCTGCAACGCGTGCGACCCCTGCCGGGGCATTCTGGACGAGAGCGTGCTGGACGTGGTGGAGCTGGACGCCGCCTCCCACAACGGCGTGGACGATGTGCGCGCCCTGCGGGACGAGGCCATATTTTCCCCTGCCACGGTGCGCAAGCGCGTGTACATCATCGACGAGGCACACTCCCTGTCGTCCATGGCGTTCAACGCCCTGTTGAAAATTCTGGAGGAACCGCCGGAGCACGTGATGTTCATTTTGTGCACCACGGAACCGCAAAAGGTGCTGCCCACCATCGTCTCCCGCTGCCAGCGGCACAGCTTCACCCGCATCGAGCCCCAGGCCATCGCGGCGCGGCTGTCCTACGTGGCGGAGCGGGAGCACATGACCCTGGAGCCGGACGCGGCGGAGCTGCTGGCCCGGATGGCGGACGGGGGCATGCGGGACGCGCTGAGCCTGCTGGACCAGTGCGCCGCCAGCGAGCATATCGGCGCGGCGGAGGTGCTGTCGGCTCTGGGTCTGGCGGGCAGCCGCCGCACGGTGGAGCTGCTGGACGCCATATGCACGGGCAATACGGAAAAAGCCCTGACGCTGTTCGCCAGGCTCTGGCAGGACGGCAAGGAGCCGGCCGGTATCTTGGACGAGCTGAGCGGCCTCATGCGGGACGTGCTGCTGCTGCAGGTGGCCCCCAAAGGCGGCGAGGCGCTGCTATCCGGCGTGTATGAGCCGGCGGTTTTGCGCCGGTTCGGGGCTATGCGCACCGGGTCACAGCTCATGGACGGCATGAACGCCATCCGTTCTGCCGACCTGGGGGGCACGGACCCCCGCCGGGCAGCGGAGATGTGTCTGGTGAGCCTGTGCGTGCCCGAGACGGGGGACACGCTGGCGGGCCTTAAAAACCGGGTGTCCCGGCTGGAGGCGGCGCTGCAAAACGGCGTATCCCTGCCGGTGAGCGCACCGGCGCCAAAGCCGGAGCCTGAACCTGAACCTAAACCTGAACCGATGCCGGAGCCGGAGGACGACGTGCCCTGGTACACGGACGATGACGCGCCCCCGGCGGACGGTGCGTTTACCCCGTCCCCGCCGGAACCTGCGCCGGCGCCTGAACCGGAACCGGTACATGAACCGCCTCCAGCCCCCGCGCCAGCCCCCACGCAGGACAACGGCGCGGTGTGGGAAGCGGTGGTCCGTGGCCTGAACGGGAAGATGGACATGGGAGCCTACGCCATTCTGATGACCCCCACCCAGGTGTCCGGCGTCTACGACGGGGACACGCTGACCGTATCCTTCGCCACACCCATCGCCAAGATGATGCTGGACACCCCGGCCAACCAGGGCCTATTCCGGCAGGAGCTTCTGGCCGTGACCGGCCGGGACGGGCGCGTGGTCTTCACTGACAAGCCCGCCGGGACCGCGCCCAAGCCGGACATGAGCAAGCTGGACGCCCTGAGCCGGTTTGGCAATATCAAGTTTGAATAAAAATCCAACGATACAGGAGAGTTTTGTACTATGGGCAGAGGTGGCTCTTACCGCGGCGGCGGTTTCGGCGGCATGAATCAGGCCGCCATGATGAAACAGGCCCAGAAGATGCAGCGGGACCTGATGCAGATGCAGGAGGATCTGGAGCAGCAGACCTATACGGCGTCCGCCGGCGGCGGGGTGGTGAAGGCCACCGTGTCCGGCAAGCGGGAGGTGACGGAGATCGTCATCGACCCGGAGGCCGTGGACCCGGAGGACGTGGAGATGCTCCAGGACATGGTGGTGGCCGCCGTCAACGAGGCGCTGCGCCAGGCGGAGGAGGCCTCCGCTCAGTCCATGAGCCGGCTCACCGGCGGCCTTGGCGGTCTGGGTGGTCTTTTCTGATCTTCCCCACTTTCCGGTAAAATAAGGAGGTTTGACAGATGGTTTGCCCCAATTGTAAGCATGAACTGAACCCACAGGCGCGTGTATGCCCCACCTGCGGCACACCTGTTCCCGGCGCGCGGGTCCCCACCGTGGTGATAGCGCCTCCCGGCCAGGACGGCGCTGCCCCCTCGAAGAAAAAGCGCCGCCCCACCGCCGCGCGGGTGTTCACGGTGCTGTTCTGCCTGGTGGCGATGGCCGCCAGCTGTGCGCTGGTCGCGTTCTGGTTCCTGCCCTCCATCCGGGTCACCAACGACAAGGCCGCCGCGTCCGTCACGCTCTACTCCATGTTCGACATCACCCGCAAGAGCGCGCCGTATCTTACATACGCGCTGATCGCCGAGTGCATCGTGTCCGTGGTGTTCTGCATGATACCGCTGTTCAAGAAATTCGCCGACCGGCGGCAGACGCTCGTCGTGCCCAAGCTCATGTGCCTTTTGAACGCTGCGTGCTATGCCGTCCCCTACGTGGTGTCCAAGGTGGTGCTGCAGGTCAACGCCTTCCTCAAGGGAGGCACGGTGGACCACCGCAACCCCTTCACGGCCATATGCCTGGGGCTTTTCCTGCTGCTGTGGCTGACAAGCGAGCTGACCATCCGCAACCGCCACCTGGTCCAGCGGCGCAGGATCGAGGCGTTGCAGGACCAGCTCAACGCCTACGGCATCAAACCGAATGTGTAAATGAATCCTTATTGAAAGCCTCCCCTGTGCAAGGGGAGGTGGCCCGAAGACCATCCTCTCAAAAAGCCCCCCTTGTTAAAGGGGGTGGCCCGAAGGGCCGGGGGGATTGCCGTTGGTCGAAGGACAATCCCCCAGTCACCGTCTAAAGGCGGCGACAGCCCCCTTTGACAAGGGGGCCATAAGAAGTGCGGCTTCGCCGCGATTGCAAAATCCGCCTCCCCTGTGCAAGGGGAGGTATTTTTTTCTTGACAACGCAATATCTATGTGATATCATTTTGATATCACAAACAAGGGAGGCTCTGACCATGGAAAAGAAATATACGGAAGAAGTACTTTTGACGAAGAAAAAGCACGGCATGCTGGTGCTGCTGCTGGTACTGGCGTTGTACGCGGCGGCGGTGGCGGCCATCATCGTCACCGCTGTCAACGGCGCGGAGGGTCCCGCGGCGGTCATCGTGCTGGCGGTGTGCATCGGCTGGTGCGCCCTGGGCTGGATACTGCTGTGCGGCCTGCGGGTATTGAAGCCCCAGGAGGCGCTGGTGCTGACATTGTTCGGCAAGTACATCGGCACCTTGAAAGGCGAGGGGTTTTACTGGGTCAACCCCTTCTGCTCCGCCGTGAATCCCGCCGCGGGCACCAAGCCCAGCACCGGCAGCACCAGCTCCGCCGGCCGGGGCAAGCTCTCCGGCGAGGGCGGCGTCAGCATCAACCTGGGCGAGCAGGGCGTCCCCATGCTCAGCAAGAAGCTGAGCATGAAGGTCATGACCCTGGACAACAACAAGCAGAAGATCAACGACTGTCTTGGAAATCCTGTGGAGATCGGCATCGTGGTCATATGGCGCATCGTGAACACCGCCAAGGCCGTGTTCAACGTGGACAACTACGTGGAGTTCCTGTCCATCCAGACGGACAGTGCCCTCAGGAACGTGGTGCGGCTGTACCCCTACGACGTGTCCCCCAACGTGGACACCACCGGCGACGGCGTGGCCGACGAGGGTTCCCTCCGGGGTTCCAGCGAGGTGGTGGCCGAGCGGATCCGCAAGGAGATACAGGCCAAGGTGGATATGGCCGGTCTGGAGATATTGGAGGCGCGGATAACGTATCTTGCCTACGCGCCGGAGATCGCCGCCGTCATGCTCCAGCGCCAGCAGGCCAGCGCCATCATCGACGCGCGGAAGATGATCGTGGACGGGGCCGTGGGCATGGTGGAGATGGCCCTGGACCGGCTCAGCAAGGGAGGCATGGTGGACCTGGACGAGGAGCGCAAGGCGGCCATGGTGTCCAATCTGCTGGTGGTCCTGTGCGGCAACAAGGACGCCCAGCCCGTCGTCAACTCCGGGAGCCTCTACTGAAGCCGTGGCCGGGACTAACGAGAAAAAACAGCTCCTGCTGCGCATATCCGGCAAGCTCTACGACCAGCTTGCGGCCTGGGCGGAGGACGATTTCCGCTCCGTCAACGGCCAGATCGAGTACCTGCTGACCCAGTGCGTCAAGGAGCGGCAGAAGTCCGGCCGCTATACGCCGCAGGACGAGCGGGAATAACGGGAAAATCAACAAGGCCAGCGCCCTATGTGGGGCGCTGGCTTTCTCCGGTCGTTTTCAAAAAATCGCGCCCAACATGTGACCGGCGGTGCGGCTTGCCCGTCTAACGGGTGAAGACAGGTACCTGGCGCACAACGACAGAAAAGGTAGGTGGAACATGTGACGAGCGAAGATTTTACCGCGCGGACGACGGCCATGACGGGCACGCTGTACCGGGTCAGTTGTACGCTGCTGGACCGGGAGGCGGACCGGGAGGACGCGGTGCAGGAGGCCATATGCCGGGCCTGGGAGCGGCGGGACAGCCTGAAACAGCCCCGGTATTTTCAGACCTGGCTGACGCGCATCCTGATCAACGCGTGCTACGACGTGCTGCGGGAGCGCAAGCGGTTGGTCTGCATGGACGAGCTGCCCGACGAACCCGCGCCGCCGACGGCGCCGGAGCAGTCCATGGACCTGGCCCTGGCGGTGGGAAGTCTGGAGCAGAGCCTCCGCCTGCCGGTGATCCTTTACTACGCGGAGGGCTTCTCGGTGGAGGAGATCGCCGGGATGCTGGGCCTGAGCCTGAGCGCGGCGAAAATGCGTCTGCACCGGGCCAGAGCCATTCTGCGCCAACGTCTGAGCGAGGAGGACGAGAACCTATGAACGACTGGAAGAACATATACGGCCCCGTGCCGGAGAGCTTTGAAGATCGGGTGCAAAATACCCTGGCCGAACTGGAAACGTCCCGGCCACGCCGCCGGACCCGGAAAATCGGCCGGACGCTGCTGATCGCGGCGGCGGTGGCCAGTGTGCTGTCCGTGACGGCCCTGGCGGCGGGACTGGACCGGGTGGGATTTTTCCACACCCTGTTCGGCACCGGCGCGGTGGTAAAGGAGCAGGCGGAGGTCACTCCCACCCCCGCGCCGCCGGAGCCGCAGGTGGCCGCCGACGGCACCGTCACCCAGCAGGCCTACGAGTACACCTGGCAGGACGGCTGGAACATCATCACCTCCGTCATGCCCGGCTACGAGCGGACGCCGGTGGATGAAGAGATGGCGGAACGGCTCGTCGGCCCCTACGTCCAGGAGCTGAACAAGACCTTCTCCCTGCCCAACACCGGCGGGACCGGCGAGTACGCAGACCGGGAGAACACCTTTGGGGATGTCACCGTCACCCTTTTGAGCTACGTCCAGGACGAGGCGGATACCGGATACCTCTACTTCAGCGTGGAAAACCCGGAGGGCCTGAAACTCCAGACCTGGGAGAAGCGGGGCTATACCGTGGCGGGCGAGAGCAGCGTGAACTTCCTGGGCGGCACGGTCCGCATACAGGCCGCATGCCGCGAGTTTTTAGTAGACACGGAAAACTCCACCGATACCAAGGTCTACATCGGCGTGCCCATCGCCTACGTGGGCGAGCACCTGAACACCCTGACGGTGGGGGACGCCTACCAGGAGGTGGGGGGCTTCCAGGAGGAATACACCCTGCACGCGGATAGGCTTGTACCGGCCCGGACGGCCCAAGGCCAGTACGTGACCGCCACGATCTCCCCCATGGGAGCGCGCCTGACGGCTGCGGAAGGCCGGATACAGGAGGTGTTGATAGACGCCCTGGACAGCTTCACCGTCACCATGACCGACGGCAGCGAATATGTGGTGTTCCGGGACGGCGGCGAAAGCGCCGACGCGGTGGACAACACCACCTATCTGTGCGGCATGGACAACAGATCGGAGAACATGTGCTTCAACCGGATCATCGACCCGGAGCAGATCGCCTCCGTCACCGTCACGGTCCGCACCGGCTGGGACGAAAACGGTCAGCCTGTCCGGGCCACGGAGACCATCGAATTCTGACACTACCAACATGATACGGGTTCGGCGCGCCGCGGGAGCAGTCCCCGGCGCGCCGACGGTTGCAATCAAGCCCGGTCCTGTGCTATTATGAGGGTACGACCCTGGATGTGGAGGGACTGTATGAACGCTTGGTCTAAGAGGATATTGGCCCTGATTCTGTGTCTGGCGCTGGCCGCGGCGTGTCTGACGGCCATCGGTGCGGCCGGGTACGCCGCGGAAGACGAGCCGGAGGTGCTGCGGGTAGGCTTTTTCGCCTTCTCCGGCTATCACACCGTGGACGCCGACGGCCGCCGGAGCGGCTACGGCTATGAGTTTTTGCAGCGGCTGGCCATCCACGCCGGTTGGACCTATGAATATGTGGGCTATGATACGTCCTACGCCCAGTGCCTGGACATGCTGCGGGACGGGCAGGTGGATATCGTCACGTCCGTGTCGAAGACGCCGGACCGGGAAAGGGAATTTCTCTTCTCCGAGCAGAACATCGGCTATAACTCCACCATCCTGACCGTGAAGGCTGGCGACGAGACGATTTTGGCGGGGGACTACGACACCTACGACGGCATGACCGTGGGCATGCTGGAGGGCAACTCCAAAAACGCCAACTTTGCGAAGTACGCCGCCGACCGGGGATTTTCCTACGAGCCGGTTTATTTCGCCGGACAGGACGAGCTGTCCGCCGCGCTGCAGGCGGGGACGGTGGACGCCGCGGTCACCGGCAGTCTGCGAGCGCTGGAAAACGAGTGGCTGATCGACTCCTTCGACGCCAGCCCCTTTTATATCTGCTGCCGGAAGGACCGGCCGGACCTGATGGCGCGCATCGACGAGGCCATCAACGAGCTGGATATGCACGACCCCAACTGGCGCAACACCCTGCACGACACGTATTATTCCGCCGACCAGGGAGGCTCCGTCGTCCTGAACGCCGGGGAGCGGGCCTATCTTGCCCGGCACCGGGCCTCGGGGGAAAAGCTGCGGGTGCTTTTTAACCCGGACCGGCCTCCGTATTGCTACTTTGAGGACGGCCGGGCCAAGGGCATCCTGCCCGCCATATTCGAGCTGCTGGCCGGACGGCTTGGCCTGGACTATGAATACATGCCGGTATCCAGCCGAGCCGAGTACTACACCATCCGCGCCGAGGACGCGCCGGACGTGGTGCTGGACTTCATCGGCGACTATTACCTGGCGGAGCGGGAGGGGTACAAGATCACCGTGCCCTACTTCCAGACCAACCTGTCCCGCCTGACCCTGGCGGACTTCACCGGACCGGTACAGCGAATGGCGGTGATGGAGAAGGCCGAGGGCATCAACAACTATATCGCCATGCGCTATCCGGACGCGGAGCGGGTCTGGTGCGCCGACGCGAGCCAGTGCGTCCAGGCCGTGCTGGACGGCCAGGCCGACGCCACGTTCCTGTACTCCTACGCCGCCGAGCGGTTCGTGCAGCAGGACGTGCGCAACCGGCTGTCCTCCACCGTCTTTGGGGAGACGTCTCTGTCCTACGCCGTGGGGACCGGCGTGCAGGGGGGACGGTATCTTCTGTCCATCCTGGACAAGGTGTCCAGCCAACTGTCCGCGGCGGAGATAGACGCCATCATCGCCGGCCAGATCGACGCCGGCGGGGACGACGGGGTGAGCCTTCTGGCCGTGCTGTACCAGCACCCGGCGTATGTGCTGGTGGGTGTCACGTTCCTGCTGCTGTTCCTGTTTGCCCTGGCGATGCTGACGGCCCGGACCCAAAACCAGCGGCATTTGCAGTGTAAGGTCGCTCAGGCCACGGAGGAACTGGAGGCCAAGACCGGGGAGCTGTCCCGGGCGTTACAGGCGGCGGACGCCGCCAACCGGGCCAAGACCACCTTCCTGAACAACATGTCCCACGATATCCGCACGCCCATGAATGCCGTCATCGGCTATACGGCCCTGGCCGCCGCTCACCTGGACGACCGGGAGCGGACACAGGACTATCTGGCCAAGATCGCCCAGGCGTCCAATCATCTTCTCAGCCTTATCAACGATGTGCTGGACATGAGCCGCATCGAATCGGGCAAGGTCACCATCAGCGAGCGGCCCGAGAGCCTGATGGATATCCTGCATGAGCTGCGCAACATCATCCAGTCCGACATCCACGCCAAGAACATGGACCTGTTCATCGACACGGTGGACGTGACGGACGAGCAGATCTACTGCGACCGGCTGCGGCTCAACCAGATTTTGCTGAATCTCAGCTCCAACGCCGTCAAGTTCACCCCCGCCGGCGGCAAGGTGGCCATTCTGGTCACCCAGAAGCCGTCCCGGTCCCAGGGCCGGGGGCTTTACGAGTTCCGGGTGAGCGACACCGGCATCGGCATGAGCCCGGAATTTGCCAAGAGCGTGTTCGAGCCCTTTGCCCGGGAGCAGACCTCCACCGTCAGCGGCATCCAGGGCACCGGCCTGGGTATGGCCATCACCAAGAACATCGTGGACATGATGGGCGGGACCATCCGCGTGGAGAGCGAGCAGGGCAAGGGCACCGTGTTCACCGTGGAGCTGGAGCTGCGCTTTGCCGGCCGGCGCCGGGACATGGGTCCCATCGCGGAGCTGAAGGGCTTCCGGGGCCTGGTGGTGGACGACGACATGGTATGCTGCCAGAGCGTGTCCAAGATGCTGCGCCAGATCGGCATGCGGGCCGAGTGGGCCACCTCCGGCCGGGAGGCCGTGGCGCGCACCGCCGAGGCGGAGGAGCTGGCCGACCCCTTCGCGGTGTACATCGTGGACTGGTCCATGCCGGAGCTGAGCGGGGTGGAGACGGTGCGACGGATACGCGCCATCGTGGGGGACGAGTCCCCCATCATCCTCATGTCCGCTTACGACTGGTCGGACATCGAACATGAGGCCCGGCAGGCCGGGGTCACCGGCTTCATCAGCAAGCCCCTTTTCGCCTCGGACCTGCACGAGACGCTGGAGCGCAGTCTGGGCCGTACCCCGGAGCAGACGGCCGCGCCGGATGCGGCGAGGCCTCGGGAGGACAGCTTCGCAGGAAAGCGCATTTTGCTTGCCGAGGACAACGAGCTCAACCGGGAAATCGCCGTGGAGCTTCTTACCGAGGCCGGGTTCGCCATGGATTGCGCTGAGAACGGCCGCCAGGCCGTGGACATGATCGCCGCTGCCCCGCCGGGGACCTACGACCTGGTCCTCATGGACATCCAGATGCCCATCATGGACGGCTACGAGACCGCGCGGGCCATCCGTGCCATGCCGGACCCGGACCGGGCCGGCGTCCCCATCGTGGCCATGACCGCCAACGCCTTCGGGGAGGACCGGGCACGGGCGCTGGAGGCGGGCATGAATGCCCACCTGGCCAAGCCCATCGACCTGGACAAGACCCTGGCGGTGCTGCGGGCGGTGCTTGCCGGGGACCGCTGAGCCGCCGCGAAAAAATGAAAAAATTTCCGCCGCCTCTGAAAAATTCAGGGGCGGCGGCAGATATTATAGGCGAAAAGCTTTTCGAGAGGAAACGGCGGCATGTTGTCAAAGGAGCGGTTCACGGCGGCGGCACAACAGCATATGGACATGATCTTCCGTCTGGCCTTCAGCTGGCTGAAAAGCCGGGAGGACGCGGACGACGTGACACAAAACGCGCTTCTGGCCCTGTACAAAACGGACAAGGATTTTGTCAGCGCCGAGCACATGAAGGCGTGGCTTATCCGGGTGACGGTCAACGAGTGCAAGAAAATTTTGCGCTCTCCCTGGCGGCGGCGCGGCGAGCCATTGGAGGACTATGAAAACGCCCTGGCATTCCAGGCGCCGGAGGACCGGGCGCTGTACGACGCCATTATGGCCCTGGACGCAAAGTACCGGACCGTGATCGTGCTTTATTACTACGAGGGCTATTCCATCCGGGAGACCGCTCAGCTTCTGGGAGTCCCGCCCGCCACGGTGGGCACCCGCCTTGCCCGCGCCAGACAACAGTTGAAGATCACCTTGACGGAGGCTGACAGACTATGACGGAAAGAGAACGCATCCGGCGGGCATTGGAGCCCCTGCGCGCCTCCGACGGTACCATGGAGGCGGTATTGGACATGATCGACAGAGACAGAGCGATAAAGCATTTAAAGCGCACAGGCCGGAACACCCTGCGGACCATCCTGATCGCGGCGGCGATGGTGCTGGCCCTGAGCGTGACGGCCTACGCCGTGGGGGAGTACACGGGCTTTTTCGAGTCCGTCTTCGGCGGCCGGGACGCGGGGCGGCAGACCTATGACCTGCCTCTGGACAGCTGGGACGACGACGGCCATCAAAAGACCATGGAGATCGTCACCGAGGGTGAGCCGGTGGACCAGGAGACGGCCCAACGGGTCCTGGACGGCAGCGTGGCCGGCGGCGCGTCCGTCACGGCGGGGGACGTGACGTGCACGGTGGAGAACGTGGTCCTGGCCGACAACGGCGTGGGTGCGCTGACCTACACCGTGGAGGACCCCGACGGCCTGCCGGACATGACCGTGACGGACCCGGTGTGGGGCTATTTCTACTGGGAGGACGGCTATGATATCTCCGCCGACGGCGGCTTGGGGCTGCTTGACGCGCCTGTCCTCCGTCTGCCCGGCGAGGGACGCTTTGGGGGCATGGTGGACGAGCGGACGGCGCTGGTGAGCGCCACGGACACGAAAATAGAGGCCACGGTCTATATGGCCCTGTTCGGGGACGAGAGCTGGCCGGAGGCGCTGGACGTGTACTTCTTCCTGGACGAAAAGCAGGACAAGGCGGAGGAATACAAGCTCACACTCACTTTGCCCGCGCCGGCGCAAACGACCGTGCTGACGGCGCGGGACGGCTGGACTGCCAGGCTGTCCCCCCTGGGGCTGGTGATAGAGCCCCCGGCGGAAAACCCCTACGGCAACGACTACGGCTTCGAGGACCTGGTCGTGCACATGACCGACGGCAGCGCGTACGCGGTGGAGCTGGCAGAGCCTTACACGGTGAATACCCGTGTGGGCACCATCCACGAAGGGGTGCAGCGCTGGGTGTTCAACCGGCTGGTGGACCCGGCGCAGGTCCAGAGCGTCACCGCCGTGGGCAGCGGCCACGGCTACCGGGACGAAAACGGCCAGCCGGTCCCCTGGGACCAGGTCTCCCCGGACGGCGACGCCCTCCGTCCCGGCCTGACCGAAAAGGAGGACGCGCTGGATCTGACGTTTACGAAATAAACATCAAACGCCTGCCGCACCGCGGCAGGCGTTCCTTATTGAAAGCCTCCCCTGTGTAAGGGGAGGTGGGCGCCGCGTTGCGGCGCTCGGAGGGGTTGTTAGAGTCGTGAGAAGCAGAAACCGCCACTCCAACCGGTGACGGTTTCTTTGAAGCCACTACCATGAACGAGGGCTAACCGCTGTCACAGCGCCCTTTTTGTATCCCCATTATAACCCACCCATCACCCCTTGTCAAGTCATCGTCCCTGACGTTTACCAAATAAGCTGCTTATGGCAGCGCAAACCGCCTCCCTCGCGGGAGGCGGCTTGCAATTTGACAGGCACTGTGGTATCCTGTCCACGGTGCTTTGCACCAGGGCGCTGAACAACGGCGGCGGTTGGCCACACCTCTGCAAAGGAGGTGAGGCGCATGCGAATTACATTACATATCGGGCCTTTCCGGGTCACGATCATTGTTGTGAGAAGCAGAAACCGCCACCCTGGCCGGTGACGGTTTCTATCTGAAATCTTAACCTAGAAGGGCTGACCGCTGTCACAGCGCCCTTTTTGTATGCCCATTATAACCCACCCATCACCCCTTGTCAAGTCATCGTCCCTGACGTTTACCAAATCAGCTGCTTATGGCAACGCAAGCCGCCAACCTTGCGGGAGACGGCTTGCAATTTCAGGTACTGTGGTATCCTGTCCACGGTCTCGTCGTGGGGCCGAACCTCATATTGGAAGGGGCGGACGGGAAGGCGACGGAGGAAGTGCGGGGGATATATCATATGAAATAGAAAGAAAACGACCGCCGGTCGAGTGAATATCGGAAGAAAAAGACACGCTTCGAGAAGGGAAGCGTGTCTTTTTCGTTTGTGAAGAAGTTCGTGCCCGCTTGCGCGAGCACATGTGTCGAGGTTTCCTCTAAACTTGCAAATACTACTATTTGTAAGGAGGAACCGGTATGGACAGTATCACTTTTGGTTATGTGCGCGTGTCCAGTAAAGAACAGAATCTGGACAGACAACTGTTAGCAATGAGGGCTTATGGAGTCTTGGATGAACACGTCTATATGGACAAGCAATCCGGCAAGGACTTCGATCGTCCCAGTTACAAGAAGCTGCTTCGCAAAATGAAACCGGGCGACGCTCTGGTGATCAAGAGCATTGACCGGCTTGGAAGGAATTATGAAGAGATCCTTGAACAATGGCGATTTCTCACCAAAGAGAAGCAGATCGCGATCGCGGTGATAGATATGCCGCTGCTGGATACGCGCCAGGGGAAGGACCTTACAGGAACGCTTATCGCGGACATCGTATTGCAGCTGCTCTCCTATGTGGCACAGACTGAAAGGGAGTTCATCCGCCAGCGGCAGGCGGAGGGCATCGCGGCGGCCAAGGCTCGCGGCGTCGTGTTTGGCCGTAAGCCAATGGAGCGTCCGGCAGAATTTGAGACGGTGCTTGCAGAATGGAGAGCAGGCAACCTCTCGGCAAGGAGAGCGGCGTCCGCGTTGGGAGTCACACACAGGACCTTCATCAAATGGGCCGGAGGGGAAACTTGTGGAGAAAAATGTAAAATTTTGTCCCCAGCGCAAGGAACCTGGAAAAACATATGAGCAGCAATACATATAGTTGCGTTTATTATACCAAATCACAATTTTCGACGCAATACTTCCATGGTTACAAATCCTTACTTTGGTAACCGCGGCGCACGGCACTGAGAATGCTCCGGCAGCTCTCAGTGCCGGAAAAGCGGTCAAAAAAGAAAGGAATCAAAACCATGTTAAAAGAAAAGCAAACCCTGCTTCTATCCAATAAAGACGGTGTGCTGAGATTGGGAATAGAAGGCAAGGTGAATACAAATACCGCTCCGGAAATTGAAATCGATATCAATGAAATACTCGCGGCCAATCAATTCGACGCACTCATTTTGGATCTTCATGATCTTGCGTATATTTCCAGCGTTGGGATACGTATTTTATTAAAGCTCATAAAAACTTATAAAAATCTGAGGATCGAAAATACGCCGCAAGACGTTTATGAAGTCCTGGAAATGACAGGAATGACGACCTTGATCCCTGTAGCAAAGAAAAGGGGAGAATTCCCTGTCAGCTCTGAGGAAATGAGGGAATTTTCCGTCGACGGACTTGAAAAAATAGGAGCCGGCTTTAACGGGACCGTTTATCGCCTTGACGATGAGACGATCCTGAAGGTCATCGACGAAGCGATCCCACTTGAAAATATCCAGAAGGAAAGAGATACCTCTCAAAAAGCTCTCCTTTTGGGTATTCCCACGGCGATTTCCTATGACGTAGTCAAAGCAGGCGATCGCTATGGGATCGTCTATGAATTATTAAATTCTCAGTCATATGCGAAAAAACTTCAGGAAAATCCGGATAAACTGGAGGAACTGGGAAGAGAACTGGGCAGATTTACCCGCCGTGTTAACAGCACGGTCATTGATGATACTTTTGATGATATAAAACGGTTGCAATTGGCCAAAATCGACCGCGCTAAAGATGTCCTCGGCGAAGACGAGCATAAAATGATACGGCATCTTTTTGAAGTGATACCTGAAGCAAATACTTTTGTTCACGGCGATCTCCATCCTGGAAACGTATTGATCCAGAATGACGGGTCATTATTTTTGGATATGGCGTTTTCGGGAAATTCCGCTTCGGGATACGGGCATCCGATTTTTGATCTTATATCGTTCACGCAGCCGGTCATAGGCGCGGTGGAAGATCATCCGGAAGAGGATTTTGTATCCGCGTTTAACGGACTGACGAAAAAGCAGAATTATGAACTTTGGGACGCTTACATAAAAGGCTATTTTGATACAGAGGATGAGGGGTATATTGAAAAAGTCAAAGAAGAGATCCTGCTCCGCGCAAGAGCGATGAAGGCCATCGATCTTAAATATTGCGCTATCATGCTGCAAAATCGGCAATCCGCTATCGTAGAGGGGGATGACAAAAGAAAAATTATTCGTGATTTGGGTAGTGAAAAAATGTTTAAAAACGTGGAAACCGCGTTTCAAAGGATCAGAGCTGCCCTTGCAAATAAAGAGGATGAATTTTTCTTTTAAATGTTCCAAAAGAAAAAGCGCGGGGAGGCCGCGCTTTTTTATTTTCCTTTTGCAAAGCGCGCCAGCGCCGCCAGCTCTTCCTCCACCGGCAGATGGCGGCGCTTTACGCACGCGTCCAGGTCCACGGCGGCGTACACGCTTTCGTCAAACGCCGGGTGTGCGGCGCGGTACTCGTCCAGGGTCAGTTCCTCCAGCGGCTTGCCCCGGCGGACCAGGCCCGCCGCCACCGCGTACGCCTCCCGGAAGGGCACGCCGTGCTCCACCAGCCAGTCGGCGCAGTCCGTGGCGTTGATAAACCCCGCGCCGGCGGCCTTGCGCATGGCCTCTGGATGGGGCTGCATGCCCTCTATCATAGGCGCCAGCACGGACAGGCACAGCGCGGCCGTGTCCAGGCCGTCGAACAGAGCCTGCTTGTCCTCCTGCATGTCCTTGTTGTAGGCCAGGGGCAGACCCTTCAGCACCGTGAGCATGTTCATCAGATCGCCGTAGACCCGGCCGGTCTTGCCCCGAATGAGCTCCGCCATATCGGGGTTTTTCTTTTGGGGCATGATGGACGAGCCGGTGACGAACCCCTCCGGCAGCGTCACGAACCCAAATTCCAGGCCGGACCAGAGCACCAGTTCCTCCGCCATACGGCTCAGGTGGGCCATTAAGAGGCTCAGCGCGGCCAGCGTCTCCACGCAAAAGTCCCGGTCGGACACCGCGTCCAGGCTGTTGAGGCAGGGGGCCTCGAACCCCAGAGCCGCGGCGGTGGCGTCCCTGTCAATGGGGAAGGTGGTCCCCGCCAGAGCGCACGCGCCAAGAGGGCACTGGTTCAGCCGCTTGCGCGCGTCGGAAAGCCGTCCCGCGTCCCGCAGGAGCATCATGCCCCAGGCGCACAGATAGTGCCCGAAGGTCACCGGCTGGGCACGCTGCAGGTGGGTGTACCCCGGCATGACCGCGTCCGCGTACGCCGCCGCTTTGTCGTGTATGGCGCTTACCGCCTCACGGATAAGGTCCAGCAGGGCGTCGATTTGACCGCGGGTGTAGAGCCGCAGGTCCGTGGCCACCTGGTCGTTCCGGCTGCGGGCGGTGTGCAGACGCTTGCCGGCGTCGCCAATGCGGGCGGTCAGCTCCATCTCCACAAAGGTGTGGATGTCCTCCGCCGTCATGTCGATGGAAAGTTTGCCGCTTTCCATATCCGCGCGGATGGCCTCCAGGCCTGATTCTATGGCCGCGCCGTCGGCCGGGGAGATAATGCCCTGCTTTGTCAGCATGGCCGCGTGGGCCAGGGAGCCTTGGATGTCCTCCCGCCACATGCGGCTGTCCGTGCCGATGGAGGAATTGAAGGCCTTCGCCGCCTCGGCGACGGACCCTCCCCAGAGATTGTTCATAGCTGTCTCTCCTGTGTTTGTCGCAATATGGGTATCTTACCGTACCGGACAGCGAATAGCAAGTGGTTTATGCGGAAAATGAATGAATAATTTCTGCAATTCAGGTCGTGATTTCTGCATTTCAGGACAGAACCATTGACGTTTTCCGCTTTTTGTTTGATACTGAGGGCACCCGGACAGGGGAATCAACAAGGAGGACCGGGACGCGTTCGCGTCCCGGTCTTTTTGATTTGGTTCACAGCTCTTGCAGCAAGATGTCCGCGATGCGGCGGCTGGCGCCGCCGTCGCCGTAATCGTCCACGGCGTGGGCCATGGAGGCGTAGGCGGCCGGGTCGTCCAGAAGCTCTGTCAGCGCCCGGTATACCCGGTCCTCGTCCGTGCCCACCACCCGCAGCGTCCCGGCGGCCACGCCTTCGGGCCGCTCCGTGGCGGAGCGCGCCACCAACACCGGCTTGCCCAGGCTGGCCGCTTCCTCCTGCACGCCGCCGGAGTCCGTGACGAGACAAAAGCACCGGGCCAGCACGTTGTGAAAGTCCGCCAGGGCCATGGGCTCCGTGAGCCGTATCCGCGCGCAGCCGGCCAGCACCGCTTCCGCCGTCCGTCGCACCGCCGGGTTGGGGTGCATGGGATAGACCGCCTTCACGTCCGGCCGTTCCTCCACCGCACGGCGCACCGCGAGCAGCACCCGCTCCATGGGCGGGCCCAGATTCTCCCGCCGGTGGGCCGTGACCAGTACCAGACGGCTGGACGATGCCCAGGTCAAGATGGGGTTGACATAATCATCTTGCACCGTGGTCCGCAGGGCGTCGATGACCGTGTTGCCGGTGACGAATACGCGCGACCGGTCCACACCCTCGCGCATGAGATTGTCCCGGGCCTGGTCGGTGGGGGCGAAGTGCCAGCGGGCCATGAGGGTCACCGCGCGGCGGTAAAATTCCTCCGGCCAGGGCCGGGTCATGTCCCAGGTGCGAAGACCCGCCTCCACGTGGCCGACGGGCACGCGGGCATAAAAGCACGCCAGGGCGCCGGCAAAGGTGGTGGCGGTGTCCCCCTGGACGAGGGCCAGGTCCGGCCTGAACGCGTCCAAAACGCCGCGCAGACCGTCCAGCAGCGAAGCCGTCAGGCCGGCCAGATCGTCCGGCGCGTGGGTTGGCAGGTCCAGGGACGCGTCCGGCGTCACATGGAAGGCGTCCAGCACGGGGGGTAATATTTCGCGGTGCTGGTTCGTGACGCACACCAGCGTCTGTGCGTCTTCCCGGCGCTTCAGCTCCAGCGCCAGGGGGCACATCTTCACCGCCTCCGGGCGGGTGCCGAAAATGAGCAGTATCTTTTTCATGCCCCACCGCCTCTGTGAAAGAGCCGGGCCAGATTCCAGCGCACGCCCCGCCAAAAGCTGCCGTCGCCCCGGCGGGCGAAGTTGACGGCGTTGGCCAGCTTGGTCCCCAGGGTCCGGCCGAAGAGCTTTTTGCACCGGAGCATGGTCCGCCGCTCCCGCTGCTGGCGCTCGTCGTACCAGGAGGCGTCGTAGCGGTGGATGGACACCGTGCGCGCCGTACGCCGGAGCTTGCCGGTCTCAAAGCCCATGGGACACAGCACGTCGGAGGCGTAGACCGTCACGCCGGGCAGGCGCTGGTCCCTGTCCTCCCGGACAAGGCCGAGAGCGCACAGCGCGGCGGTGGTGTACCCCGGCGCGGGCAGAAGGTTCAGGCTGCCGTCGGGGTTTAAAAAGTCCACGCCGTCGTAGGCGTCCCGCATTTTGCGGACCGCCTCGCTGCCGGCCACGGCGCCAAAGCCCAGGCCGGTGGCCACCGACGGGGTGCGGCCCTCCGGGGCCTCAAAGCCCAGGAAACACTCGTTGTCCAATAGCTCGTCCAGGCTGCGGATAAGCTCCACGTCCGTGTCCAGATAGACGCCGCCGTATTGCAAAACCACGTCCAGCCGGGCGTAATCCGTCACAAAGCTCCACTTCTTCGCCTCGTATGCCTGGCGCATGTAGGGGTGCTTCGTCACGTCGTAATTGTGTTCGTTCCACTCCCGGATGTCATAGTCCGGGCAATACTTCCGCCAGCTGGCGATGCAGCGGAGCACGGAGGCGGGCTTTTCGCCGCCGCCTACCCAGCAGTAATGAATGATCTTCGGTATCATCGTCTGTTCACCCGCGCGCGTATTTTGTCCGCGAACATGGCCCGCTCCTCCCGGCGCAGCATCACGAAATAATTCACCGCCAGCGCCGCGCACGCCGTGAGAGCGCAGGCCAGAATGAGCGCCGGCCAGGTGTCGGCCGGGATGAACTGCCGCAGGGCAAAGGCGATGGCCGTGGTCACGGCCAGGGACAGCAGGTTTTTGCATATGGGGCCGTAAAAGGTCCCCGGTCCCAGTCCCAGGCACTTGGCGCCGTACAGGGGCAGGAACGTGGCCGAGCGGATAAGGCCTACCGCGCAGCTCACGCCTACGATGACGTACATCTTCTGCTCGTCCGTGGCCGCGACCCCCAGCAGCGCGAACACCGCGCTCAGGGACACCACGGCGTTCATGATGAGGAAAAGCGAGGATTGTTTGATCTTGTTGGTGACGGTGAAGATGTTCCACAGCGGCTCCAGCGGCAATGACAGCGGGTAGGACAGGATGGACACCGCGCACAGTCCCGCCAGCAGCGCCGCGTCCTCCCCCGGCACCCACAGGGCGAAAAACGACCGGCCGAACGCCAGCAGACAGGCCACCGGGATGCACGCGAACATGCCCAGCAGCTTCACGGCGAAGAGAAGCTCCGCGCGCATGCCCGCCGTGTCGCTGCGGGCGTAGCTGATGTTGAGCTGGGGCATGAACACCCCCGCCAGCATGCCGAACGCCGCCAGTATCAGCGCCGGTAAATTCTTCGCGATGGACACCACACCCATGGCCGACGCGCTCACCATCAGGTTCGTCAGCAGCAGGTCCAGCTCGTTGGACAGTATCTCGCTGATGCGGGTGACGCTGTTCCACACGCCGGAGGCCAGCAGCTCCCGCAGCCTATCCCAGCGGAAATACTTGCGGCTGATGCGCACCTCCGGCAGAAGCATGCGCGTATAGTGGACGTTGGCGGCGGTCCGGTAGGTCACGCATATCACCGCGGCCACGCCCAGGTAGTACACATGGGGCCGGAGAAAGACGAACGCCGCCAGCACCAGTCCCGCGCGCAGCAGGTCCGACTCGATGCTCCGCCGGGAGGAAAGGTCCAGCCGGTTTTTCACGTAGGTGGCGCTGCCGAATACCGACGTGACCACCCCCACCAGCGCCTCAAAAAAGAGCAGCGACCATAGAAGCTGCACGTCCGTCACGATCCCCGCCGGTACGTCCAGCAGCTTATCCAGAAACGCCACCACCAGCACCGCCGGCACCGTCAGCACCGCGGCGATGATGGCGTTCGCGATGACAAGAGAGGAAAAATACTGGTTGGCGGTGTCGAACTGCTCCCGGTGGATGCTGATGGTGATGAACCGGGCGGCCATGGAGTTCAGGGCCGTGACCAGTATCTGGGCGTAGCTGATGAAGTTGTTGGCAAGACCTACGAAGCCGTACGTCTCCCTGCCCAGCTTTGCCACGATGAAGGGCGTGAGGAAAAAGCTGATCGCCACGTTCACGGCGAAGGAGACGATCTGGGCCGCCATATTGACAGCCAGGCGTTTTCCCTTGGATGCCTCAGCGTTCAACCGCGCTCCCCCTCTCTCCCGCGCCGGCGGGATGACAAGCGCGCGAACCGGGCCGGCAGCAGCGCTCCGCCGGGCTTTCCCCGGCGCAGCAAAGCCGCCGACACACGCTTTACCCAGGGGGCCAGCGTGTCCCGGTATATCCGCGCGTCCACCGCGTCCAGCATTTGCCACAAGATGCTATAGGTCCGCTCCAGCGCCGCGTCCGCCAGGGCGTTCAGCCCCCGGTCCCGGTAAAAACCGAACCGCTCCCAGTAGGCCTCCACCGCGTCCAGCCGCCGGATGGTGATGGGCCTGTTCGTGATGCTGCCCGCGTGCTGCACGTAAAAATAGGGCTCGTCCGGCACCACGGCCACACAAGCGCACCGACCCAGCACCCAGGGGGCCAGAAACTCGTCCTCGTATAGCTTGCCCGGCCGGAAGCGAAGATCCTCGAACAGCTCCCGTTTATACAGCCGGTTCACCGCCGTCACATACCGTCCCTCCTGCGCCGGCTTTTCCATCCGCGCGAAGATCTCCTCCGGCGTCATGGTCCGCCGGGGCAACGGCGGCAGCGCGCGGCACGGTTCACCTGCCTCGTCCACGCAGCGATAGCCGCACAGGCTCATGTCCGCGTCCGCGTCCCGAAGGGCGGTCCAGAGCGTCTCGTACATGTCCGGGGCGATATAGTCGTCGCTGTCCACAAAGCCGATGTACCGGCCGCCGGCGGTGTCCAGACCCGCGTTGCGGGCGGCGGACAGGCCGGCGTTTGCCTGGTGGAGCACCCGGACGCGCTCGTCCCCGGCGGCGTAGGCGTCGCACAGGGCGGGGCAATTGTCGGGGGAGCCGTCGTCCACCAAAATGACCTCCAGGTTTTCGTACGTCTGGGCCAGTACGCTGTCCACGCACCGGGAAAGATACTTCTCCACTCCGTACACCGGGATGATGACGCTGATGAGCTCCCGTTCCATCTATCCGATGTGGGTCTTTTTCAGCGTGACCCGGTCGATCTTGTCGTTGATGGTCATGGGAAGGCGGTCCAGGTGCACGTACCGGTTGGGCAGCATGTACGCCGGCAGCTTCTCCCCCAGCGCCGCCGCGAGAGCGCGCGGCTCCGCGCCGCCTGTGTAGACGCACACGATCTCGTCCTTTGCCTCGTCGTACAGGCAGCAGCCGTTGGACACGTCCGGCGAGGCCAACAGCGCCGTCTCGATCTCCCCCAGCTCGATGCGGTAACAGCCCTGGTGCTTGATCTGGAAATCCTTCCGTCCCAGAAACATGATCTCGCCACGGTCATTGTAGCGGGCCAGGTCCCCGGTCCGGTACATCCGCTCGTGGAAGGCATGGTTCAGCGGGTTTTGCACGAAGGCCTTTTCCGTCTGGGCAGGGTTGTTGTAATAGCCCAGGGACAGGCACGTGCCCAGCACGCAAAGCTCCCCCGTCTCCCCGGGGGCGGCGGGCTTATCATCGTCGTTCAGTATCAGGATGCGGGTGTTGGCGCAGGGCCGGCCGATGGGCAGAGGCTCGTCGTCGTCAAACAGCCGGTCCACGATGTACCAGGCGCACACGTCGGTGATCTCCGTGGGGCCGTACATGTTGCAGTACACCGCGTCCGGCACCGCACGCCGCCACATATTGAGCTGCCGGTTGGGCATGACCTCACCGCAGAAAAAGACCCGCTTCAGGCCTGCGGGCGGCATGGCGTCCAATATACCGGAGTTGGCGATGGCGATCAGGGCCGAGGGCACGAAAAAGATGGTGTCGATATCGTGCTCCGCCAGAAAGCGCATCATGCTCCTGTGGAAGGAAAAGCATTTTCTCGGGATGATCCAGGTGGTGCAGCCGTTTTTCAGGGTGGAGTAGATGTCCAATGTGGAGTTGTCGAACACGAATGGCGCCTGGTTGCCGAAGACGCACGTGTCGTCGATGTGCAGCGTCTCGTGCAGCCACTCTGCCCAGTCGATGATGCCCCGGTGGCTTATGGTGACACCCTTGGGCACGCCGGTGGAGCCGCTGGTGAACAGTACATACAAAAGGTCCGTGTCCGTGTGGGCAGCCCGGATGGACGCTAAGACAAGCTCGTCCGGCTCTGTCTCGCAGGCGTCCCCGAACAGGGCGCTGCCGGCATCCCCGGCCACGGCACGGGCGGCGTCCGCGTTTTTTTCGTCGTAGAACACAAAGGCGGGGCGCAGCGTGTCGAAGATGAGCCGTATGCGCTCGGCGGGCATTTTCGTGTCCAGGGGCACGTAAAAGCACCCGGCCTCCACGGCGGCGAAAAAGGCCGCGAGACACGCCGGCGTCTTCTCCATGAACACCGCCACCGGCTGGCGGGGCGCTACCCGGTCGGCCAGATACGTCCCTCCCCGGCGGGCCAGGTCCCGCAGCTCGGCAAAGGTCAGCGTGGTCTTCTCGTCCCCGAAGGCGATCTTGTCCGGGAACCGGGCCGCCGACGCGTCCAGATAGTCAAGTATGTTTGTCACCATCTCGTTCTACTCCCCCGTTTTACAAAAACAGCCGCACCAGCAGCGTATCCTGCAACACCGCCTGACTGATGAATTTGTTGGAAAAGAACACCGCCAGCAGGCTCAGCACGAACACGAACACGTAGGCCGTCACGACCCCCTCGCCAAAGCCCAGTGCCCCACCCAAAAGCCGGTTGGTCATGGAGGCTACCCCGTCGCCTTTCCGGGCCGAGAGCAGCTTTGCCAGAAGCCGACTCACGGTGGTGCATGCCGCCAGCAGCAATATGCTCAGCACCGCCTTTATGAGCGTCAGCAGTACGGGCTGCAAGATGGTCTGGGTCATGGCCTGGGCCAGGCTTCCCGTGTTCTGCCGCAGCATGGCCACGATCTGGTCGGCGGCGGACTGGTCCACCACCTGGCCGCCGAAAAAGCCCGTCAGGTTGTTCAGTACCTGTTGCAGGCTCTGCACGGCGTCCGCGCCGCTGTTCATGGCGTTCACCATATCCGGCGGGATGGCCTGGGTCACAGCGCTCAAGGCACGGGGCTCGACCACGGAGGCGTATATCTGCTCTGCCCAGCCGCTCACGTATACGCCGATCAGCACCGCCGCCGCCACCCAGCCCAGCAGCCGTACGATCTCCGACACGACCCCCTGCCGCAAACCCCGAAACAATGTCAGCAGGATCACCATGGCCACGATCACGTCATATACCATGCCCGCGGTAACTTTCAAAGCGCTTATCCTCCGGAAAAAGAATCCATACAGGGGCATTATACCCGAAAACAACACCAAGCGCAAGCGCCGGGACGATGACTTGACAAGGGGTGATGGGTGGGTTATAATGGGTATACAAAAGGGCGCTGTGACAGCGGTCAGCCCTTACAGATCAGATTTCCAAAATGGAGACCGTCACTTGGCCGAGTGGCGGTCTCTGCTTCTTACAACAATGATCGTGACCCGATAAGGTCCGATATGTAATGTAATTCGCATGCGCCTCACCTCCTTTTGAGAGGTGTGGCCAACCGCCGCCGTTGTTCAGCGCCCTGGTGCAAAGCACCGTGGACAGGATACCACAGTGCCTGTCAAATTGCAAGCCGCCTCTGACTTGATATGCTCCCACTATGGAAGACAGTGAAAAAGACACTGTAACCATGGGGGAGCATTATTATGGGCAAAAAGATCAGCGGCGCGGAGAAGTATAAAGCCGTAAGACAGGTCCTTCGCGGGGAAATGAGCCAGCGGTACGCGGCAGAGATCCCGGGGCGCATCCGTCCAACGTACAGGCGTGGAAAGGATGGGAGGGAGCTGCATGAGAACGTCACGAACGACGACACAGGAAGGAAACTGCTTGGACAACGCTGTAATGGAAAACTTCTTTGGTTTGCTCAAGTCAGAACTGCTCTATCTGCAGGATTTCGATTCTCTGGAACATTTCAAATCTGAATTTATTGACTATCTCGACTACTACAATAATCGCAGGATCAAGGCAAAATTAAAGGGCCTGACACCTGCTCAACACAGATACCAGACCCTTCAGGTCGCTTAGTTCCTTTTTTCGTCTAACTTTTGGGGGACACTTCAGCCCTCCGGGATCTGGATCCCGGAGGGCTCAGTCTGTCAAAAACTCCCCGAATTGGGGAGTTTTTGGTATAATAGGGGGAAGAGAGTATGTGTGAGGAGGGTAAAGAGATGGACGAATGGAGAAAAGATGCGCGGCGGGATGTGGTGATCACGGACATAGACGCACTGGTGCCGGAAGACCATCTACTGCGAAAGATAGAGAACCCGAACAACGCCTTCAACGTCATCGTCAAGTTCACCGCCCAGGGCCGGTTCAACACCGGCATCTTCACCGTCAGCACGGACGGCGGGAACACCTTCAGCGACGAGATCACCGTCCCCGTGGCCGGCAGCTATGAGATCCCCGGGACCGGCCTGACGCTGAAGTTCACCGAGGGCGAGGACCTCCAGGCCGACAGCTCGTTCCTCGCGAACGACACCTTCACCTTCGACACCACCGCCCCGACCATGACCAACGGCGACGTCCTGGCCGCCCTGGACAAGGTCAAGAATTTCCACGAGACGGTCGAGTACATCCACATCGTGGGCGAGTGCGATCTCTCCCTGTGGCAGGCGGTCAGCGAGAAGCAGATCCAGCTCGCGACCAACTTCCACAACCCCGTCTTCATGCTCCTGGAGGCCAAGGCCCCCACCGCCGAAGACATGGAGGGCGGCGATCTCAACGAGTGGGCCCGGACCATGGCGGGCCACCGGCAGAAGATCAAAAACTACAACGTCCAGGTATGCGCCGCCTGGGGCCCGGTCGTCAAGATGGACGGCACGACCCAGACGATGAACCTCGCGAGCATCGCGGCGGGCCTGTATTCCAAGGCCAAGGTCCACGAGTCCATCGGCAAGACCCGGGACGGCGCGGGCTTCGGCATCTCCAAGGCCGTGCTCCTGGACCTGCTCCCCGCCGAGCTGGACGACTCCATCATCGAGATCCTGGACAACGGCGGCTATCTCACCTTCCGGGCATACAACGGCCTGAACGACTTCTACGTCTATCACGCCAAGATGTTGAGCCCGGAGCGGAGCGACTTCCAGTCTGCCGAGGACGTCCGCGTCCTCAACAAGATCATCCGCAACGTCCGGCAGGAGGGCCTCCAGTTCATGAACGACGACATCGACGCCGAGGACATCCAGGCGGAGCTCGACGCCCGGGCCGCGTTCATGGCGACTCCCTCCAGAAGATGATCGACAACAAGGAGATCAGCGCCGCCCAGGTCACGGCCCCCGCCGGTCAGGAGGAGACGGTCCAGACCGAGGGTAAGTTCAAGGTCCGGGTCCGCTACGTGGCCCGGGGCTACATCCGGGAGATCGAGGTCGAGATAGGCCGCGTTCTCTCCATCGAGTAAGGCCAAATACGGGAAGGTCTACAAGGTGGGCGTCACGATCCCCGTCGACGACATCGACTCCGTGGACATGACCTACTACTTCAAGAAGCCCAGCCTCCCCGCGTATGACCGGTTCGTTCGGACGATGAGCAAGGTCGGCGCGTCGGCGGCGAGCAAGCGGTTCCTCATGGACGCCGTCGTGGACGAGGACAAGGAGCGCCTCACCGAGGACATGGACGAGTACCCCGGCGTCGCGATCACGGTCGGGAACAAGCTCTCCGAGCTCCTGGGCCTCACGGACTCCGTAAATTTGCGGAAGCTCTAAAGGAGAGGGTCGCGGAGGTAAAGAACAGCTTCTTCGAGCTGGGGCTCGTGGAGATATATCGCTTTTTACCTCCGCCTCTTTTACAAACTGTACCTGCTCCCGGCTCTTTGCCCTTTCTCTCGTCATCATGTCTGCTCACCACCCTGCTCCTATTTTACCATATTGCAAAGTCCCATGCACCCCCCAATGTGATGCATGGGACCTTTGTCTACAGGCTAAGCCCTCCGGGATCTAGATCCTGCACCGCCCCAGAAAAAACGGACAGTAGACAAAAGGCCTCCTGTTGTAGGATAATGACCACGACAGGGGGTATTGTTATGGGCAAACGGAAGTATGCACATGTAGATGAATACGAGCCAGTGATCCTGCAAATGCGGGAGGAAGGAAAAACACGGCAGGAGATTGC
>CANQQB010000031.1 GCA_947625845.1 uncultured Oscillospiraceae bacterium
CTGGCGCTGTGCGAGGAAAACGGCGTCGAGCCGGAAAAGGCGTATAAGGGCAGCTTTAATGTGCGGGTGTCGCCGGAGCTGCACCGACAGGCCGTGACCTATGCCGCCGCACACCAAATGACCCTTAACAGCTTCGTGGAGAACGCCATGCGAAGCTCGCTGGGGTCCCAAAGCTGACACGCCGGGGGTATAGAGATCATGATTTGGGAGAGCGCTTGAATGGCATTCAAGATGTCAGAAGCCTTTCTCCTTTTTCCCGCGCGGTAAGCGTGCCGCGCGGGGGCCCGGTAACAAGGTTGCCGCCCAATGGGCGGCGATTTGATTTTGGGCGCGACGCGCGGGGGCCTGGGAAGAGAGAAAGGGTGTTCCATCCGGGACGCCTTTTTTCATACCTGGAAATGCGTCTCATGGGGAGACGCATTTCTTCTCCCTGGCAAGCGGGAAGTTACATGTGTGTTGCCAACTCTTTGGTCAGTTCGCTCGTTGGATGGTGGTGCCCGTGGTTTCCGTCGGCCCGGTAGTGGTTGTGTTCGTGGGAGTGCGTGATCGTGTGGGTGTGGGTGCTGCCGTCGTGGGTATGGGTGAATGTGTGCTGATGCGGGTGCGTGTGCTGCCGGACCAGGGTGTCCGCCGCCACAAGCGCGGTGCCCGCGGCCATGACAACCAAGGCGGCCAGATACATCCCTGTCAACTTCTCGCGCAAAAAAACGAAAGACAAAAACGCGCCGATGAACGGAGCGACCGCATAATAGGCGCTGGTCTTTGCAGCGCCGAGAGTGTTCTGGGCACGGATATAAAGGAAGATGCTCAGGCCGTAGGCGACGAATCCCAGGAGCATCGCAAGCACGATATCGATAAGCTGCGGCACAGCCTCCCCCTTGATGAACGCGATGGCGAGAGAGCCCAGCCCGGAAAAGACGCCTTTGAGAATGACGATCTCATAGGTGCTTTTGGAAGAGATCTTCCTTGTGCAGTTGTTTTCAAAGCCCCAACAGACCGTCGCCAGCAGCACGAACAGCGAGCCGTAAGAGAAGTGGAAGCTGTCCGTTCCCTCAAAGGAGAGCAAAATGCTCGCAAGGGTTATCAGGGCTATGGCTGCCCACAGCCGCGGGGACACGGCCTCTTTGAATACCGCCAGAGCGATGACCGTCGTGGCGACGATCTCAAAGTTGCCCAGCAGCGAGGCGTTGGACGAGGAACCATAGCTTATCCCCAGCATCAGGAAAATAGGCGCGGCGATGTCCAGCAGGATCATTCCCACCACAAACGGCAGGTCTTTACGGTCCAGCTTCGCGCTTTGCTCTTGCCTGTTGAACAGGGACATGACGCCGATCCCAACCCCGGCGCCGAGGTAGAGCAGCGCCGCCATGGTCGCGGGGCCAACATGGGCCAGGAGAAGTTTTGAAAACGGCACGTTGACGGCGTAAAATGCCGCGGCAAGCAAAGCGAATAGTATTGCCTTCGTTTTTTGCATCTTAATCACCTGTTCTCTTCCCAATATCCCGATTTATCAACTTGCCGCCGTCATTGTAGCACAACGACATGACGAACACCACAAAAAATGCGTCTCACGGGGAGATGCGTTTTCAGATACAAACTGCCCGGCGGGCATTATCCATATTGCGCCATTTATTACATCCATGGTATAATAGCGCCATTGGCGCTATTATACAGCAAGATACCAGTCAGCACATAACATGGCCCTGTTGCCTGGAATACATTTTGGAGGAAAGCACCATGAGCAGAGAAACGGAAAAAGTAATGAAGCAGCTTTTGAAGTATCTGGATGAACACCAGGACGAGATCGCAGGCGAGGATGATATGCAGCGGCTGGTGGAGCGATTCATGGACGAACACAACAGCAGCCTCCCGCCGGAGAACGTCACCCGCCTGCCGGAGACGGCGGACGACTATCTGGCGCTGGCGGCGGATACCGGGGCCAAGAAGAAAAAGCTGGAGTATGTGAAAAAGGCGCTGGAGCTGGAGCCGGACAACCTGGACGCCGCCGTTCTGCACGCAGAGCTGACAGCGAAGCACCCGGATGAGCTTTTGACGGCCCTCCCGGCGCTGATCGAAAAAGGCACCGGGCAGATGAAAGCGGGCGGGTATTTTCAGGAGAACATGGGCGATTTCTGGTCCGTGCTGGAGACGCGGCCCTATATGCGGCTGCGCTACTTCTACATGGAAACCCTCGCGTGGAACAATATGATGAAAAAAGCCCGCGCGGAGGGGGAGGAGCTGCTGAAGCTCTGCGCCAACGACAATCTGGGCGTCCGCTATGCCCTGATGCATATTTACGCCTATCTGGAGGAAGAACAGGCCGCGCTTGCCCTGCACAAGCAATACGGCGGCTATGAGGAGACGCAGATGCTCCTGCCACTGGCGGTGCTGTATTTCAAGCTGGGGGACTTTGACCGCTCGCTGTCCTATCTCCGCCGTCTGTATAAGATCAACCCGGACACAAAACGGTTCCTCGCCGCGGCGGCGGCCGACGAGCTGGAAGAATACGCGGACCAGGCCGATCCGCACGGATACTATCCGAACAGCATGAGCGAGCTGCTGTACGAGTTTATGGCCTACGCGTATCTGTTCGATCCCCTGGACGCCTTTTTCGAGTGGTCACGCAGGAAACTCAAGAAATAAACAGAATAATAGATGCTTATCCCAAATCATAAGGAGAAACCGAATGAAACACATGAAGAAGCTTGTGTCCATGCTCCTTGCGGCGGCACTGGTGGCCTCCCTGGGCGGCAGCGCTCTGGCCTGTACCACGGTCGCGGTCGGCAAAGACGCCTCCGCAGATGGCTCCGTTCTGGTCGCTCATACCTGCGACGGCTGGTACGACCACCGCATCCGGATCGTGGAGGGCGGCACCCACGAAGAGGGCGAGATGGTCGATATCTACAACGACCCCTGCGCCGACACCAGGACGGTCCCTAAGCTGGTCGGCCAGATCCCGCAAGCCCCCGAAACCTACACCTACTTCAACATCGCCTATCCCTTCATGAACGAGAAGGGCGTCGTCATCAGTGAGTTCACCTGGGGCGGTACCGATGAGGTCTTCTGCCCCAACGGCATGATGGTCATCGCGAATCTGGAGCAGATCGGTCTGGCACGCGCCGCCACCGCCAGGGAGTGTGTGCGTATCATGGGCGATATCGCCGAGCAATATGGTTACTGCGACGGCGGTGAGTGCCTGCTGGTCGCCGACAACAGCGAGGTATGGATATTTGAGATCTGCGGCGGCGGTCCTCAGTGGACGGCCGACAGCGGCGCGCCAGGCGCTCACTGGGCTGCCCGCCGGGTGCCCGACGACGGGGTCTTTGTGGGCGCCAACCGCTCCCGCATCGGCGTGATCGACTTTGACGATCCCGACAGCTTCATGTGGTCCACCGACATCACCGCTCTGCCCGAGCGGCTCGGCTGGTGGAAGGAGGGGGAGGATTTCAACTACACCAGGCTCTTCAACCCTGAGCCCTATGGCTATGAGTTCTACGCCAGCCGCCGTGAGTGGCGCGCGTTCAGCCTGCTGGCTCCCTCGCAGGACTTCCAGGTCCTCGGCCGCCAGGAGCACTATGATTTCTCCATTACGCCCGACGAGCCCGTGACCGTCCGGAACATCATGGACATCTACAGCGACCACCTGGAGGGAACCGAATATGACTTGACCCAGGGCCTGGCCGCCGGTCCGTTCCATGACCCCACCCGCTGGCAGGGCGGCGCCAAGCCCGAGGACGCGGCCGGGGAGGACTGGGAGCGCGCTATCGCCCAGTACCGTTGCAGCTACAGTTTTGTCGCCGAGCTCCGTCCCGACCTGCCGGGCGAGGTCGGAAGCCTCATGTGGTTCGGCGAGGATGCCCCCGACACCACCGTTTATGTGCCTCTGTACGCCGGTACTACCCAGGTGCCCGCGGAGTGGTCCACCGGTGACCGCTACCGCTTCGATCCCAACTGCGCCTGGTGGGCCTTCAACTTTGTGAACAACTGGGCCAACCTCCGCTGGGACGCCATGTACGCCGACATCCGCACCGAGAAGGCCAAGTATGAGGACGAGTTCTTCGCCGGCCACGCCGACGTGGAGGCCGAGGCTCTCGCGCTCTATGACGCCGGCGACGTCGACGGCGCCAGGGCCGTGCTGACTCAGTATGTCAACGACAACATGAACAAGGTCAACGAGGGCTGGTGGGACTTCGCTTGGACGCTGGTCGGCCGCTATCAGGACGGCATGGTCGTGGGAGACGACTTCGGCGGCGGCAGCGAGACCTCCGATTATCCCACCGAATGGATGGGGGAGGTCGGCCGCAACCAGGTCGGCACGGCCGCGGGCAGCAGCGCCGGCGACGATTACGAGACTCCCGGCTATCCCACCGATTGGCTGGAGGCGGTGGGCTATGGCCGGACCAGCCTGGCCGACAAGGCCGATTTGGGCATCGAGTGATCCGCGGGGCAAATGTATAACGCATATGGTCATGCCGTCAAAAATACTCTTTTGACGGCATGGTACCCAGCACACCGCGAGGCGGTGTGCTGGGTGTTTTGGTGTGGGATGTGGTCTAATCCGCGGCCGGTTCGACCGTGATCTCCATATACTGTATATAATCGATATAGCTGAGGTGTACGCGTACGCCATCGGCATTCGTCCCGTAAAACGAAATGGATTCCGTATCATTCGGATAGTCGTCTGCAAAGCCCATCTGTTCGCATTGTTCGATATATTCCGCATAGTAATCTTGGGTTATATCATAGGCTTTTGCGTAAAAGCATTCTTCGTCATCGCGTTCCACGGATACGATTCTCGTTTCCGGCTTCGGGAGCATTCCCGCATAATCGCTGTCAGACCAGACAAAAAGCTCTTCGGCAGTATCGTCGAGACTGTAACCGCCGTTTTCGGCGCTATAAGATACGTTGTGCCCTTTCCCGTCCGCTCCGATGTAACATATCTCAGCATAGCTCAGTTCCATAAGGTCACATTGTTCGGTGTTGGTAGGTTCTGCACTGTATAGCATATAGCAGACGGCGTTTTCTGCCGTTTCTCCCGGATCACATACGATGCTGTCAAATACATATGGCTCCATGTCGGCGATTTCCTCATCCGGGACCAGAGACTCCGATATGGGGTCCACCAATTGTAATTGTTCCGACGTGACACCATCTTTCATTTTAAACACAAGATCAAATCTGACGATAGTATAGTCAGAGTTGTTGGTATAGTCAAATGCTGCCACGGGTTCCCCATAACGAACAGTGTTTCTGAAGGTCCACGATAGTTCCTCGATTTTGGGATAACCTGTCACGTTCCCCGGCTCGGAAGGCGTCTCCGCTTTCTGCTCCGCACTGTCAGCGGATTGTTCGTCCGCCGTCGCGCTTTGCCTGTTAGAAGATTCTCCGCAGCCCGCGAATGCAAGGAGCAACGCGAGCGCAAGGGTGATCACGATCCATTTTTTCATGTTTCTTTCCTCCAATCTTGATAGTTGCCCCACAAGGCATACCAAATTTTAGTAAAGATATTCACTAAAGTCAATAGTAAATATCTTTACTGGGATATACTCCCCCTGACGGGGGTGAGGTCGTGGAAAGCTATCAGGAGCGAATACGGGCGCTGCGGGAGGACCATGACCTGACCCAGGAGCAGGTGGCGAAATATCTGGGCACGTCCCAGACGATGTACGCACGGTATGAGCGCGGAGCCAATGAGCTGCCCCTGCGCCACCTGGTGGCGCTGTGCAGGCTGTACCGCGTTTCGGCGGACGAGATATTGGGACTTCGGGATCCTTGATCCGTGCGCTTCCATTTGAAGAAATCAAGCGTGAGTTGATATTTGTCAAGAACGCCTCCGTTGTTTTCAAGGGTCGCTTGGGGTAAAATGCAAGCGACGGTTGAAACGGAGGCGTTTTTGGATGAATACGAACCTGATCGGCGAGCAGATCGCCAAATACAGAAAGGCGGCGGGCCTGACCCAGGAGGAGCTGGGCAAGGCGGCGGGGGTGAGCACCCAGGCGGTGAGCCGGTGGGAGTGCGGCGGGGCACCGGACGTGGCGCTGCTGCCGGCCATCGCGGACAAGCTGCACGTGACGGTGGACGCGCTCTTCGGCCGGGAGAGCGGCCCGGCGAAAAACATGTCCAACGAGCTTATCCAGTGGCTCCGGTCCCTGCCGGAGAGGGACCGGCTGACCGGCCTGACAAGGCTTTTGTGGGAGGCGACCATCTACGGCGTCTGCGACGATCTCGCGTCCAACATACCGAGCATCGGTTTTCCCGAAAACGCGGAGATGGATATGCTGGTCGACGCGCACCGGGTGCTGCTGCGCACGGTGACGGGCATGGACAGCGGCTACATCATGGGCGTGGGGGCGGAAGACTATGCCTACTTCGGCGTGTTCCCGGAGCCGGAGGCGGGCTATGAGCGGTATTTTGCCTCCGACGACGAGTACCGGGTGCTGTTCGGCGCTCTGGCGCAGCCGGGGGTCATGGAGACGCTGCGGTTCTTCTGCCGGAACGCGCAGGCGCTTTATTCGGCGGCGGCTGTTGCCCAGCGCACGGGGCGGCCTCTGCCGGAGACGGAGCGGGCCCTGGAGGTGCTGACGGAGGCGAATCTGCTGCAAAAGGAGCGGATCACCCTGCCGGAGGGGCCGATGGACGCCTACGCCATCGGCGATTACAGCGGCATCGTACCCCTGCTGACCTTTGCCCGCTGGAGCCTGCAGCCGTACAGAATGTATCTGATAGGCAACGTAGTCCGCCAGACCTGCTTTGGGAAGGGTGACGCGCATGAAGAGAAGTCCTGACCAAGCCCGGCCATACGTCCGGGCCTTTTACGAGCGCAACCGGGGCCGGTTCGTCCTGACCCTGGCGCTGGAGGCGCTGGACCAGGCGGGGATGCTGTACCTGGCGTGGCTGTTGGGGGCGGTCATGGACACTATCGCCGCAGGGCGGATGGAGCCGCTTGCCCGGTGCGCCTGGCGGGCAGTTGTATTCGTCCCCACGATGGTCGCTCTGGAGCTGGGCTGGCACCGGGCAAGAGCGGTATTCCTCCGCCGGGCCCTGACACAGTACAAAAATCTGGCCTTTCAGAAAATCGCGGGAAAGTCCGTCAGCGCCTTCACCACGGAGAACACGGGCCGGTATTTGTCCGTGCTCACAAGCGACGTGAACACGGTGGAGGAAAAGTACCTCTGCCAGCAGTTCGAGCTCATCATCCAACCCCTGGCGTTTCTGGCCACGTTGGGGATGCTGGTGTGGTACAGTCCTCTTCTCACCGGCGTCACGGCGGCGCTGTGTCTGCTGCCATTCGGGGCGGCGGCTGTGCTGGGGCCGGGCTTGGCCCGGCGGGAAAAGGCCGTCAGCGACCAGGGAGAGGGGTTCGTGGGCAGGCTCCGGGACCTGTTGGCCGGCTTTGCCGTCATCAAGAGCTTCAAGGCCGAGCGGGAGACCGGCGCGGTCTTCGCCAGGGAAAACAACGCGCTGGAGCGGGCCAGGGCCGATCGCCGCTGGTGGGCGGGGCTGCTGAGCACCGCCGGGGGCTACGCGGGGTGCGTGATGCAGTTCGGCGTGTTCTTCCTGAGCGCTTACCTGGCGCTCAGGGGCAGGGCCGCCGCCGGGACGGTGATCGTATTCACCCAACTGAGCAACAACCTGCTGCGGGCGGTGCAGACCGTCCCCCAGTACTGGGCGGACCGGAAGGCCGCCAGGGGGCTCATAGAAAAGCTGGCGGCGGTGACGGAGGAAAACGCCGCCCGAACGGGCGAGCCCGTCGAGTCCGTGCTTCATGACGCCATCGAGCTGCGGCACGTGTCCTTCGGCTACGAGCCGGGCCGACCGGTGCTGCGGGACGTGTCCCTGCGGCTGGAGGCGGGCAAAAAGTACGCCCTGGTGGGGCCCTCCGGCTCCGGCAAGAGTACCCTGCTGGATCTGCTCATGGGGGCGTATGACGGCTACGCCGGATCCGTGACCGTGGACGGCCGGGAGCTGCGGGACGCGGACCCGGCCAGCCTGTACGATCTGGAGAGCCTGATCGGCCAGAGCGTGTTCCTCTTTGACGACACGGTCCGCAAAAACATCACCATGTTCCGGGACTTTCCCGACGGGGCGGTGGACGACGCCGTGGAGCGGGCGGGCCTGACGGCCCTGCTGGCCCAGCGGGGCGAGGATTACCGCTGCGGGGAGAACGGGTGCGGCCTCTCCGGCGGGGAGCGCCAGCGGGTGAGCATCGCCAGGGCGTTATTGCGGGGAACGAGCGTGCTGCTGCTGGACGAGGCCACGGCCGCGCTGGACAATCAGACCGCCAGCGCGGTCACGGACGCCATATTGCACCTGGAGGGCCTGACCCGGCTGGTGGTCACCCACCGGCTGGATCCGGCCCTCCTGGACAGGTACGATGAAATTTTCGTGCTAAAAAACGGCGCGGTCGCCGAGCGGGGCACGTTCCGGGAACTGATGGCGAAAAAGGGGTATTTCTACTCCCTATACACCGTGGCGGCTTAACGGGCCCACTTTTTCCACAGCTCTTTTTTGAACACCAGGTATTCCGCCAGGGCGCACATGGGCAGCGCCGCCAGCACGTCCACGGCGGAGTGCTGCTTGACGAAGCAAACGGACGCGCAGATACCCAGCACATACGCCGTCAAAAGACCTTTCCGGACAACGGAGAGGTCTTTGTCCTTCAAAAACGCCGACAAAATGCCCAGGGAATACCCCACGTGCAGGGACGGGCACACGCCTGTGTTGGTGTCAAAGGTGTAGATGAGGCCCATGAGCCGGGTGAGGATATTGTCCCGGTCGAAGACCTCCGGCCGCAGGTCCTGGCGGGAGGGCCAGAGGATATAGACCGCCATGGCGACGATCTGGGTCAGGATGATGTAAGTTTGTATCTGGCGGAACCGGTCCACATCGTAGAAAAACGTGTAGGCCAGCGAGCCGGCCACCAGCAGGTACCAGCTCACATAGAACAGCAAAAACCACTCGTTGAAGGGGATGATATCGTCCAGAAAACAGTGCACCGGGTGGCACCTGTCTGCCGGGATAAGGTTCTCCGTCAGCAGATACAGGGCGAAATACCCCAGCCACCCCGCCAGGAGCTTTGCGTGGGCGAAGCGGGGCTCGTTCAGCCTTGACAGGCGAAAGCCGCTGTAATCAACGGGCTTCTTCTTCATGGGCATAGACCTCGACGGGCTTATTCTTGGGGTATTGCCGCTTGGGGACGTTCCGGTAGGGGACCACGGTGTGCTCCGGCAGACCGGCGGCGATGGCCGTGATCTCGTCCCGCAGATAGGCGCAGATACGCTCCCGCTCCTTTGCGATAGGCACCGCCGGGTCAAAGACGGTCGGCTTGCCAAAATAGACCGTGCGCAGGGCGGGGGCTATGTACATGGGCACGAAGGGCAGCGCCTGGCCGGTCTTTTTGTAATAGAGCCGGGCCACGTCCACGAACCGGTCCTGAAATTCATAGAGGATGTTGTTGTATTTTTTGTCATGCTCCGGGAAGATGACCACGCCGGCGCCCTCCTGGAGCCGCTGGATGGTCAGGCGGAAGGTGGTCAGAAGGCGCGAATCGTGGTAGACGGGGATGGTGTGGGCGTTGGTGAAGATGCACTGGGCCAGGGGCGCGATCAGGTGGCTGGCCAGCTTATAGTACCAGCGGATGTACTTGGGCTTGCCGGACCAGAAGTCCTGATAGGCGTAGGCGGGGACCTCCTTCCTGTCCATCATCTGGGCCGCGCACCAGATATAGTGGGGGCCGGGGTAGTACAACTCCCCCACGATGGGGCCGTTCATCTGGGTGTGGTTACCCACCGCGATACAGGGTCCGTCCGGCAGGTTCTCCGCGCCGGACACCGCCGTTTTGGGGTAGAACAGCTGCACCAGCCGCCGTATGATCTTGTATGGGATACTTGTCTTCTTCTCTTCCATCGCTCGCTCCATCCTCCATACTTGTTCTGATTATAGCACAAAGTTAGCCTATGTAGTGAACGGGATGTAAAATTTTAGATGACCGGCACCGCGGCGCGTGTTATAATCAGAAAAAACGACAGAGCGAGGGCGTTTGCATGACCGCCGTCGTGAGAAATGCCGTGAATTGGCAGGGCCGGGCGACGAAAAGCAGGAGACCCGACCCTCCTGGTTGGCGCTGCTGAAGCGGTACAATGACCCTGACAGCCCGGAAACGCTGAAAAGCCTGAACGCCCTGCGTGTGCGGCGGGTGTTCTGCCTGTATGCGGAGGACGCCGGCATCTTTGGCCGCCGCGTACTATTCCGCGACTATGTTGCAGGGAGCATTTAGGTGAAAAATGATTATTGACGCACATGTACATTTGCCTACAACATGCAATGGCATCTCTTTCCGGCAAAAGAAAGAACAATTGCTGCATGAGATGGCGAACAATCACATAAATCAATGTATTGTTATTTCAGACTCTTATCCTGTGAGCGATATTGGGTCTGTAGATGACTGCGTAACGCTGTTTGAGGGAGACGATACTGTTCATGTAGTTGGAGGAATAAGCCCGTTATGCAACTATCAGGAGCAGATTGTAAAACTGAAAAAGTATTTGGAAAGGCGTCAGATCGTCGGCATTAAATTGTTTACGGGACACGAGAAATTTTACCTTACAGATGAAAGATTAAAACAAGTATATGAACTCGCGATTCAGTACAACGTACCAGTGCTTTTTCATTCCGGAGGGCCTAACAGCAAATATAGCCAAGTGTTGTCAGTGATTGAAGTGGCAAAGAAATATCCAGAACTGAGATTGGTATGTTGCCATTGCTTCTACCCGTATCTTGAGCAATGTATGTCAGCGATTGAGACGCAGAACGTCTTTTTCGATATCTCATCCATTGCCGATGATATAAGCATTATACCCGCTATATCAAATATGCTGAAACGCATAATAGAAAAAGCGCCATCAAGAGTGGTATTTGGCTCGGATTACGGTGGGTGTAGCCAAAGACAGCATATTGAATTCATTAAGGGGCTCCATCTTGAAAAATCGGTGGAAGAGGGTATTTTTTGGAATAACGCCGTAGAGGTTTATCAACTGCAATAATGAAAAACGTACATTGCCGATGTCGGATAAATAGCCGCGTGACAAATCTGGATCAAAAAGGGGAATAACAATGATCAGGCAAATATTTGATGAAAGTGAAAAAAGACGGATCGCAAGGTATGTCCTTGAAGCGCTTCCTGATTGGTTCGGTATTCCGGAGGCAAGAGAGGAATATATTGAGAAAAGTGCGGGTCAATTATTCTTGACCGCGTTAGAAGACTCTGTTCCCGCAGGCTTTCTTTATCTGAAAGAATCCGGAAGGGATACAGTAGAATTGTATGTCATGGGCGTATTGAAGGAGTACCAGCGTCGTGGCATTGGGCGGAGTCTGCTTGAAGCGGCAAGAAATATCGCATTGGAAAACGGTTATTCATTCATGCAGGTGAAAACCGTCCAAATGGGAAGATACGAGGAATACGATAGAACAAATCGATTTTATATAAATATGGGCTTCAAAGAATTTGAGGTTTTCCCAGCTTTATGGGATGAACGTAATCCTTGCCAGATCTATGTAATGGCATTGCAGTAAATTTCAATTATCATCTATCATCCAAACATCCAAATGCCCCATGCGTCCATTTGGAACGCATGGGGCTTTGCTATGCGACTATTATTACACCAGCGTGGGTACCAGCTCCGCCAGCAGGTGGGCAAGCTGGCTGTGGCCCTTGCGTGTCAGGTGCATGTGGTCGATGGGGTTGAACTCACAGTCAACGGCGTCGGCGAAGTGGGCGCCGGTGAGGGCAGCGGCGTCCTTGAACGCGGCGGCCATCCCCAATGTCCGCTCCCGACAGCCCTCGCCCATGGCCGGGTCGAAAAAGCCCTCCCCGATAGGCGGCGGCGCCACCACGAGCACGTTGGGTGAGCGGGTCCCCCAGCACAGGGTGTTTTGCGCCTGGCGGATAAGTCGCTGCATGGCCACGCCGATGGCGGCGGCGGTGCAGCCGAAGCGCTCCTTGGAGTCGTTGGTGCCAAGCATGATGACGAGCAGGTCCACAGGCTCGTGGCTGAGAAGGCAGGGGGTTATGTAGTCGGTGCCGGCCAGGTCCCCGTGGATGGGGTCGTCAAAGACCGTGGTCCGGCCGCCCAGTCCTTCCTCCAGGACCAGGTATTCGTCTCCCAGCAGCTTTTGCAGCACGCAGGGCCAGCGCTCGTCCTCGTTGAAGCGATTGCCGCCGTCGGCGGTGTCGCCGGGGTCGGCGCAGTACCCGTGGGTGTTGGAGTCCCCAAAGCAGACGATGTGTTTTTTCATGTTCAGACTTAACCTCCTATCGCCGGCAGGCTGGCGGCCGCGGCGGACTGGCCAACCCGGCGGAACTTCTCGTCGGGCAGAGCGGGGCGGATGGCCTGGCTCACGGCGGGGTACTCGTCGGCCAGCACGGCCTTGCACCGGCTGAGTATCAAATCGCCGCCCTTGCCGGACATGACCCGGCCCAGCAGCAGCACATGGCGGAACTTATAGAGGTCGTAGTAATAGGCCAGCGCGTGGGCCAGGTACACGCCGATGGAGTCGTAGATCTTCGCGGCCCGTTCGTCGTCCGCCTCCATGAGGGCCTGGACGGCCTTCAGCTTCTGGGCGGGGGAGAGGCTCTCGTCCAGGTCGATACCGGCGGCGGGGGCCAGCTTGATGACCGCGTCCTGGGAGAAGTACTTGACGCCGCAGCCAATGTCGCCGCTCCACTCGTCCCGCATGGCGGCGGGGCTGGCGTCCACGGGCACGAAGGCAAGCTCGTTGAGCCAGCCGGTGATGCACCCCTCGGCGTCCACGTAGCCCACGGCCTCGCTGGTTCCCATGGCGATGCCCAGCACGTTGGGCTCGCCCAGGCTCATCATGCCCGCCAGAGCCGACACGTCGCCGTCGTTGATGACCGCGTAGGGTATGGGGCCAAAGGTGTCCGTGATGGCCCGGATGTAGATGTCCTTGACCTTGGCGTCGAAAAGATCGTCGGGCACCTGCAAAAACAGGCTGGCACGCATGGTGCGGTTGTTGATGTAGATGCCGGCGGAGGACACGCCCACCGCGTCCACGCGGGGCATGTGCGCCGCCGCGGACTTTAAGGCGGACACGATGCCCTCGTAGTGATAGTCCGGGTCGGCGGTGATCTTGGGGTACCAGACCACTTCCTCGGAGTACACGCTCTCCCCGTTGACGACGGCGGAGACTTTACGGTCGGAGCCGCCGGCGTCAAAGCCGATGCGGCAGCCGTCCATGTGCCCGCCGATGCGTTGGGGGCTGTCCTTGGCGTCGGGCACCTTATCCACGCGCACCACCTCGAAGGGGTGCTCGAACACGTGGGCCATAAAGTGGTGGTCGAACTGCTGCTGACCGTCGGCGGCGTAAATTTTCTCGATGGCGGCGCAGACCGCCTCATTGCCCGCCAGGTATACCCGGAAGCCGCCTTTCATCCAAAGCAGCGTCTTCACGGTCCGCTCGATGTAGTACACGTCCGCGTCGAACATGTCCGCTGTGCCGTGGATAAAGGTCTTGTACACGGCCATCTGGCCGCCGGCCCGTTCCACGGCGATGTGGAACGGCTCCTTCGCGGTGGCGAGAAACGCCTCGTTGAAGCGGTTCAGGGGCAGGAAACCGGGGTCCAGGGAGGGGACGTTCCTGACGGATACTTCAATACCCAAATGATGCATAGCGAGTCCTCCTTTTTGATGGCGCGGCTTGTTGTTTTTTGTTGAAAAAAGATAAATTTTCTTCCCACTGTACTTAATAGGCTATCAGTTTTTTCTATATTGTCAAGAGAAATTTTCACGATTTTTCTTGACGGGAGGTCGAAAACCCCCTATGATGAAGCCATAAATCGACTTTTGAAGGGAGATCATGCCTCATGGATACCCATACGCAAGAGCTTCAAGCCTACCGGGACTGGATACAGAGCGAGCTGCGCGCCTGCGTGGATTTCTGGCTGGCCAACGGCATGGACAGAGAGCACGGCGGGGTGTACACCTGCCTGGACCGAACGGGTCAGATCTATTCCACCGACAAGAGCGTGTGGATGCAGGGCCGGTGCGGCTGGACGTTTTCCTACCTGTGCCACGTGTACGGCGTGCGAAAACAGTGGCTTGAAGCGGCGAAGAGCTGCATAGACTTTCTGGAGGACTACTGCGTCAACCATGACGCCGGCGGGAGGCTTTACTTCACCGTCACCGCCGAGGGAAAGCCCCTGCGCCAGCGGCGGTACTGCTTCTCCGAGGGGTTTTATGCCCTGGCCAACGCGGAGTATTACGGCGTCACCGGCGAGCGGGAGCATTTGGAGCGTGCCCGGCGGGCCTATGAGCTGATCTGGCAGCTCAACCGGGGGCTGATCGCGGACCCCACCGGCATGGGCCCCAAGACCATTCCCGAGACCCGATCCGGCCGGGCGCTGGCCGACCCCATGATCTACCTGAACATCACCTCCGTGCTGCGCCGGGTGGACCCGGACCGGGCGGCTTTATACGACGAGCGGGCCGCCATATGCGCCGACGAGATATTCAAATACCACGTCAAGCCGGAGCTGCGCTGCACGCTGGAGAGCGTGGACATGGATGGAAACCCGGAGCTTTGGTACACCGACGGGCGCAAGGTCAACCCCGGTCACGACATCGAGTGCGTCTGGTTTTTGCTGGAGTACGCCAACAGGACTGGGGACAAGAAGCTCCACGACGGCGCGGAGCAGATCTTCAACTGGGCCATCGACGCCGGCTGGGACGAGGAATACGGCGGGCTTTTGTACTTCCTGGACTGCCAGAAAAAGCCTCCCGAGGCCTACGAGCACGACATGAAGCTCTGGTGGCCCCACAACGAGATACTTATCTCCTCCCTCATGCTCTACCGGGATACGGGCAGGGAGAAGTACCTGGACTGGTTCCGGAAGGACGTAGAATACTGCAAGGCCCATTTCGCGGACCCGGCCAACGGCGAGTGGTACGGCTACCTGCGCCGGGACGGTCTGCCCACCATGCCGTCCACCAAGGGCTCCACCTTCAAGGGGCCTTTCCACCTGCCCCGGAGCCTTATCATGTGCGACATGATGCTGGGTCAGCTTCTGGGCGGCGGCGATATGGCGTACCCGGTCAATAAGTGAGAATGAAAGACAATATTTCTAAAATCAGGAACAACCAAGTTATTGACAATCTTCCTGACGTATTGTAAAATTTAACGAGAATATCCACATATCGCGGGAAAAATTTATGGAAATTCTATATCACATTAAGGAGGTAAATCCATGAAGATGAAGAGACTGCTCGCGATCATCCTCTGTCTTGCGATGGTGTTCAGCCTGGCCGCCTGCGGCAGCAAGAAGGATGAGAAGCCTGCGGAAGAGCCCAAGACCGAGGAAGCGGCTCCCGCTGAGGAAGCGAGCGACACCGACGAGGGAGAGACGGCTGAGGAAGCGCCTACGGAAGCTCCCACCGAGGCTCCCACCGAGGAACCCGAGCCAACGGAGGCACCTACGGAGGAACCCGAGCCAACGGAGGCACCTACGGAGGAACCGGAACCGACCGAGGCTCCCACGGAAGAACCGGAACCCACCGAGGAACCGGAGCCGGAGCCCACCGAGGCCCCTGCTGAGGAAGAGGAACCTGCCGAAGAAGAGGAAGAGAACGACAAGACGGCCGCCACGGTCACCGGCCCCGGCCCGGCTCTTGAAGCTCCTGCGGCGGACATCACGCTGTGGACGTATCCCATCGGCAAGTGGGGTGACGAGGCCACGGTGACGGAGCTGATCGAGGGGTTCAACGAGGTCTATCCCGACATCAACGTGACGGTGGAGTATCTGGACTACACCGAGGGCGACAACAAGGTCAACACCGCCATCGAGGGCGGCGTGGCTCCCGACCTGGTCATGGAAGGACCGGAGCGTCTGGTTGCCAACTGGGGCGCGAAGGGCCTGATGGTAGACCTGTCCGACATCTGGGACGAGCAGGACGCGGAGGAAGTGAACGCGGCGGTGCAGGCGGCGTGCTTCAACGCGGACGGGGCTCTGTATGAGTACCCCGTGGTCATGACGGCCCACTGCATGGCAATCAACTACGACGCGTTCAAGGAAGCGGGCGCGGACAAGTACGTGGACCTGGAGAGCCACACCTGGACGACGGAGGACTTCATCAACGCCGTGAAGGCGCTGTATGAGGAATATGGCGACACGGTGGCGGCGGTGTTCTGCAAGGACCAGGGCGGCGACCAGGGCACGCGCGCTCTGATCAACAACCTGTACGGCGGGACGTTCACGAGCGCGGACCACACGGCGTACACGGCGGACGACGCGGCGAACGCGGAGGCTTTGGAGCTGCTGCAGGGTCTGGACGGCATTGCCTTTGACCCGTCCATCAACGGCGGCGAGGAGATCGCGCTGTTCTACCAGGAAGTGCTGAAGATGGCGTTCTGCTGGAACATAGCGCAGCAGCTGAACCCGAACAGCGCGGACACGGGCGAGGGTCTGACGCTGAACGGGCAGCAGATCGAGTTCATGAGCTTCCCGAGCGAGACAGGTGAGAGCCAGCTTTGCGGCGGCATCTGGGGCTTCGGCATATTCGATAATGGCGACGCGGACAAGATCGCGGCTGCGAAAGCGTTCATCAAGTACATGGCGGACAGTGAGGAAGGTCTGACGGCGTCCGTGAAGGCGGCGAGCTACTTTGCGGTCCGTGACAGCGTGGACGGAGCGGACGTGTCCGACATCTGGTCCGACAACGAGACAATGGCGGAGTACACGAAGCTGATGCCGTACCTGGGCGACTATTACCAGGTGGCGGCGGGCTGGACGGAAGCCCGCGCGGAGTGGTGGAACATGCTGCAGCGGGTAGGCCAGGGCGGCGACCCGGCGGAAGAGCTGGGCGTGTTCGTGGAGAACGCCAACAAGGCGGCGGGTGTCGCTCCCGCTGAGGAAGAGGAAGCTCCCGAGGAAGAGGCTCCCGAAGAGGAAGCTCCTGAAGAGGAAGAGCCCGCTGACGACGCGGCGGAAGAGGCCGGCGAAGAGCTGGTAGAGGCCGCCATCGAGGACGCGGAGACCGCTCTTGAAGCTCCTGCGGCGGACATCACGCTGTGGACGTATCCCATCGGCAAGTGGGGTGACGAGGCCACGGTGACGGAGCTGATCGAGGGGTTCAACGAGGTCTATCCCGACATCAACGTGACGGTGGAGTATCTGGACTACACCGAGGGCGACAACAAGGTCAACACCGCCATCGAGGGCGGCGTGGCTCCCGACCTGGTCATGGAAGGACCGGAGCGTCTGGTTGCCAACTGGGGCGCGAAGGGCCTGATGGTAGACCTGTCCGACATCTGGGACGAGCAGGACGCGGAGGAAGTGAACGCGGCGGTGCAGGCGGCGTGCTTCAACGCGGACGGGGCTCTGTATGAGTACCCCGTGGTCATGACGGCCCACTGCATGGCAATCAACTACGACGCGTTCAAGGAAGCGGGCGCGGACAAGTACGTGGACCTGGAGAGCCACACCTGGACGACGGAGGACTTCATCAACGCCGTGAAGGCGCTGTATGAGGAATATGGCGACACGGTGGCGGCGGTGTTCTGCAAGGACCAGGGCGGCGACCAGGGCACGCGCGCTCTGATCAACAACCTGTACGGCGGGACGTTCACGAGCGCGGACCACACGGCGTACACGGCGGACGACGCGGCGAACGCGGAGGCTTTGGAGCTGCTGCAGGGTCTGGACGGCATTGCCTTTGACCCGTCCATCAACGGCGGCGAGGAGATCGCGCTGTTCTACCAGGAAGTGCTGAAGATGGCGTTCTGCTGGAACATAGCGCAGCAGCTGAACCCGAACAGCGCGGACACGGGCGAGGGTCTGACGCTGAACGGGCAGCAGATCGAGTTCATGAGCTTCCCGAGCGAGACAGGTGAGAGCCAGCTTTGCGGCGGCATCTGGGGCTTCGGCATATTCGATAATGGCGACGCGGACAAGATCGCGGCTGCGAAAGCGTTCATCAAGTACATGGCGGACAGTGAGGAAGGTCTGACGGCGTCCGTGAAGGCGGCGAGCTACTTTGCGGTCCGTGACAGCGTGGACGGAGCGGACGTGTCCGACATCTGGTCCGACAACGAGACAATGGCGGAGTACACGAAGCTGATGCCGTACCTGGGCGACTATTACCAGGTGGCGGCGGGCTGGACGGAAGCCCGCGCGGAGTGGTGGAACATGCTGCAGCGTGTGGGCCAGGGCGGTGACCCGGCGGAAGAGCTGGGCGTGTTCGTGGAGAACGCCAACAAGGCGGCCGAGGGCTGAGTTCTTCGGGAAAGACCACTAGTCAGTAATCAGGTGCGCACCCTCTCCCGCGCAGCGCACGGGAGAGGGTGTCGTCCTTTTTCCGAGACAGACCGCTCCGCCCAGGGTCAAAGGGCTTTGGACGGAGCCGTGTGCCCCGAAAAATCAAACAAGGAAGGAGGCGGATCGGCTTGCGCAGACAATCCATGAGCAAGGCTCTGGTGCGGCGGGAGACTATATCCGGGTATCTGTTCCTGCTGCCGAGCCTGATCTTCTTCGTGGGGTTCGTGGTGTACCCCATGATCATGTGTGTCTACACCAGCTTTTTTGACGCTACCATGGGCAAGGACAGGCAGGACATCTTCATCGGCCTGCAAAACTACAAGGACCTGTTCAAGGACCCCGCCTTTCTCAAGGCGCTGAAGAACACGCTGGTCATCGTGATCGTCTCCGTGCCGGTGACATGCGCGTTCTCCCTGTGGGTCAGCTCCGCCATCTATAAGATGCGGGGACCGATCCGCTCGGCGTTCCGGTGCATCTTCTACCTGCCCGTGGTCACCGGCTCCGTGGCCGTGACGGTGGTGTGGAAGTGGATGTACAACAACTACTACGGCATCTTTAACTATGTAGGCAAGGGCCTGGGGCTGATCGAGAAAAACATTAACTGGCTGGGCGACGAGCGTTTTGCCCTGGGCTGCATCATCCTGATCCTGCTGACCACCTCCGTGGGCCAGCCCATCGTGCTGTATGTGTCCGCTCTGGGCAACGTGGACCACTCGCTGGTGGAGGCGTCCCAGGTGGACGGGGCCAACGACATGCAGGTGTTCTGGCGCATCAAATGGCCCCAGATCATGCCCACCACGCTCTATATCCTGGTTATCACCACCATCAACTCCTTCCAGTGCTTCGCGCTGATACAGCTTCTCACGTCCGGCGGGCCAAACCACAGTACGGACACCATCATGTACTACATATATTACCAGGCGTTCAAGCTGTATCACTATGGCTACGGCAACGCTATGGGCGTTATCCTGGCCATCATCATCGCCATCTTCTCCGCCGTGCAGTTCAAGCTGGCCAAGGCGGACACCAGCTATTAAGGAGGTGGGGACGTGAATAACAATCTCAATCACGGCGTGCACCACACCACTCCCTATAAGGTCATCACTGTCATCATCCTGGTCGTCATGGCGCTGCTGTTCCTGTTCCCGCTGTACTGGATCGTCACCGGCGCGTTCAAGACCATGAAGGAGATCAACTCCACCACTCCCGCCTGGTGGCCCAGCGAGTGGGTGCTGACCAACTTTGAAAAGCTGTTCAGCCGCCGCTCGGCGCATTTGTTCGACATCCCCATTCCCTTCACGGGCCAGGTCCTGTCCGGTCCCACGGTGCCGGCGGCCATCCGCTGGCTTATCAACACGGTCTGGATGGCCGTGGCGGCTATGATCCTGACCTGCGTGACTGCCACCATGGCGGGGTACTCCCTGGCGAAAAAACGGTTCGTAGGCCGGGGACTGGTGTTCTCGCTGATCATATGCGCGATGGCCCTGCCCAAGCAGGTCATCCTTATCCCCCTTATCCGGGAGATGAGCTCCCTGAAGCTGTACGACAAGATGTGGTCCGTTATCTTCCCCATCGTGGGCTGGCCCTTCGGCGTGTTCCTCATGAAGCAGTTTTCCGAGAGCATTCCGGGAGAGATGCTGGAGGCTGCCCGTATCGACGGGGCCAGCGAGGCCAAGACGTTCCTGCGTATCGTGGTGCCGCTGGTCAAGCCCGGCATCGGCGCGCTGGCTATCTTTACGTTCATCAACTCCTGGAACGACTATTTCATGCAGCTGATCATGCTCACCAGCACCAGCAACCTGACCATCTCCCTGGGCATTGCCCAGTTGCAATCGGAGCTGAGCACCGACTACGGCCTGATCATGGCCGGCGCGGCCCTGGCCTCGGTGCCCATCCTGACCGTGTTCATCATTTTCCAGAAATACTTCACCCAGGGCATCACCATGGGTGCGGTCAAAGGTTAAATATTTGCAGGAGGTTATGATCATGCAGATCGTTATCACCAAAGATTATGAGGCTATGAGCCGCAGCGCGGCGGCGGTCATCGCCGCTCAGGTCATTGCCAAGCCCGACTCCGTTCTGGGCCTGGCCACGGGCTCCACGCCGGTGGGGCTTTACCGGAATCTGGCGGCCGGGTGCGCGGCGGGGGACCTGGACTTTTCCCACATCACCACCGTGAACCTGGACGAGTACGCCGGTCTGGACGGGACCCATGACCAGAGCTACCGGTATTTCATGAACCACAATCTGTTCGACCATGTGAACATCGACAAGGCCAATACCAACGTGCCCAACGGCAAGGCGGCGGACCCGGACGCGGAGTGCGAGCGGTACGAGGCGCTGCTGAAAAAGCTGGGACCCGCGGACATCCAGCTTCTGGGCATGGGCCACAACGGCCACATCGGCTTCAACGAGCCCGGCGACGCCTTTATCGCTCCCACCCACGTGGTGGAGCTGACCGAGTCCACGATAAACGCCAACGCCCGATTCTTCGCAAGCCGGGACGAGGTGCCCAAGAAGGCTCTGACCATGGGCATGGGCGCCATCATGCGGGCCAGGCGCGTGCTGGTGGTCGTCAGCGGCCACGACAAGGCACGGGCTGTGAAGGACGCCTTTGCCGGTCCCATCACCCCCAAGTGCCCGGCCTCCATTTTGCAGCTTCACCCGGACGTGGTCCTGGTGGGCGACGAGGCGGCCCTTTCCGGTCTGTTGGAGACAGGGGTGGCGGTATGAGACTGACCGGCGGACGGGTCTTTGACCCGCATAAGGGCTTCGTCCTTCGGGACGTGTGCGTGGAAGGGGACAAGATCGTTCCCAACGCCGGCGGCGAGACGCTGGACGTAACGGACTGCTACGTGATACCCGGTCTTACGGACCTGCACTTCCACGGCTGCATGGGCGCGGACTTCTCCGACGGGGACGCCGCGGGTTTGCAGACCATGGCGGACTATGAGCTGAGCCGGGGCGTGACCCAGTTCTGCCCCGCCGGCATGACCCTGGACGTGCCGCAATTGGAGCTTATCTGCAAGACGGCGGCGACGCACAGGGCAAACGCCGTCAACGGCGCTGACCTGGTGGGCGTGAACCTGGAGGGACCGTTTTTGTCCCAGGCCAAGAAGGGCGCGCAAAACGGCGCCTGGATTCGGGACCCGGACCCGGAGCTGCTGCTGCATTTGAAGGAGCTGTCCGGCGGACTGGTGAAGCTGGTGAGCCTGGCGCCGGAGGCGCCGGGGGCGCTGGACTTCATCCGCAAGGTCAAGGACCAGGTGCGGGTCAGCGTAGCCCACACCGCCTGCGACTACGACCAGGCGCTGGCGGCCTTTGACGCGGGGGCCAAGCAGGCCACCCACCTGTTCAATGCCATGAACCCCCTGGGCCACCGGGCGCCGGGACCTATTGGCGCGGCGTCGGACTCGGACTGCATGGTGGAGCTCATCTGCGACGGCGTGCATATCCACCCCGCCGTCATCCGGGCCGTGTTCAAGCTGTTTAAGGACCGGGTCATCATCATCAGCGACTCCCTGCGGGCCTGCGGCATGCCGGACGGCCAGTACACCCTGGGCGGACAGGACATCTTCGTGAAGGGCCCGCTGGCCACTCTCGCGGACGGCACCATCGCCGGGTCCATCACGGACCTGATGGGCGGCATGGTCCGAGCGGTGGGTTTCGGCGTGGACCTGCACACGGCGGTGACCGCCGCGGCGGTCCATCCGGCTCAGGCGCTGGGTATCTATGACCGGTACGGCAGCCTGGACGTGGGCAAAGCGGCGAATATCGTCGTGTTGAACGCAAATTTGTCCTTGCAATCTGTCATATTCCATGGTAATATAATTTCGTAATTTTGGGCAAATCGCCCACTATTTTAATCAGGCCCTTCGCCGTTACTCCTCTACCATAACGGTGCGGGACCGTAAAAAAAGGAGGAAAAATCTTTCCGCGTAGCTCGCGGTGCGGCAGTGTGGAGACCTGTCGTAAGGCGGCGCGCCCCTTGCGGGCGGCTGTGAGGCAGCAGGGCGGAGGCCCGGCTGTCAGAGCTGAGAAACATGTCCGAAGTCATCATCAAAGGTCTGAAGAAGGTGTACGAGGGCGGTGTCACGGCGGTACATGACGTGAACCTGGACATCGCGGACAAGGAATTCATCGTGCTGGTCGGTCCCTCCGGCTGCGGCAAGTCCACTACCCTGCGCATGGTGGCCGGCCTGGAGGACATCACGGACGGCGAGCTGTACATCGACGGCAAGCTGTGCAACAACGTGGAGCCGAAGGATCGCGACATCGCGATGGTCTTCCAGTCCTACGCGCTGTACCCCCACATGACGGTGTACGACAACATGGCCTTCGCCCTGAAGCTGAAGAAGGTCCCCAAGCCAGAGATCGACAAGAAGGTCCGTGAAGTGGCGGAGATCCTGGACATCACCCAGTACCTGGACCGTAAGCCCAAGGCACTGTCCGGCGGCCAGCGGCAGCGTGTGGCTATCGGCCGCGCCATGGTCCGTGACCCGAAGGTGTTCCTGATGGACGAACCTCTGTCCAACCTGGACGCCAAGCTGCGTAACCAGATGCGCGCGGAGATCATCAAGCTGCGCAGCCGTATCAACACCACGTTCATGTACGTGACCCACGACCAGACCGAGGCTATGACCCTGGGCGACCGGATCGTCATCATGAAGGACGGTTTTGTCAACCAGATCGGCACCCCCGGCGAGGTGTTCGACAAGCCCGTGAACCTGTTCGTGGCCGGCTTCATCGGCATGCCGGTGATGAACTTCTTCGATAATTGCAAGCTGGTCCTGGATGGCGGCGTTTATTACGCCGAGATCCGCGGCGCGCGGTTCAAGCTGGACGAGTTCCAGCAGAAGGCGCTGAAACAGAACAACCAGCAGTCCTGCGACATCGTGGCGGGCATCCGTCCCCAGCACATCAGCGTGGGCCAGGGCGACCTGGAGGCGAAGATCGTGGTGAACGAGATGATGGGCTCCGAGGTGCACCTGCACGCGGACAGCAACGGCGACGAGGTGGTCATGGTCATCCCGACGGTGGATTTGAAGACGGACGTGTCCATGGGCGCGACGGTGAAGTTCACGACCCAGCCGAAGCTGATCCAGCTGTTCGACAAGGCCAGCGGCAACAACCTGATCTGGTACGACAAGGCCTCTGCCGACGCCTGCGCGCCGGTGTGCAAAAACTACATCTTCTGATACATAAACAAACCCCGTCTCCCGTCCCGTTTACGCCCGGGGCGGGAGCTTTTATTCTCGCGTTTTATCATTGACGAAAATATGCCTTTATGCTACAATGACCACGCTGTGGCTATTATATTGCGTTTATTTCAAGCAAAGTTGAATCACGTTTGACAGAAGGGAGAACATCATGATCTATTCAGCGGAAGTTGACAAGATGACGTGCGTCGCCAAAGGCGCGTACCACGGCCCGGCCCCCATCCCCGAAGAGGGTAAGTGGGTCCAGGCCAAGGAGATCAGCGACATCAGCGGTTTCACCCATGGCATCGGCTGGTGCGCCCCCCAGCAGGGCGCGTGCAAGCTGACCCTGAACGTGAAAAACGGCATCATCGAAGAAGCCCTGGTGGAGACCATCGGCTGCTCCGGCATGACCCACTCCGCCGCTATGGCCAGCGAGATTTTGATCGGCAAGACCATCCTGGAGGCCCTGAACACCGACCTGGTGTGCGACGCCATCAACACCGCCATGCGGGAGCTGTT
>CANQQB010000032.1 GCA_947625845.1 uncultured Oscillospiraceae bacterium
ACCTCCAGCTTCGAGTCCGTCACCTACGAGGGCTACGGCCCCAGCGGCGTGGCCATCATCGTGGAGGCCATGACCGACAACCGCAACCGCACCGCCAGCGACGTGCGCCACACCTTCGACAAGTATAACGGCAACATGGGCCCCACCAACTGCGTGAGCTGGTCCTTTGACCGCAAAGGCGTCATCGTGGTGGACAACGAGGACGGCGACCTGGACGAGGACACCGTCATGATGGACGCCATGGAGGCCGGCGCCGCCGATATGGAGACGGAGGAAGGCGTGTTCACCCTCTACACCGCGCCGGAGGACGTGACCGCCGTGGCGGATTACATGACCGCTCACGGCTACAAGCTGGACTCCGCTCAGGAGGAAATGGTGCCCCAGAACTACGTCAATCTGACGGCTGAGGGCGACAGGAAAAACATGCAGAAAATGCTGGACATCTTCGAGGACAACGAGGACGTGCAGAATGTCTGGCACAACTGGGGGAACATGGACGAGTAAGTCCCCGCGACAGCTTATAAAGTGAGCCTTCCGAATGGCCGCGGGCATGAGCCGAAAGGCTGTGCGTGAGGAAAGTCCGGGCTCCACAGGGCAGGAATAACGGGTAACGCCCGCCGATGGCGACATCAGGACGAGTGCAACAGAGATATACCGCCGCGCTTTTCTCAGCGCGGTAAGGGTGGAAAGGCGGTGTAAGAGACCGCCCGGCGCTCTGGCGACAGTGCGCTGCTGTAAACTCTATTCGGAGCAACACCGTGGAGGGGAATACGACCGGCCCGGTCTCCCCGGGGAGGTGGCTGGAGCGCAGCGGCAACGCGGCGCCTAGATAGATGGCCATTTTTAACAGAATCCGGCTTACAAGAGGACTCATTTTTGCAAGAGAGACAGGCGCGCGCCTGTCTCTCTTTATAGCCTGAAACAACTATTTGTATCAATTCGTTTCTTGTGTGGCACAAGATGTTGTATTATAATATCCTAGATTGTGAGGTGTGCAGCTTGACGCTGAAAGAATATATAGCTTCCCTGGCAGGAAAGCGCGTGGCCGTGGTGGGTGCGGGGCTTTCCAACCGGCCGCTCATTGACCTGCTGGCTGACGCCGGGATAGACGCCACCGTCTATGACAAGGCGGACGCCGCCGCGCTGGGGGCTTTTTACGATACATGCGCCGCCAAGGGCGTAAAGTTCCAACTGGGAGAGGGCTATCTTGACGCGCTGGACGGCGACATCGTGTTTCGCAGTCCCAGTGTGCTGCCGTTCCGGCCGGAGCTTGCCCGGCTGGCGGAGAAGGGCACGGAGATCACCAGCGAGATGGAGGTCTTTTTCAAGCTCTGTCCCTGTCCCATCGTGGCCGTGACCGGCTCCGACGGCAAGACCACCACCACCACCGTCATCGCCAAACTCCTGGAGACCGCCGGACGCACGGTCTGGCTTGGCGGGAACATCGGCCGGCCTCTGCTGGCGGACGTGGACAAGATACAGCCGTCCGACGCGGCGGTGCTGGAGCTGAGCTCTTTTCAGCTTCATTCCATGGCCTGTGCCCCGGATGTGGCGGTGATCACCAACATCGCCCCCAATCACCTGGATATCCATAAGGATTATCAGGATTATATCGACGCGAAAAAGCGGATATTCTTACAGCAAAGGCCGGGTGGGAAGCTTGTCCTGAACTGGGACAATGCCGTGACGCGCGCCTGCGCGGAGGAAGCGCCGGGGCGCGTGTGGTGGTTCAGCCGCAAAGAGGCGGTGATCCCCTGCGTGTATCTCAGGTCAGACGGCGTTATTTGCGCCAACGTGGACGGTCAGGCGACTGAGATCATGCCCGCGGCGGACATCAGGGTCCCCGGTATGCACAACGTGGAGAACATGATGACGGCCTTCGCCGCCGTGTGGGACCTTGTGCCGCCGGAGACGATGGCGCATGTGGCCCGGACGTTTCCCGGCGTGCCCCACCGGCTGGAGACCGTGCGGGTGCACAGGGGCGTGACGTATATCAACGACTCCATCGCCTCAAGCCCGGACAGGACGCTGGCGGGGCTTGCCTGCTTTGACGAGAAGATCATCCTGATCGCCGGCGGCAAGGACAAGGGTGTGCCCTTTGACGCGCTGGGGCCTTCCATATGCCGCCACGTGAAGAAGCTGTATCTCACCGGCCTGACGGCGGGAAAGATCAAAGCCGCCGTGGAGGCTGCGCCAGAATACAAGCCCGGCGCGCCGGAGATATTCGTGCTGGACGATTTCACCGAGACGGTGCGCGCGGCTGCGGCCGCCGCAGAGCCGGGGGATACGGTGCTGATGAGCCCGGCCAGCACGTCCTTTGACAGATTCAAGAATTTCGAGGAACGGGGAGAACTGTTCCGCAAGATCATCATGGAAATGGAGGCATAACCTTGGAATTGATGGAGCTTACCCAGCGGCTGTCCGGCCTGAGCGGACCGTCCGGGTTTGAGGCAGATGTGACCGAGTATGTGGCCAATTACCTGCACCCCTTCGCGGATGAGGTGAACATCGACGTGCTTGGCAGCGTGACGGCCTGGAAGCGCTGCGGCCGGCCTGGGGCCAAAACGGTCCTGCTGGACGCGCATATGGACGAGATCGGGCTTATCACCACCGGCGTGAAGGACGGTTTTTTGTCCTTCGCCACCCTGGGTGGGGTGGACCCGCGGATGCTCCCGGCGCGGGAGGTGCGGGTGATGACCGAGCCGCCTCTGTACGGCGTCGTGGCCGCCATGCCGCCCCACGTGCTCTCGGCGGAGGACAAGGGCAAGGCCCTGTCGGCGGACAAGCTCTACATCGACGTAGGGCTGGACCAGGCCACGGCGGAAAAGCTTGTCCCGCCCGGTACCCCGGCGGTGTACGTCAGCTCCTGTGAGGCGCTGGGTGAGCATCAGATATGCGGCAAGGCCCTGGACGACCGGGCCTGCGCGGCCATCATCATGAAGGCGTTTGAACGGCTGAGCGAGAAAAGGGACCTGAACGTGGACGTGTGCTGCCTGGTGAGCACCCAGGAGGAAGTGGGCCACCGGGGGGCCAAGGTGGCGTCCTGGACCATTCGGCCCTATAAGGCGCTGGTGGTGGACGTGACCCACGGCCGGACGCCAGACGCGACCCAGGTTGTCTGCCAGTGCGGCAAGGGTCCCGCCGTCAGCATCGGACCCAACATCAACCGGACGATGGCTCTGGAGCTGCTGGCGCTGGCGGAGAAAAACAGTATTCCCTGCCAGCGGAAGGCGGAGCCCGGCGGCAACAGCGGCACCAACGCCGAGGCCATTCAGATCACCCGTGAGGGCGTGGCAACGGCGCTGGTAGACCTGCCGCTGAAGTACATGCACACGCCGGTGGAGGTTGTGGACCTGCGGGATATGGACGCGTGCGTGGAGCTTTTGACGGCGTACGTGGAGAATATGGAGGTGTGACGATGCTGCTGGACACGATGGAGACTTTGTGCTGCTTGGACGGCGTTACCGGCGGCGAGGATGAGGTCCGGGATTATATCCTGGAGCGGGTCATGCCCCACGCTGACGCTATACGCACCGACCCCATGGGGAACCTGATGGTATTCAAGCGTGGCGCGAAGACACCCGACAGGCGGGTCATGCTCTGCGCGCACATGGACGAGGTGGGCCTGATCGTGACGGATATCACGGCCGAGGGCTACCTGCGCTTTGACCAGGCCGGGGGCGTCAACCCCCAGATCTTGCTGGGCAAGCCGGTCCATGTGGGCGCTCAGCGGACCCGTGGCGTCATCGGCTGCAAGGCCGTGCACCTGACCACCCAGGAACAGCGGAAGACCCTGCCGCCCATGCGGGATATGTACATCGACATCGGCGCCAACAGCCGGGAGGAGGCGGAGAAGTCCGTGTCCATCGGGGACCTGGCGGCCTTTGACGACACGGTGGTCCGCTATGGGGACGGCTTTGTGAAGGCCAAGGCCATTGACGACCGGGCCGGGTGCGCCGCCATGATCGAGCTTTTGGAGGGGGAGCTTCCCTGCGACTGCTGGTTCGCCTTCACGGTCCAGGAGGAAGTGGGCTGCCGGGGCGCCTCCGTCGCGGCGGTCACCGTCGAGCCGGACGTGGCTTTGATACTGGAGACCACAACCGCCGCCGACCTGCCCGGCGCGGAGGGCGCTGCCCGTGTCTGTGAGCTCGGCAAGGGCGTGGTCATCCCCTTTATGGACAAGGGGACAATTTACGACCGGGAGCTTTATAACACCCTCCGGCGTCTGGCGGATGAAAACGGCATTGCATGGCAGACTAAGACCATGATCGCCGGCGGGACCGACGGCTCCGCCGTACAGAGAAGCCTGGGCGGCGTGCGCGTGGCGGCGCTGTCCGTGGCGGTGCGGAACATCCACTCCCCGGCGTCCGTGGCAAAGCTTGCAGAGTGCGAGGCCCAACTGGCGCTGGCCCGGCTTTTCCTGGAGGAAATGGCGAAATAACCCGCGGCGCTGTCATATTGTGACGCTTTATGGCATATCGTCCCAGAAGGAGGTGACGGTATGCGGACGCACAGATGGCCCGGCCGGGTGCTTCTGGGTCCGGGGGCGAGACGGACAGCCCGACGGACGCTCCTGCTGGCGCTTGTCCTGCTGGCGTTTGGAGCGCTGGCGCTGGTGAGCGTATCCCTGCGGCGCATGATCGCGGACTACGCCGTGTCCGCCGCCAGGGACGATGTGGTCCTGCGGGTCAACGAGATCGTCAAGGACGTGATGTCGGACAGCCGTTTCGGCGGCGGTGCGTTGGTTGACCTGGAGCACGACGCCGACGGCAATGTGTCGGCGGTGAGCGCCAATGTGGCGGCCATCAACAGCCTGTCGGCGGAGGTGCTGTCCCGCGCCGTGGAGGCCACGGAGCAGGGCACGGCGACGGTGGAGATACCGCTGGCGAACATACTGGGCAGCGCGCTTTTCATGAACCGTGGTCCGTCCATTACCGTGGACGTGACCGTGCTCAGCTCCAGCACGGCCAGCTTTCGCAGCGAGATCACCAGCGCCGGCATCAACCAGACCCGGCACCAGCTCTTTCTGGACCTGGATATCCGGCTTTCCTGTATGCTCCCCTGGCGGGAGATGGACGCGTCCGTGCGGCCGGAGATCCTCGTCTCCGAGACAGTTATCGTGGGCCAGGTGCCCAGCAGTTATATGAACCTGGAGAGATGAACATGGAATATACGATCGAGGCTTATAATCAGCTTGTGGAAAAGCTCCTGGCGCTGTCCGTGGCCTATTACGACAACGACGCGCCGCTGGTGTCGGACTTTGAGTACGACCGGATGAACAACGAGCTCAAGCGCATGGAGGCCGAACACCCGGACTGGATACGGCCCGACTCGCCTACCCAGCACGTGGGCGGGCACGTGAGCGAGGCGTTTGCCCCGGTGGAGCATGAGGTGCCGCTGGAGAGCTTGCAGGACGTGTTTTCCTTCGAGGAAGTGGCCGGTTTCGTGGAGAAGATGGACGCGTCGGTGCCGGAGCCTCACGACTATGTGACGGAGCCGAAGATCGACGGGCTGTCCGTGGCGGTGGAGTACCGAAACGGCGTCCTCTACCGGGGCGCGACACGGGGCAACGGCGCGGTGGGGGAGGACGTGACGGAGAACCTGCGCACGGTCCGCAACCTGCCCAAGACGCTGCATGACGCGCCGTCGCGCATCATCGTCCGTGGCGAGGTCTATATGTCCCACGACTCGTTCAACACCATCAACGCCCAGCGGGAGGTGGAGAGCCTGCCGCCGCTGGCCAATCCCCGCAACGCTGCCGCCGGTTCGTTGCGCCAGCAGGACCCGGCCGTGTGCGCCGAGCGCATGTTGGACATCATCTGCTTCAACATCCAGCTTGCCGAGGGCGTGACGTATGAGACTCACTACGAGACATTGGAGGCGATGGCCGCTATGGGCTTTCCCGTGGTGGCCCACACCCTGTGCAGGACCCCGCAGGAGTGCACCGATACCATCACGGCCATCGGCGAGGGCCGTGAAAACTATCCCTTCGACATCGACGGCGCGGTGGTGAAGCTCAACAGCCTTGCCCAGCGCACGGCTCTTGGCAGCACCGCCAAATACCCCCGCTGGGCGGTGGCCTATAAATACCCGCCGGAGAAAAAGCCCAGCCGTGTGACGGATATCCTCATCCAGGTGGGCCGTACCGGCGTGCTGACCCCAAAGGCGGTCATCGAGCCCATACGTCTGGCCGGGACCACCGTCACCAACGCCACGCTGCACAACCAGGACTTCATCGAGAAAATGGGTGTGAACGTGGGGGACACGGTGCTGGTACAAAAGGCGGGGGAGATCATCCCCGAGGTGCTGGAGGTCGTGAAGAAGGACAGCAAGGGCTGTTTCCGCTTTCCCGCGACCTGTCCCGCCTGCGGCGCGCCGGTGGTCCGGGACGAGGACGGCGCCGCCATCCGCTGCACCGGCGCGGAGTGCCCGGCCCAGCGGCTTCGGAACATCGTCCACTTTGCCTCCAAGGACGCCATGGACATCGACGGGCTTGGCCCGGCGGTGGTGGAGGCGCTGGACAAGGCGGAGCTCATACGCACCCCGGCGGAGCTCTATTATTTGGAACCCCAGTCCGTGGCGGCGGTGGAGCGCATGGGGAAGAAGTCGGCGGAGAACCTGATCGCCAACATCGCCGACAGCAAGACGCGGGGACTTGCCCGGCTGCTGTGCGCCTTTGGCATCCGGCAGGTGGGGTCCAAGGCCGCCAAGGTCCTGGCCCGGCATTTCGCCACGCTGGACGAGCTGATGACCGCCAGCGAGGAAGAACTGACCAACATCGACGACGTGGGGCCTGTCACCGCGCGGTATATCGTCCAGTGGTTCGAAAGCTCCCAGAGCCAGCACCAGATACGGCTCCTGCGGGAGGCGGGCGTGTCCTTTGCAAGCGTGGAGGAGCTGGTCGACGACCGCTTTGCCGGCAAGACCTTTGTCCTCACCGGCGCGCTGGAGCGCTTCACCCGGTCCGAGGCGGAGGCGATCATCGAGCGCTTCGGCGGCAAGGCGTCCGGGTCCGTGTCCAAAAAGACCAGCTATGTGCTGGCCGGCGCCGACCCCGGCTCCAAGCTCACCAAGGCCCAGACCCTGGGAGTGCCGGTTATTTCAGAGGAAGAGTTTTTGAAGCTTATCGAGGAATGACGCCCGGCTGCTATGAACGATTGGTTTACGATCGACGAGATCGACGCGGGTACCTACGCGATCAGCGAGTATAAGCATTGGGAAGAGACGCATTGCTACCTGGTCTGCGGAACAGACAGGGCAGTCTTGATCGATACCGGCTTGGGTGTCGCCAACATTCGAGAAGTTGTAGACAGTCTTACTGCGCTTCCCCTGATGGCGGTCACCACCCATGTCCATTGGGACCACATCGGCGGACACAGGTACTTTGACAGTATTGCGGTTCATGAAGCGGAGAGGGATTGGCTTTCCGGCAGGTTTCCGATACCATTGTCGGTGGTCAAGAGCAATCTGACGCGCGAGCCTTGCGATTTTCCCAGCGGCTTTTCTATTGACAGCTACGAGGTTTTTCAAGGCGCGCCGCAGAGGATTTTGCGCGACGGAGACTGTCTGGACTTAGGCGACCGGCAGTTGACAGTCGTTCATACGCCCGGACATTCCCCCGGTCATTGCTGTTTCTACGAGTTGGGGAGAAAGGTTCTGTATTCCGGTGACCTGATCTATCAGGGCTGTCTCGACGCGTTTTATCCGTCCACCGACCCCCAGAGATTCCGGCAGTCTGTGCAAAAGGTCCGGAAACTTGATATAGCAAGGGTCATGCCGGGTCATCATCAGCTGAATATCCCTGTAGACCTGATCGATAGAATAGAAAAAGGATTCAATGAATTGTCCTCTTCCGGTCAACTGGAACAGGGAAACGGTATATTCGATTTTGGCCAGTTCCAGATCCATATTTGATGGCCGATAACAACAAGCTCCCCCTTTGCATAGTATGGCGTGCAAAGGGGGAATTTTTTTGCAAAACAACGATTCCTGTACCTATAAAGAGGGGTCTCTGCCCGCCTGCGCGCCGCTGGCCGTGCCCATGCTGGCCGCTCAGCAGAGCAGCCAGCCGGCCTATGACAGCGCCGACGCTCTGGCAAAGGGCACGCTGTTCCCTGGCCTGGACCTGCCCTTTATGGACTATGTCGCCTCCTGCCAGGTGGAGGACACTCCCTTGGCGGAGCTGATGGCTCTGGACTTCGTGTGCCAGGAGCTGGCTTTATATCTGGACACCCACCCCGACGACAAGGAGGCCTTCAAAAGCTGGAAGAGCTTCACGGCTCTGGCCAAGGAGGGCCGCAAGCGCTATGTGCAGATGTACGGACCGATCAGGCGCTCGGACACCGCGCAGTTCGATTCCTGGGTCTGGCCCGAGGACCCCTGGCCCTGGAACGCGGGCGGAAAGGCTGGTAAAAAGTAATGTTCGTTTATGAGAAGAAGCTGCAATATCCCGTCCGCATCAAAAACCCCAACCCCGCGATGGCGAAGTATATCATCAGTCAATACGGTGGACCTTATTGCAACAGACTATAATTATTGATTATAAAAAAGCGCGGTAATTGATATGGAGGGTCATGTGGGCCTTGTCGAACACAATAGTGTTTACAAGGGTACGGATGGCGGTGTTTTTGTCCCCAATGGGTATGTCGGGGGCAGTCAGCACAGCCAGGGCATCCCGGATCATATCAGAGAGCGCAGCGGTAATATTCTCCGGGCTGGCCCCAGCGGATTCTGCGGCGGTGATATTTGAGCGGGCCTGCGAGATCGACGCGTCAAGGGTCTTTTTCGCGGCGTTGAATTGATCGAGGTCCAGAGCGCCTCCCAAATAAGCGTCCAACAGTCGCCCGCTGCGGCGTTCAAGGTCTGCCAGCACCGCGCGAAGGCGCGGAAGCTCGCCGGACTGTTCAGCTTTCAGGTAAGTAGGCGTATATTGGATAGCGGCGCTGTTGTCCAGGTCCGCTTGCAGCTGCGACAGGACGGCCTCGTGCAGCAGGTCCACGCCAACATGCTGCGAACTTTTGCACCGGCCGCGCGCGTAGTTATTGCACTTGAAATAGTGGGGTTTGGCAAAAATCAGGGTGGCGCCGCACTCGGAGCATCGGACCAGCCCGGACAGCCAATCCTTCAACTCATAGGTGGGCCGGGCTTTGTATCCCCAAGCGGCCTTGACGCGGGCAATTTGGGCCTGTGCTGCGTCGAACAGTTCCTGAGAGACGAGAGGTTCATGCTCGGCGTCCGCAATGACGGTGTCCGGGTTAGTAAAGTCACGGCGGCAGCGGCCGGAGGGTGTCCAGCGGAGCTTGCCGATATAGACCGGGTTTCGAAGGATATATTCCACCGTTCTGTTTTCAAACGGGTTGCCGCGGTGGGTAGTAATGCCCTGGGTGTTGAGCCAGCGGGCTATCGCGTAAAATCCATCTCCGGCCACGAAGCGACGGAAAATCTCACGAACAATGGCGGCCTCTTCCGGAACGGGTTCCAGGATCGTCTTTTTTCCGGGTTCCTGCCGCGCCCGATAGCCGAAGGAAGGCGAGGATTGAAATTCCCCGCGCCCGGCTTTGACCGTCATGCTGCGCTTGACCTCCTGGGCCAGGCGGATGGAGTAAAACTCGTCGAACCACTCGATGATGCGTTCGATCAGGCTGGCGAATGGGCCGTCCGGCAGCTGCTCGGAGACGGACACCACGTCGACGCCGCATTGCTTCCGGAGAAGCGCCTTGTAGACGATGCTTTCCTCCTGGTTCCGGGCGAATCGGGAGAATTTCCACAGGAGGATGACCTGGAAGGGAGCGGGCTTCTCCTTGGCGGCGCCGACCATGCGCTGGAAGGCGGGACGGTTCTCGGACCGCTTGCCGGATATGCCCTCGTCCATGTAGATCAGGTCGTCCGGGAGGATGAGGTTGTGGGCGGCGGCGTATTTGCGTATCTCCACCAGTTGGCTTTCCGGCGACTGCTCCGTCTGTTCCTCGGTGGATACGCGGATGTATGCCGCGGCGATACGCGGGGCTGCGTCTTTCATAATTCGCTCCTTTCAGGGTACGCATATCGATTTTATGCGGGGCCACAACATGTCTTTGCCTTGCAAAATCCGGGGGAATGTGCTACCATAAAAGGGTAGATTATCCCCTAGCGGTTTGGGTGGTTTTCTGCGATGCCGCTTCCGGTGGCCAGACCGGGAGCGGCGATTTTTATTATTCATCTTTTGCAGAAGGCTCCTCCGTGACGGGGCCCTTCGGAGTGGGGCCCTCTGCAGCGGGCTCCTCCGTGGGTCGGTCTTTTTTCTTCCACACGGAATACAGGCCGTCGATGTGCTCAAACAGATTGGGGCGTACATGCGACCAAAGGGGATCAAGAATAAAATCAATGCCCTCGCGACGGGCCATCTTTGCGGCTGGTACAAAATCGCTGTCACCGGCGATCAGAATGATCTGGTCTACCTGCTTTTTATAGGTGATAGAGGCGATATCAATGCCGATCCGCATATCCACGCCTTTCTGTTGGGACACAAAAATGAAATCATCCTCTGTCAGACTGTCCAGGGTCCGTTTACCTGCCAGTATCGCTTTTGTGACCTCCGGACGGAGGTTGTAATACACTTTGTCAGACAATTCGCCAAGCCGGAGGGCAAATTTGCGGCGTCGCTTCAGTTCCTCAAAGAACGTCATAGTCCATCCGTAGGTATCGGATTTGTCAAGGTCGATGTTCCTTTTCAGAAGCGGATGATAGACGCTTCTCCGGCCAACAGGAGCACAATCATAGTAAAAAATTCTGTAGAGCTGACGGTCTATGCCGTCCTTACGGTGCAAATGGGCTTTGCAATAAGCGTCCAGTTCTTTCGCACGGTCTTCTGCTGATAGCTCGCCCCAGAGATACTTAGCCCGCTTTCTGTAGAAGCCGCCGTCGATCAGTATCGCAGTTCTCATGTCTTTGCCCTCTTTAGTCTCACAATAAAATGAGGCCCTAGGATTCAGCCTACCCCATATCGGCGGGGGGCTTACTACCAAGGGCCTGTTAAAACTGGTTTAACAGCGTTAAACGCTGCTTCCATCCTCATAATAAGCCCTCAGATGGGAAATGTCAACTGGAAATATTCGGAAATCGCGCTCTGCTCGATGATACGAGAGAGGCTTCTGCGTTGCCGCTTCCGGTGGCCAGACCGGGGGCGGCGGTTTTTTATATGTAGCGTTCAAAATACTGGAGTGCGCAGTATTTGAGAAGGTTGGCGCTGCGGGGATTGTCACGATGCCGCATAGCTCGCTTGTATTGTTTAACAAAAGCCTTGAACTCATATAGTATCTTGCCCTCATTACGGCGGATGATGTTCCACTCCCGGCGGTCAATGGTTGGCTCGACGGTATCGAGGTGATCTTCCTGGAGAATAACGACTGCCTTTGTGTAATCCAGCCCGCAGGTCCCGTATGTGATAAAAGCGTTGCGGTGGCGGATGTGATGGCGGAACGGGATGGCAAAACGCACGCCGCCGACCTCCACAGTCAGGCAGGCATAGGGCCGGTTCCTCTTTTGAAGTATCTCCGGGCAGTTTTGGTATTCTGCGTAGAATTTGTCAGAGAGAAGGACCAGCCTCATAAGCAACCTCCATATACAAAGCGCCCCCTGTTTTCACAGAGGGCGCCAGGTCATCCATCGAGCTTTTTTTATTTTAGGCTCCTTGCGCTCTACAAGGAGAATCATCCATCGAGCCGTTTTTATTTTTCGGTCGCCCTGCTCTCAGGCGGCGATCATCGCAGGGAACCCCTGCACCCTCATTATATGTGGTTTTCAAAAAAAGTCAACTGGAAAATTGAAGAAGCGTTCGAACAGTCTTATTGTCAAACCGCTCCGGCAGCCGCCGGGGCGGCGGTTTTTATTGAGCTTATTGGTCGCTGAGCATTTCTTTGATAGCGTCTCGATCCAACAGTATGACACCTACGGCGTCGGCAGTTTCACGCGCCTGCTTGGTAAAGTACCTGTTTGTAATGACGATACCACATTCACATTGATGGACATCTTTTCGTGAGTTTACATCTTGTACAGGAACCGCATCGACATCGGAATAGGAACATTTGCAAATAACAGCATGCTTTGTGTTGTGTATATCAGCCGTAATATCAATGCCGTTTCTGTTTGTTCCACGAAGAAAACGGACGTTGTAATATCCAAGGTATTTTAGAAGTTTTGTACACCAGTAACTGAACATTCTGGAATCCATGCGATCAATTTTTGACATCTGATCACCGACGGACCCAAGGCCATACTGAGCATTGCGCCAAGCGGCTTCGTCCATAATGATTCTGTCATAATCAATCTTTTTGTATTCCTTGCTATTATCTTCGCGAATAGTGTCGGCGGAACTACTGACCTGGTTTACAGAGGTTTTTTTCGTAGGTGGAGAGGCAGGAATGTCTATCCGAAAACCACCGGGGATATAAATATGGCTTGAATCGTCATTAGTTGAAGGATCAGCGGCACTATGAAGATGCACAGAATCAATTATAGGCTCCGAAGAAATGTGGGAATCAACAGGGCCAAGAGGTTGGGAAGGAAAAGGTTCGGTTTTGTGTTCCAGAACCGGTGTTTGCTCTGCTGGGTGGCTGATGGTGTTTGGGGGGACGGGACTATTAACTGGCGCCTTCGGAAGAATTGCGGTAGTCTGAGGAGATGTAACAGGGGAACTGGACTCGTTTACGAAAAGGCCGTGCTTTTTCTTGTCTTTTGGTGGTTGAGGCGCTTTTTTCCGGAGAGGCTTGATATTGGAAAGAAGAATGACATTGTTTTGGCGGGCTAGTTTGATAGCTGATGACGTGAAAGTGCTGTTTGTGACCACCATCGCGCGGTCACAGTGGTAAACCTTCATTCCTGCAACAGCTTCTTGAATGGGGGATAGGCCAAGGGTTGATTTATAATATTTACATTGAACGGCATATTTGTGCCCCCGTTTACTTGCAATTACGTCCACGCCGAAGTCTCCGGAGGCTTTTGTTACCCTAACACCATGGTAGCCGTGTCTGGACAAATACTCTGCCACATAGTATTCATATTCTAGCCCAGTCATTTCAACGGTTTTTTGGCTCGTGGATGACAGATGCATGAAGACGAGGGCCATTACGCAAAAGAATGCGGCCGGATACCAATACTCCATTACGAAGCATATTACTGAAACGCACAATAAAAGGCCACTCAAACCATCACCGTTAGATGAAGCCTTATTTCTCTTTTTTGCGGCCATGATGATACCTGCCTATCTCACGACGCTGGTGAAAGCAACAGCCTTACCCAAAATGCGGACTTCCGCAAGCTGCTCGTCTTCATATTGCAGGACCGGGAAAGTTGGGTTCTCCGGGCGCAGTTCCAGGCGGTTCGGGTACCTGTACACGCGCTTCAATGTGGCATCGTCGCCGATGAGTACGGCGGCGATCTCGCCATTGTCCACGTCCTCCTGCTGGCGGATATAGACCAGGTCCCCGTCGAAAATGCGAGCGTTGATCATACTGTCCCCCTGGCAGCGAAGGGCAAAGTCGGCATGAATGTTGTCTGGGATATCTACCTCGCCGGCCAGGTTTTCCTCCGCGAGGATAGGTTCACCACAGGCTATGGTCCCCATGAGCGGGACGCGCCGCATCAGAGGCATGGGGAAGATGTTTTGTGGGATATACCTAGAATCCTCCGGTGTGTCGATCAAATCAGTTGGGGATAGCTTCAATGCCTTTGCCAGGAGTATCAGTTTATCACGGCGCTGGTTTTCGATCACACCGCTTTCCCACCTACTGATGGTGCCATTGCTTACACCAACGATTTTTGCGACATCGTCTAAAGTGAGGCCGAGCTCCAGTCTTCGGTTTTTGATTTTCTCTTTGAAGGTCATGAAATCACCTCAAATCCTTGAACTGAGCACATAATATCATGATGATTGCGAAAATGCAATAAAAATTTGCGTTTTCGTATTGACAAGTCGGAAATGGTGTGCTATTCTTTCTGCGTAAACGCAGAACGGAGGTGAGAAACATGCTCGACAAAAGGGCGTTTGACGCGGCAATTGCCCTAAAAGGCAGCACGCAGCAGGAGGCTGCAAGGGTTATGGGAATCAATCCTGCAACGCTGTCGCGGAAGGTAAAGGGCGAAAGTGACTTCTATCGCAAGGAGATCGAGGCTTTCTGTGCGTTCTACAATGTTAGTCCAAATATTTTTTTTGCTGAACTTTCTGCGTAAACGCAGAAAGCGAGAAAGGAGCGTGAGCGGTCCAATAAGTCGGACAGAAGGGAGGTGAAGAGCGTGATACCAAAAGTAAGAATTCTGGACGATGGCCGGGGCGCCTGGTTGGAACTGGACGGAAAAACCATGGGAGCGGGCGTAGACCTCATCGAGTACAAAAAGAAAGGCTCCGACCCAGCGGAACTGACCATCCATATCCAAAACACAGATGATTTCCAGTTCCACCCGGACGGAGACTTTGACAGGGCCGAGAAGTGGCTAAAAGAGCATGAGGGCTACAGAAAGCCACTTCCGCTGTCACCGTGGGATCAATCGGAGAGCGCCGCCCCTCCGATCATAACGGCGCAAGAGGCAGAATCCGGGCAGGTAAGGGTCCGCGGCGAAATTGACGGCAAGAAGATTTTTGACGAGATGGTCCAGGGCAAGGACGTTCTGGGCGGAACGGAGACGATCCTCAATGGAGACATGATGGTTCGGATCACCGGGGACAAGATCGAGCTGACCATGAAGCGGGACGCCCGGATAGGTGACGATTATCTGGCGTTGACCGTGGGTCTGCGGAAGGCCCAGAGGGAAGTCGGAAGGAGCGTGTTCAGTACGTGAGACCAACGCGGGCGGGATATACCATCCTGTCGGTCGCGACGCTTATCAACTCAGTGGTCTTAGCCATCCATATATGGCTTGGATTCCTCGGATAGAGAAAGGAGGGCGGCGGATAAGTGGTAACGGTGTTGCGAGTGCTCCAGTTGTGCCTAATGTCGTGTTTGTGCCTGATGGCAATTATCGCGCTGGAGGCTGACGAGGAACCGGGAGGCAGAAAGCGAGAAAGGGCAGTTTGGAGATTTGTGCTGGTCGCCATCTTTACGCTGGTCGTGAAGGAAATTTGAAAGGAGCGGGACGTGAGGGCCGGAGGCTTGGCGCATAGGACAACTCATAGGTCCCATAGGCTGATAGAGAGGAGGGCGGCAGGATGCGAGAGAAGCCGAAGATCAAGACAAGCTCATGGGTGCCGGTGGGCGGCGAGATGGTGGAGCTGGCCAGTCTGCCGCCGGAGGAAAAACGGGCTTGGGCCACGGAGGCCAAGATACGCTTTCTCAATGCGGCGTTTCACGGGCGGGCTGTGTTCTGGGCCGAGGGAGAGCCGGAACCGAAGATCCCGGACTGAGGTCCGGCATGACAACACGAAAGATGAAAGGAGATCAACCATGGAGAAGACGATGGACAAGCCCCGGCTGTGTGAGGTTCTGGGGGTAGACGTGGGCGAGCGGTTCAAAGTGCGGGATGACGTGCATGAGAAGATACTGGGACCGTTTTTCGTCAGAGGTGATGGCTACTTGGTCGGTCCCAGCGCTGTCCACTCGCTTGATGCGTGCTATGCGCTGATCGAGGCCATCAATCACCCGGAGAAGATCGTGCGCGAGCCGCGGCTGACGGATACGGAGCGGGACATCTGCCGGCTGCTGGGTGCCAAGTGGGTCAGCCGGGACACGGACAGTAGCCAGGTGTATCTCTGGAAGACTGAGCCGGAGCCCCAGCCGGGCGGCGTATGGGTTGGCGGCAAGAGCTGCGCGCAGATGTGGGCCAGGTTCTTCCCGTCGGTAAAGTCCGGACAGCTGGTCCAGGTGGAGGACGCGACATGACGGCGGCGGTCGGGGCTGGAATGGCCTTGGAAGATCGTATCAAGCGCCGCAAGAGGCGGGCTCGCCGGCGCCGGTGGGGCAAGCGCCTGGCAGCGTGCGCGGTAGTGGCCGTGATGGCGCTCACGGCGTCCTGGACCGTGCGGGACAAGCCCCGGCAGGAGCCGCGGCGGCTGCCGGATAGGTCGGCGCTGGCGTGGATGGTCGCGCGGTCCTGGCTCAGTCCGGGGGACGCGGAGGGGTTCGCGGCGAGGTACCCGGAGCTGTCGGACCTGTTTCTGAGCGCGAGCACAGGTCCCGCGCCGTGGGAGAGCCGATGAAGGGGCCGTGGACATACCGCCGGATGAAGCGGCGGGAGGACGGCCGGGCCGTATGGGTGATCTACCGGCTGCGGGACGCCGGCGGCCAGGACGTGGAGGCAAATCGCGAGTATTACACGGTGAGCGGCGTCCCGGCTTGGGGTGAGACAGAACAGGGCGCGGAGCACTACGCGAGGGTGTTCAACGCGGTCAGGGCATAACGGGCCCCCACGCGGCACGCCTGTCGCGTGGGGAGAGGAGGAGCCGCAGGCTGCTCGGGGTCTGCCGCTTGCGGCAGATCACGACCCAGCCCAAGCGAGCGACGACGAAAACGCCGCCTCCGGCGCTGGGAACGCCAGGGGGCGGCAAAGCCAAATGTTGACGCCTCCATTATACGGAGGGGAAGGGAGTTTGTCAATGTCGAAGGCATACAGGGCGGCGGCCCGCCGCAAGGGTGCGGGACCGGCGGAGCTGCCGCCGGCGCAGCGGTTCCTGCTGGAGCTGCACAGGGACGTGATGGAGGAAAACCTGCGGCAGAAGGCACAGCGGTACAGTCTGCGGGACGAGCGGGGCGAGACATTCTCGCTGTCGTACTGGTCCGGCTTTGACCAGCAGGAGACGGTGCTCATCCCGGCTGGGACGCCGATCGTGGAGAAGAACGTCCATCGGGCCGCCGCGGAGTTCCTGCGGAGCATGGAGGATACGGACTTCGGCCGGTGGTCCGGGGACCGGGGCCGGGCCGACGGCCTGGAGCGGGTCCGTCAGTTGCTGCGGGAGCTGCAAGCGCGGGCGGAAACGGAGGACGCGGGCAATGGTTGACCAGGCGATAAAGAAGCTCCGGGAGGAAGCGAAGAGCGGGAAGTTCGACCGCTACGGCGCCGTCATGAAAACGGCGGTGCGCGAGGCGCTGGAGGCATTTTGCCGCCAGGACGGGGAATTTGCCCAGGCGGTGGTCCAGGGCGGGAGCTTTTCCGACTGCATGGCGGCGGTGGCCAAGAAGGTCCAGGGCGGCGCCATCAGCGACATGGAGGCTTTCGGAGAGGCGGTTCGGTTCTACTTCCCCGGCGCGGGCATCGACGTGAAGATGACCATCGACCTGTGTGCAAGCGTCCGGGATAAGGGCGAGACACCGGCAACGAAAGACAAGCCCGCAGGGGTGGTCCTGGACCTGAGCGACTTCTTCTAAGGAGGCGAGCGGGATGGAGAGGAAAAATGCCTGTCTCGTCGACTACGGGACAAAATTTCCGGACGCGCTGACGGCGCTGCCCTATTTTCAAATGCCGACAAAGAAAGAGATCGACGAGATCAACAGCTGGTACCCGCCGTACATCTTTTACAAAACGGTCAAGAACGGCCGGAAGGTCGCAACAAGCTGCTGTGGACGGCGGGAGGTCATTCGTCCGGCGTTGAAACGGGCACAGTCGGCGGCGTTCTGGGCGCTGATGCGTGCCAGGCACAACGAAGAGGTGGTCTGTCCATTCTGCGGGCGAATGGTGAAGGTGAAGTGTGCGGGGAGGACCAGAGACAGTTTCCGGGACCCTGATTACAGGCCGGTAGTCTTCCTGCGGGAGGATAACGGGGGCATTATGGCCCTGGCGGCGTGGGCGATGAAGCGCTATCTGCCGGGCGCGGAGCAGCGTGGGCCGGAGTTTCATATCGTCGCAGCATACCGGTTCCGGCCGGGCCGGGTAGACTTCACGGAGTACTACTGGGGCCGCGAAAGACACGTGACGTTCCAGGGAGATTACAAGCCGAGCAAGCAGCGGGTCAAGGAGCCGTTCAGAGATGGTTACGGCTGTATGTTCAGTTACCCATCTTACCGGGTGATCGGACTGGACGCCGTCGGGAAAAGCGCCTTCCGCTACTGCGGATATGAGCGGTTCAAGGGAGACAACAGTCCTTGGCACGGCTATTTGATGGGGTTTCTGGCCGCGTGCTGCTTCTGGCCGCGGGACGTGGAGATGCTATTAAAGAGCGGGGAGTGGGACATGGTGCACGACCTCGTGGTGCGGGGAGTAAAAAACGCAGACGTGTACAGGTGGGGCGCGGCGGACGTGAAAAGGGCCTTTGGACTGGACGGCCAGGAGCTGCGGGCTTTCGCCGCGGAAAGATACGACCTGCACTTGCTGAAGATCTACAAGCGGCTTCGTCGGGATGGGTATCAGCACAGCTTTGCGCTGGCGCGGGAGATACGGGAAATGGTGCGCGGCGGCATTAAGAATGTTTGGGATTTCATGAGGCGGTGCCGGTCGGTCGGGCAGGAACCGGCCCGTATCGTCCGCTGGCTGAGCAGGGACCCACCCTGCGCCCGGTACGCCATCCCGCGAGAAGACAGGTACAGGCTTTGGAAGGACTATATCGACTTCTGCACGGAGCTGGGATATGACCTGACGGACGAGACGGTGGCGCTGCCGAAGGACTTCATGCGCAGGCACGATGAGGCCGCCGCGGCGGTGACGGAAAAGCATCGGATCGAGCAGGAGAAGCGGGACGCCGAGAAAGAGCGGGCTTTTGCGGAGACCTTGAAAAATCGTTCGCTGAAGTACGATTTTTCCATGGACGGGCTGTTTATCCGCGTGGCGCGCTCGAGAGAGGAGATCGTGAACGAGGGCAACGCGCTCAAGCACTGTGTGGGCGGGTATGCCGGGAGGCACGTCGAGGGCAAGACGACCATCCTCTTTCTGCGGGAGGCGGAGCGACCGGATCAGCCGCTTGTCACGGTGGAGATGGACGGGAACAGGATGGTCCAGGCACATGGATATAAAAACGACATTGGCGCCCAGTCACCGCTGGTGACCTATAAGGCGTTTTTCGACGCCTGGCGGGACTGGCTGAAACGGGGAAGCCCCCGTGATGAGGACGGGACGACGAAGCTGCGGAAAAAGAAAGGAGATAATGCGGCATGAATCAAGAGATCGTCAAGGCTCCGGAGAACGCGCCGGCTCCGGCCAGGACCATCGAGGTCATCACGGCGGAGATCGTGACCATCAAGCGTCAGGCCCAGCAGATTGCGCTGTACATAGCCATTGAATTGGGTCGGCGATTGACAGAAGCCAAGGAGCTGCTGCCCTATGGCGAGTGGGGCCCGTGGCTGGAAAAGTCCGTGGACTTTTCCCAGGTGACGGCCACCAGGTACATGAAACTGTTCGAGGAATATGCGGCGCCCCAAGGGAGCATTTTTGGTGCTGAGACAGAATTTTCAACGTTGAAAAATCTCAGCGTTTCCAAGGCTTTGGCGCTGCTGGCGGTGCCGGAGGAAGAGCGGGAGGCGTTCGCCGCGGAGCACCATGTGGACGAGCTCTCCACCCGGCAGACGGACGAGCTGATCGCGGAGTACAAGGCAAAGTTGGCGGCGTCTGAAGAGGCCAAGGCGGCCGCGGAGGGTAAGCTGGAGTCGGCCAACATCGAGCGGGACAGCCTGGCCAAACAGGTGAAGGAGCTGGAAGCCCGGCCGGTGGAGGTGGCCGTGCAAGAGCCGGACCCGGCGGAGATCCAGGCGCGGGTCGACGCGGCCGTGAAGGAGGCCATGGCGGGGGAGAAGGCGAAGTCCAAGGACCTGCGGGCGAAGCTGAAGGCGGCGGAGGACCGGGCGAACACGCTGGCCAAAGAGGCAGAGGACGGCAAGAGCAAGGCCACGGAGGCCGCCGAGGCCGTGGCCGAGCGGGACAAGCTCCGGGAGAAGCTTCGGGACGCGGAAAAGAGGCTGGCCCTATCCGACGCGGCCGTGGCCCGGTTCGGCGTGCTTTTCCAACAGTCCCAGGACGTGATGAACAAGCTGCTGGAGGCCCTGGCCGCGGTCACGGACGCCGACACCGCCGCCCGGCTCCGCCAGGCCGCCGGCGCGATGCTCCGGAAGTTTTTGGAGCTGACGGACAAGGAGGCGAGCGGGACATGAGCGGGAAAAGAAAATATCAAATGACCATCGAAGCGGCGTCGGACAAGCTGGCCCGTGTGATGGAGCGCATGGGCGTGGAAAAATACGATTTCGACTACGCCGAGAGCAAGGCGGCGAAAAGCTGCTGGGTGGAACTGCTGTGCAACGGGCGGGCCTATCGGTTCGTCAATGACACGGCCAAGTCTGCTGCGTGCGGCCGGGGACTAGTCTACATGTCGGACCTGTTCGTCGAGTTGGTGTATGCGCTGGAGGACCTGGCACGCGCCGTGGAAAAGGGAATATTCACCCTGGATATGCTGCTGGAAGGCAAGATGGCGCTGCCAGCGGAAAATCCGATGGAGCCGTGTTTCCTGGCGTTGGGGTTCGCCTCGCGGCCCGAAAGCGCCACCGCCGTGAAGGAGCGGTATCGGCAACTGGCGAAAGCGCTGCACCCGGACGCCGGCGGGGACCAGGCGGCGTTCATGGCGCTGCGGGAGAATTACGAAAGCTGCTTGAAGCTGATGGAGGCGAGCGGGACATGAAGCTTAGCGAGGCGCTGGCCATTGTCGATCCGGAAACATGTCATGCGGCGCGGCCCTTTATCTAAACATATTCAGAGCGTGTACCTTGATAACTTCATAGAGATAGCGGAAATACGATCAACATTGACAAAAAATACCCACGCCCCTATAATAAAAGGGCGTGGAAACCCGCCGTTCCTTATACGGTGACGGTCAAAGACGGTGCCTGACATCCCGCGAGAGCGGAGTGGAGGCGATGTACGTAGCCCTTGCGGGAAATTCTCCCAAAGGGGGTGGTACATATCACGGGAACATCTTTGCTGACTGTGTTGGGCGCCTTGGGCGCTCTCGCCAGCATCGTATCCCTCTTGCTCTATCTTCACGATAGAAAAGAGAAGTGAGCCGTCTGTTACAGCCAGACGGCTCACGGGTGGTTGGGGTGACAGCCCCGGCTACCTGTTGTGACGTGTAACTGTGGCACCGTTTAAAGGGTTTCCACGTTTTCATTATAGATTCGTTTGCGGCCTTTGTCAACGGTTCGGTTCATTTTCAGAAAAATTTTGAAATATAAACGAAAACGTGCATTTTCCGCTGTGTTTCGGCATGGCGGAAAATTTTTAAGAATCCTCTTGACATATGTCTAGGCATAATTTATAATTACGTCTAGGCGAAAGACGGAGGTGATGCTATGTCGCCGAAAACAGGCCGTCCAATCGTGGGGAAGGAGCCAAAAAACAAGCAGATCGCGCTCAGGGCCACAGAAACCACCGTGAAGAAGTTCGACGAGTGCGCGAAGATCACGGGCAGGACCAAAACGGATTTGCTTGAGGACATGGTAAATGACCTTCATCACGAGTTGACGGGCAAATAAAGAGCGGGCACCCGCCCTCACAGCAAGAAGACGCGGATGCCCACAAACCACCAACAGGCGGCGCAAATATTATAGCACTGTGCCTTCCTGCTGGTCAATGAAAATCAACAGGAGGATTCGATAATGCAAATCCATGAAACGATCCCCGAGATCAAGGCATATATTCACCGGACAAAGATTCCGGCAAAAGCGAAAGAAAATTACAACCTGTGGGGCCCGGAACTTCGCGCACTGCGTAATATGGCGGGTGTTATGGTGACGAACGAAGTATGGGATGCCATTGGCCTGGCCTATGATTTCGGCATGGCGCGAGGCTACCGGGCGGCGAAAGCGGAGGCCCGGAGATGACAGCAAAAGAATGGTGGTGGGAAGGCAATGACGCTGAATGAACACAGGCGTATGGAAGAACTGTATCGGAAGGGAAGATACATTGAGTACTGCGGGTACTATGAAAAACCGTTGAAGGTGCTCACGAAAGAAGAAATAGACCATTGCCGCAGCTGCGGCGACTTGTGCCATTTTCTCGGCAAATCATGTGATTGGGTCGAAGTTATCGTTGAAGGCTTCGAGGGCGACGATTGGGACGAGGACTGGGACTATCTGTGGGATGAACTGAATACATAGGCGCCCACCGGGCGAACAACGGAAAACCGCTATCTCTATGAGGTAGCGGTTTTTGCTGCCCTGAGAGGGCTGACCTGGGCGCCATAGGGATGACGTCGAGCTGAACCTTTTCAACAGCAGACACTTATTTATAATACGCGCACGCGCACGCGCGTATTTTGCGGGCTTGGTAATAGCGAAATTTACGACCATCGTGAGGTGAGCGGGGAATGGACGAACAGGAAGAACGGGTCCAGTGGTACATCAAGACGTGGGAGTGTGCCAACGGGAATTGCAAAAAAGTGAAATATCCGGTCGTGCCCGACGGCGTTCGGCCCCGCAAGGGGAGCCGGCGGCAGGAACGGTCTGTCCGTCGGGCGGAGAAGTATGCCCTGGACGCGAAGCACGATCTGTCCCTGCTGCTGAACAATAACTTCTCGGCCGGTCGGGACCGGTTCGTCACGCTGACGGTGGACGGGGACGGATGGGACAGGCTGGTCATGCGGGCGGGGACCGATGACCGGGACGAGCTTTATACGGCGCTGGAGCGGGAGGCGGTCAACTTCATGCGCCGGGCCAAGCGGGCATGCCTGGGCGCTGGCGGGGAACTGAAGGCGGTGTACGTGGTCAGCGATCTGGACGGGAAGACCTTCGAGCCGGCCAGGCCGCACGTGCATATGGTCATGAGCGGGAGCCTGGCGGAGCTGGCCGCCGGGAAGTGGACGCTGGGGACGGTCCAGGTCAAGCCCCTGCGCTCCGGAGAGCACGGGGACCTGACGGGCGTGGCGGAGTATATGATCGACCAGGTGCGGACCCGTCCCGGAAAGAGCCGGTATCATCCTACGCGGAACCTGGAGAAGCCGGAGGGAGTGCGGGTCCCGGCGAAAAGCCCGGATTATCCCCTACAGGTCCCGGCCAACGCGACGCTGATCTGGCGGAGCGGGACGGCCCCCGGCATGAGCCAGACGATCCGGTATTACATACCGCCGGAAAAGCGGAGGAAGAAGCCAAAGAAAAAACAAGGAGGTACACATCATGGCAAAGGGAAGAGAACAGAACATTGACCGGCGGCCGGGTAAAGAAATATTCCGGGAGCTGCTGGACGCGCTGGCGGAAGGCGACGTGAGCGTGGAGGACGGGGGGCGTACGCCCACGGAGCTCATTGTGGACATACTCAGAAACAGGTGCCCGCCGTGCAGGGTGGCATCTCCGGAGTGCTTCAACAAACCGGAGCTCGACCACGATACCTGCTGGAATTGCTGGTATGAGTGGTGGGAAGAGGGAGCGTGAGCATGGACCAGGAGAGTTTATTCGCGCCGGGGGCGGAGTTCGTCTCGCAATGCCGGCGGGATTATCCGGGGTGTCCCTGCCTGACGTGCGGGCATGCGCCTGTGAAAAACGGGGTGGTGTGCTGCTACAGGCACCACAAGTGGTGCGGCCAGTCGTGCCCGGACTATGAGCGGGAGGGGGCGTGAGCCGTGTACATACTGAACGGGCCCCGTATCTGGTGATGGGTATTTCCTTATACTTCCTTATTGCAACACGGTCTGTATGAACATCTTCTTGGAACATTTATCC
>CANQQB010000033.1 GCA_947625845.1 uncultured Oscillospiraceae bacterium
CCCAACTGGCACATGGGGGCCAAGATATCCGTGGACAGCGCCACCATGATGAACAAGGGCCTGGAATTCATCGAGGCGATGCATTTGTTCGCCGTGACGCCGGACGACATCCAGGTGGTGGTCCACCCGCAAAGCGTGATACACTCCATGGTGGAGCTCATTGACGGGACGGTGCTGGCCCAGCTGGCCGTGCCGGATATGGGGCTGCCCATCCAGTACGCCATGACCTGGCCGGAGCGGGCCCCGTCGCCCTATGAGCGGCTGGACTTCTGGAAGATGGGGGACATGACCTTTGAGGCGCCCGATCTGGAAAAGACCCCCTGTCTGGCCCTGGCCATGGACTGCGCCAGGCGCGGCGGGCTGGCGCCGGCGGTGATGAGCGCCGCCAACGAGGCTGCGGTGGCCCTGTTTTTGGGCCATCAACTGGGGTACAACGAGATATACGACCGGGTGGCGGAGGCGGTGGCGCGCGTGCCCAACGTGGCGGAGCCGACTCTGGATGATATCCTGGCGGCGGACGGCGAGGCCCGGCGTATGGTGCTGGAACGATAACCGGGCGGGTTTTCGCATAAACTGTTTCCAGCGCAAGGGCGCGGGAAAGGGATAGTATGACGGCTCTTTATATACTCTTTGCCATTTTGATCTTCGGCGTGCTCATCGGCATCCACGAGTTCGGCCACTTTGTGGCTGCCAAGCTCTGCGGGGTGCGGGTGCTGGAATTTTCCATGGGCATGGGACCTCTGCTGTGGCGCAAAGACACCAAAAGCGGCACACAGGTCAGCCTGCGGCTGCTGCCCATCGGCGGGTTCTGCGCCATGGAGGGCGAGGACGGCGGCTCCAACGACCCGGCGGCTTTTTCCAACGCAGCGGTATGGAAACGGCTCATTATCCTGGCGGCGGGGGCGTGCATGAACTTCCTGCTGGGGTTCGTGCTGGTGATCGTGTGCCTTTCCCAGGCGGCGGCCTTTATCCCCCCTACCATCACCGACTTCATGGAGGGCTGTCCCTATGAATCCGCCGACGGGCTGATGGTGGGGGACACATTTTACAAAATCAACGGCGAGCGTATCTATTTTTCCAGCGACGTGGCCACGTACCTGGCCCGGGGCAGAGGCGGCGGCGACGCCGACATCGTGCTCATTCGGGACGGGCATAAAATCCGGCTGGACGATTACCCCATGACCCTGCGTCAGTACACGGACCCGGACACCGGGGAGACCGTCTCCCGGTACGGCCTGTACTTCGGCGCGCAGGAGACGGGGGCGCTGGCGACGCTGAAATATTCCTGGTACAGCACGCTGGACTTCGTGCGCATGGTGCGCATGGGGCTGACGGACCTCATCACCGGCGCGGCCAGCGTGAAGGCGATGACCGGCGTGGTTGGCGTGGTGGACATGATGGCCGAGGTGGGCACCGCCTCCCCCACGGTGGCGGACGGCATTTTGAACGTGGTGTATCTGGCGGCGTTCATCGCGGTGAACCTGGCGGTGATGAACCTGCTGCCCATCCCGGCGCTGGACGGCGGGCGTATCTTCTTCCTGCTGGTCACGGCCGTGGCGGAAAAGCTGCTGGGGCGCAAAATAGATCCCAAGTACGAGGGGTACGTGAACACGGCGGGGCTGGTGCTGCTCATGGGGCTGATGGTGTACGTGATGTTCAACGACATAGCGAGGATCATGCGAACGGGATGAAACGGGACGAGACAAGAAAAATATTCGTGGGCGGCGTGCCCGTGGGGGGCGGCGCGGCCGTGACGGTCCAGTCCATGTGCAACACGGACACAAGGGACGCGGCGTCCACGCTGGAACAGATAAGGCGGCTGAAAGCCGCCGGGTGCGACATCATCCGCTTAGCCGTGCCCGACGAGGCGGCGGCAACGGCGCTCAAGGACATCATGGCCCAGTCCCCCATGCCCGTGGTGGCGGACATCCACTTCGACCACCGGCTGGCCGTGATGGCCGCTGAGGCGGGTGTGGACGCGGTGCGTATCAATCCGGGCAACATCGGCTCCAGGGATAGGGTCCGGGCGGTGGCAGACGCGTGCCGGGACCGGGGCATCCCTATCCGCATTGGCGTGAACACCGGGTCGCTGGAAAAGCGGCTTCTGGAGAAGTACGGCGGTCCTACGGCCCAGGCGCTGGCGGAGAGCGCGGAGGGAGAGCTGGAGGCGCTGTACAGTCTGGGCTTTACCGACGTGGCCCTGTCCGTGAAGGCGTCTGACGTGTCCCTCACCGTGGCGGCGTACCGGCTGGCGGCGGAGCGGTTCGACTGCCCGCTGCACGTGGGCGTCACCGAGGCCGGGACAAGCTACGGCGGGCTGGTCAACTCCGCCGTGGGCATCGGCACGCTCTTGATGGAGGGCATCGGCGACACCATACGGGTAAGCCTGACGGCGGACCCGGCGGAGGAGGTCCGGGCGGGCCTGGCCATATTGCGCGCCTGCGGGCTCAGAAAAGGCGGGGTACGGTTCGTGTCCTGCCCCACCTGCGGCCGGACGCAGATAGATTTGATCGGTCTGGCAAAGAAAGTGGAGGAACGGCTGGCCGGGCTGGACAGGGACATCACCGTGGCGGTGATGGGCTGCGAGGTCAACGGCCCCGGCGAGGCGCGGGAGGCGGACTACGGCATCGCCGGCGGCAAGGGGTGCGGGAGCCTGTTCATGAAGGGACAGGTGGTGCGGACCAGGGTGCCGGAGGACCGGCTGCCGGACGGGCTGATGGAGCTCATCAACGGTACATAAACAGGAGAATACCCTTGGACAAGATACCCATTTTGGACATGTTCCCCTGCTGCGCGGGGGTGGATAAGAGCTACGGCAACCTGGGCGAGGTGTTCGTCCAGGACGCCACGGTGAACAGGGAGCGGACGGGCATGACCGTGCGGGCCCTGTTTTCCGCCATGCCCGCGCCGGCGGAGCTGTCGGCCCTGGAATGGGCCATCGCGGGGGAGTACGGGCTGCGGGAGGTAAAGATCGAGGCTGCCTGGCCCCAGGCGGAGGCCAAGCCCGCCGCCGCGAAAACCGGCGGCGCGTCCAATGGCGGCGGCGGTAAGGTGCTGATGGGCAGGGCCATCAAGGCAGCGCCTGTCCCCATGTCCCAGGCCGGGCCGGAGCAGAAGACCGTGGTGGTCACAGGCCGGGTGTTCGCCGTGGACAGCCGTCCTATCCAGCGATTGGGGGCCACGGTGCTCCAGTTCGACATGACCGACGGCACCGGCAGCATCCGGGCGTCCAAGTTCATCGGCAAGGACGAGGACCAGTCCATCCTGGATAAAATTTCCGTGGGGCTCTGGCTGACCGTGTCCGGCGGCATGAAATTCAACAGCTACAGCAAGGAACCGGAGCTGGAGCCCCGGCATATCCAGCTCGCTCCGGCCAAAGAGGCGCGGCCGGACAACGCGCCGCAAAAACGGGTAGAGCTGCATCTGCACACCCAGATGTCCGTCATGGACGGGCTGACCGACGTGGGCGCGGCCATCAAGCGGGCGGCCTACTGGGGCATGCCCGCCATCGCCATCACGGACCACGGGGTGGCTCAGGCCTTCCCCGCCGCCTCCAAAGCCGCCAAGGGCATCAAGGTCATTTACGGCATGGAGGGATATTATGTAAATGACATGGACGAAAGCGCCGCCGTGCACGGGCCGGGCGACGGGCCGCTGGACGGCGAATATGTTGCCTTCGATCTGGAGACTACAGGGCTTTACGACCATACGGACCGGATCACGGAGATCGGCGCGGTGGTGTTCAAGGACGGACAGCCCGGCGAGCGGTTTCAAACTTATGTCAACCCTGGACGACCCATTCCGGAGGACATCCAAAAGCTGACCGGCATCACGGAAAGGGACGTGTTCGACGCGCCGTCGGAGGCAGAGGCGGTGGCGGCATTCCTGGATTTCGTGGGGGACAGGCCGGTGTGCGCTCACAACGCGGAGTTCGACGTTGGCTTCATCGAGGGCGCGGCACGGCGCATGGGCCGGGACTTCGACCCGCTGTACATCGACACCATGCCCCTTTCCCTGACGCTGCTGCCGGACCTGCGTAAGTACAAGCTGGACATCGTGTCCGACAGGCTGGGGCTGCCCGGCTTCAACCACCACCGGGCCAGCGACGACGCGCTTGTGTGCGGGCGGATACTGGGCAAGTTCCTGCCCATGCTGGCCGAGAAGGGCGCGGAGCGGTTAAGCGACGTGAACGGCGTGTGCCGGAAGCTGCGGGAGCGCTCCGGCCGACGGCCAAGGACCCGGCATATTTCCCTGCTGGTGAAGAATCGGACGGGGCTGAAAAACCTCTACAAGCTCATCTCCATCAGCCATTTGCAGCACTTCCACAAGGTGCCCATCATCCCCAAGAGCGTGCTCATGGAGCACCGGGAGGGGCTGCTGGTGGGCACGGCCTGCGAGGCGGGTGAGTTTTACCAGGCGGTGGCCCGGCACCAGGGCATCAAGGCCCTGCGGCGTATCGGGGAATTTTACGACTATTTCGAGATCATGCCCCTGGCCAACAACGCCTTCATGGTGGACAACGGCATGGTCCAGAACGAGGAACAGCTCCGGGACCTGAACCGGAAGGTGCTGGCCGTGGCGGACGAGCTGGGCAAGCCCGTTTGCGCCACGGGTGACGCACATTTTCTGGACCCGGAGGACGAGATATTCCGCCACGTGCTGCAAAACGCGCGGGGCTTCGCCGACGCGGACAAGCAGATGCCGCTGTATTTCCGCACCACGGAGGAGATGCTGGACGAGTTTGCCTATCTGGGCGAGGACCGGGCCTTCGAGGTGGTCGTGACCAACACCAACATGATCGCGGACTTGATCGACGACAAGGTGGAGCTGCTGCCGGAGCACAAACTCTATCCGCCGGTCATCGAAAACTCCGCCGGGCAGCTCAAGGACCTGGTGTACGGCAAGCTCCGGGAGCTTTACGGTCCGGAGCCGGACCCCATCGTCACCGAGCGTGTGGAGACGGAGATGAACACCATTCTGGGCCGGCACTTCGACGTGATCTACATGTCCGCGCAGAAGCTGGTGGCGGACTCCCTGGCCCACGGTTACCTGGTGGGCAGCCGTGGGAGCGTGGGGTCCAGTCTGGTGGCGTATCTGGCGGGCATCACGGAGGTGAACAGCCTCCCGGCTCACTATCTGTGTCCCGGCTGCTACTACACGGACTTTGCCGCCGGCAAGGGCTACGGCTGCGGCGCGGATATGCCGGACAGGCTCTGTCCCAAGTGCGGCCGGGAGATGCGCAAGGAGGGCTTCGACATCCCCTTCGCCACGTTCCTGGGCATCAAGGGCGATAAGGTCCCGGACATCGACCTGAACTTCTCCGGCGAGTACCAGGCCAAGGCCCACGCCTACACCAAGACCCTCTTCGGCGAGGACCACGTGTTCAAGGCCGGAACGGTGAGCGGCATCCAGGACAAGATCGCCTATGGCTACGTGCGGAAATACGCCGAGCAGCGGGGCCTGACCTTCAACCAGGCGGAGATGAACCGCCTGGCTCAGGGCATCACCGGCGTGAAGCGCACCACCGGCCAGCACCCCGGCGGGCTGGTCATCATCCCCCAGGACATGGACGTGACGGACTTCTGCCCGGTGCAGCACCCGGCGGACGACGCGGACACCGGCATCATCACCACCCACCTGGAATACCACTTCATGGAGGACTACCTCCTGAAGCTGGACGAGCTGGGCCACGATAACCCCACCATGATCAACATGCTGGAGCGGCTGACGAACACGGACGCGAAAAAGATACGCCTGGACGATAAGGACACCATGAGCCTGTTCACGTCCCCCAAGGCACTGGGCCTTCCCGAGGACGACCCCATTATTGGCCAGACCGGCTCCATCGGCATCCCCGAGTTCGGCACCAGCTTCACCCGGCAAATGCTGGTGGACACCAAACCGGACAAGTTCGACATGCTGGTGCGCCTGTCGGGGTACTCCCACGGCACCGGCGTATGGGTCGGCAACGCACAGGACCTGATAAAATCCGGCACGGCCAAGGTGTCGGAGACCATCGGCGCGCGGGACGACATCATGATCTACCTCATGAGCGTGGGCATCGACGCCAACACGGCCTTCAAGAGCATGGAGAACGTGCGCAAGAAGAACAAGCAGCTCACCGAGGAACAGATCGGCGAGATGAAGAGCCACGGCGTGCCCCAGTGGTACATCGACTCATGCAGCAAGATCGAGTACCTCTTCCCCAAGGCGCACGCGGTGGCGTACGTGCTGATGGCGTTTCGCATCGCCTGGTACAAGGTCCACGAGCCGCTGGCGTTTTACTCCGCGCTGTTTTACCGCCGCTGCCGCAAGGATGGCTTCGACGCCGAGCTCATGACCGGCGGCGCGAGCCGGGTCCGGGCAAAGCTGAAGGAGATCCGCTCCGACCCCAACGCCACCGCCAAGGTGCAGGACCTGGCCACCACGCTGGAGATGGTCTACGAGTTTTACATGCGCGGGTTCGACTTCGCACCTATCGACCTGTACGCCTCGGACCCGTTCCTGTTCACCCCCGAGGGGGACAAGCGGCTGCGGCTGCCCTTCGTGGCCATATCCGGCCTGGGGGACACGGCGGCTCAGGACCTGGCCAGAGCGCGGCAAAATGGCCGCAAATTCGTGTCCATCGAGGAACTTTCCTCCCTCTGCCCCAAGGTCAGCTCCGCGCACATCGACGTATTGAAGCGCATGGGTGCGTTCGGCGACCTGCCCGAGCAGAGCCAGATGACGCTGTTCGATTTTTAGCTTGACAGGGTTGGCCGCTTGGCCTATAATGGCTGCATAATTATTCATCATTTGATGAAAATCAAGGAGAATAACCATGGACAAAGCAGCAATCAAAAAAGTCGTACTGGCCTACTCCGGCGGACTGGACACGTCGGTCATCATCCCCTGGCTGAAGGAGAACTACAACGACTGCGAGGTCGTGGCCGTGGCGGGTAACGTTGGGCAGGCGGACGAGCTGGATGGTCTGGAGGAAAAGGCGCTCAAAACCGGCGCGTCCAAGCTGTACGTGCTGGACCTGACGGACGAGTACGTGAACGAGTACATCATCCCCACCATGAAGGCCGGCGCGGTGTACGAGGAATATTTACTGGGCACCAGCCATGCCCGGCCGTGCATCGCCAAGGGGCTGGTGGAGGTAGCGCAGAAGGAGCACGCGGACGCCATCGTCCACGGCTGCACGGGCAAGGGCAACGACCAGGTCCGCTTCGAGCTGGCCATCAGGCACTTCGCGCCCGACATGCCCATCATCGCCCCCTGGCGGGAGTGGAACATCAAAAGCCGCGAGGAGGAGATCGACTACGCCGAGGCGCACCACGTGCCCCTGCGGATAAACCGGGAGACGAACTATTCCAAGGACAAGAACCTGTGGCACCTGAGCCACGAGGGGCTGGACCTGGAGGACGCCGGCAACGAGCCGCAGTACGAAAAGCCCGGCTTTCTGGAGATGGGCGTGAGCCCACTGCAAGCGCCGGACGAGCCCACCTACATCACGCTGGAATTTGAACAGGGCGTGCCCGTGGCGCTGGACGGGGAAAAGCTGAGCGCCAAGGACATCATTTTGAAGCTGAACGAGCTGGGAGGCGCCAACGGCATCGGCCTGCTGGACATCGTGGAGAACCGGCTGGTTGGCATGAAGTGCCGTGGCGTGTACGAGACGCCTGGCGGGACCATCCTTTACAAGGCCCATTCCGTGCTGGAATCTGTGTGCCTGGACAAGATGACGGCCCACGAAAAGCAGCGCCTTTCCATCACCTTCGCGGAGCTGGTTTACAACGGCCAGTGGTTCACCCCCCTGCGGGAGGCGCTGAGCGCGTTCGTGGACAAGACCCAGGAGCGGGTCACGGGCAAGGTCCGCTTGAAGCTCTACAAGGGCAACATGATCAACGCCGGAGTCTGGAGCCCCTACAGCCTCTACTCCGAGAGCCTGGCGACGTTTGGCGAGAGCGACTACGACCAGAAGGATTCGCAAGGGTTCATCAACCTATACGGCCTGCCGATAAAGGTCCAGGCCAAGGTGGATTGGAAAAAGTAATTTTCTCTCCCTCCGACGCGGCGAAGCCGCGCCACCTCCCTCGTCAGAGGGAGGCTTTTTTTATTGAAACAAAAAATCCCCCGGACATTGCTGTCCGGGGGATCCGATTTGGTTTAGCTTACTTCGCGTACTTGATGGCCTTGCTGGTATTGTACCCGGTGCCGAAGACGGTCTTGGCAGCACCCTTCACCGTGCACGGACGAACCGTGAACTGGTAGGTGGTGCCGACCGTGCCGTGCTTCCAGGTGTAGGTCAGGTTCTTGTTGTGGCCGATGGCCTTCCAGGAACCGCCCACGGTCTTGTAGTACACCCGGTAGGTGTCCGCACCCTCAACCTTGGTCCAGCTGATCTGGATGCCGCCGTTCGCGCCGGCCTTGACCGTCACGGTGGGGGTCTTCACGAACTGGACCGCGCTGCTGGCCTTATAGGTCGCGGTAGCGATCAGGGTGTTCTTGCCGTTAGCGGTGGTGCAGCCACGGACCGCGAACTCGAACTTCTTGCCGTCCGGGTTGGTGGCATTGTAGCCCTTCCAGGTGTAGGTCAGGTTCTTGTTGTGGCCGATAGCCGTCCACTTGCTGGTGCCGGCGATCCGGTAGTACACACGATAGGTGTCCGCGCCCTCCAGCTTGTTCCAGCTGATCTGGATACCATTCGCAACCTGCTTCGCCGTAGCCGTCACGACAGCCTTCGGCTGCTCGGTGGGCTGGGTCGTGGGGCTGGTCGTCGGGCTGGTGGTGGGGGACGTCGTGGGAGACGTCGTCGGGCTGGTAGTGGGGCTGGTAGTGGGGCTGGTGGTGGGAGTCGACGAGGGAGTCGGGGTGGGCTCCACGCGCTTCTCCGCCACATAGCCGCACACGGTGCAGTGCTTATCGGTGGCCTCGGTGGCCTTATCCACGTTCCAGGTGTGCGCGACCTTCACGACCGTCACTTCATCGCACACGGGGCACACCTTGTAGTGGCCGTCCGCGTCGCGGCTCCAACCCTCATCGGTGTGGACGGAATACTGGCCCTGGGCAACGCCGCAGTCGTCGCAGTAGAGCTGGTGGCCTCTCTCGTCGGTGTGATACTTCAGGTTCTGGTGGCCGGTGGCCGCAATGACCAGAGTGCTCTCATCCTCGACGGCCTTGGTGCCGTCACGGTCGGTGAACTTCGAATTGCAGACCGAGCAAGTCCAATAGGCCTGGTTGCCCGGCGTTTCGCACTTCGGCGCATGGTAGGGAGTGGCGTCCAGTTCGACAGCCGCGTGGGTCATGTCGCCGTGCCTGACCATCTTGCCGCCGCCTTCGGGGACCTTCACGTTGTCCACGGTAACGACGCCCTCGGGAACTTCCTTCTCCGTAACCTCCACATTCGCGGTGGTATCATCGGGAGTCGTCAGCGCGAGCCCAACATAAACAGCACGATGCTCAGTATCATCATCATAATGCTTACCGACCTTGGTGACGGTCAGGGTATCGCCGTCCACCAGCTCCTTGGCGGCGTCCACGATGGTTTCAGCGCCGACATAGTACTCAGTCGCCTTGGTGGTCGCGTTGGTTTTCTTCGCCAGGGCGGGGCTGTCCGGATCAGAGTCTCGTTGCGGATCAGCATTCGTGAACTTGCTCACGTCGCTGGAGAAGGTACCGGCCTCGACATGAGGCACAACATCTTCATTAGGAATCGTTGTCTGGGCAGTGCCGGCAACCGCGTACACCACAGCGTCCACGCCGGCAGGAGCCTTCAAGGTGCCGCCGTTAACGTTGACATTCTTGCTGCCACTCACGGTGTTATTATAACCCGTTTCCTTATCCACGACCAGCGCGCCGACGGGGACAGGAAGTTCGTCCAGTTCGACCGTGTCGCTCGCGCTGCCGGTGGCGTTGACGACGGCGTCATCGCTGACAGTCAGATTGCCTTTCGTACGGGAGACGATACCGGCCTTGCCGGAGATGGTGCCGGCGCTCATGTTGAAGTCGCCGCCAGCGACATACGCGCCGGCAGTCGTGCCGGTCAGGGTGGGAACGGCTTCGTCCTCATCCGCATGGATGCTGACGGTGCCATCATTAGTCGGTATACCCTTGGCAACACCCACGGCCACGTCGCCGGTGATCGCGGCGGGACCGCAGATATCGATATGACCGCCAGCATCAGAGACGCTAGTGACGATCGCGACGCCGGCGCCTTTCTCGCAGCCGATGGAGCCGCCGGTGATATTCAGGACGCCTTTCTTGCTGACAGCGCCGCCGGCCATGGTCTCATCCCCAGTGCTCTTGATGGTGCCGCCCTCCACGGAAATATTGGCACCTTCGCCAGTGGAGAACACGCCGTACTCGGTCTCGCCGACGATCTCCTTGGCGCCCTTGATGGTGACGCTGGGAGCCGTGGAATCAGCCTTGGCCACAACGCCGGACTTTGTGCCGGTGATGGTGGTCTCCGCGCCGGAGATCTCGGCATGGCCCTTATCGACTTCCACGCCGTTCGTGACGCCCTTGATGGCGCCGCCGGTGATCTCCACCTGGCCATCGGTCACACTCACGCCGTTGCCGTTGGTACCGGCCTCAACAGCGCTCTTGGCCTCGATGGTGCCGCCGCTGATGGTCAGCTTGCCGCCGGCCACTACGACCGCGTTGCCGCCTGCCGTAACACCGGCAACGGTGGTGATCTTGGCGTCGCCGGAGATGGTGGCGTTATTGCCGTTGTTGGTCACGCCGGCGGTGGTGGCGTTGATCGTGCCGCCGGAGATGTTCACGGTGCCGTTGCCGTTGATATCGACGCCGGTCGTCACCTCGGTATTTTTGGGATCCTTCGCGCTGCCGATGATGCCGCCGGTGATGTTCACGACGGCGTTCTTGCTGCCAAGTTCAATCTTTACGCCGGTCGCGGCGTCGATCTTGGTGGTCGCGCCGGTGATGGTCGTGGTGCCCGTATTGCCGGTGACATGCACGCCGACGGAACCGCTAGCTTCATCAGTATAGGTGATCACACCGTCGTTGATGGTCAGGGTGGACTCGAACGCGTCGATGCCGGTGGTCGCGCCCTTGATGGTGCCGCCGTTCACGGTCACGACGCCCTTATTGGCGCTGATGCCGGTGGGGACTTCCTTTGCACTGTCTTCGTTGTTGATCGCGCCGCTTTCAATGGTCGCAGAGCCGTTATTATTGACGCTGATGCCAGCACCATCACTTGGGTCCGTGCCGTCGATCTTGGCGCCGTTCATAACGACCAGCTTGCCGCCGCTTACATTGACGCCGGTCGGGCCGCTGATAGTCGCCACCTTGTCGCCCGTCGCGGCGGTGGCGGGGAACGCCTCGGCGCTGTAAGCCGCGCCGATGACCACCTCAGCCCTGGCGCCGTTAACACTCACGCCAACCGAGTACCTCGCACTGTCTTTGCTCGCCGAAACGGCGCCCTGGATGCCAACCTTGGCGTTGGACACGCTCACGCCGACTCCGTCCTTAGCGGTGATCGCGGCCTCCGGGCCGATCTCCAGCGTGCCGTTGCTGACATCAACAGCCTGCCCACCAACGTTGACAGTCTTGTTGATCTTTACATTCGCGCCACCTGCTCTCACGCCCGTCATCAGCTTCGACGTAGCGCTGCCGACCGTGCCGTTGATGGTCAGCTCGCCGCCGTTCATGTCGATACCCGTGACGTCGTTAGGATGAGCATCCCCGGTTTCATCCTTGGGGGTGCCGTCGACCGTCACGCTTGCACCGATCGTCACGCTGCTGCCGCCATCGGCGTGGATGACCTGAAAATCTTCGTCCTCCACGGAGGCTGTGTAGCTGATCGAGCCGTTGATGGCGTTCAGGCTGGAGGCGCCATCCAGACTGACCTTGCCGTTGATTTTGCCGGTCTTCAGCTCGATCTGCGCACCGCTCTTGGCATCGACATCGCCGGTCACGGCCTCCGTAGCCGCGGTGGTGCTGTTGATGTTCAGGGTGCCGCCGTTATTCATGCTGACGCCCTTCACATTGCCGGCGCCAGTCACGTTCAGGACGGCGCTGGTGCTTTCCAGGGACACAGGGCAATCCGCGTCCTTAGTCACGTCCACGGTGCCGCCATCCGCGTGGATAGTGCCATCCGATATCGCGGCAGCGATCTTCATGCCGGTGCCCTTCCCCCAGACATCGCCGGTCACGCCGCTACCACTCACTTTCAGCTCGCCGCCGATCATGTCAATAGCCGTCGAAGCCGTCTGGTCCTTGGTCACCGAGCCGCTGGTGATCTCGACATTGCCGCCATTGGACTGCACAGCCTGGGCATTCGCATGCGCGCCCGCCTTGACAGTGCCGCCGCTGACGGTCAGGCTGCCGGCAGACTCCAAAGAGATCGCCGAATTACCAGGCTGGCTCCCGCCGGTGATCTCCGCGTTGCCGCTCACGATCAGGTCGCCGGCCTCTACATGGACCGCATCGCCTTCAGTGGCCGTGATGGTCGCGCTCTCAGTGACAGTGACCTTGCCGCCGGCGACGTTCATGCCGGTCAGTCCGGCGGCCTTAATGGTCACCTCGCCGCCCTCAACGTTCAGCCCGGTCATGGTTCCCTGCTCGCCGCTGACGGTGACCGTGCCATTGACATCAAGGCTGCCGGTCACAGCGCCGGCGATCTCGACCGAACCGGTTGCGGACACGTTAAAGTTGCTGGTCACCTTAGCCGTCAGCTTGGAATTAGCCGCGCCGGTGACGGTCAGGCTCGCACCACCGTTAACAGTGATCGAAGCGCTGCTGTTGTCCGAGTTGCCATAGATATGTCCGTTCAGGTCCAGCACCACGTCCATGTTATTGATCGTAGCTTCATCCTCAACAGACTTAAGATCACTGTCAACCCTGACGTAGACAGGGTTGAAGCCATTCACGCTGCTAAGTGCGCTGGTCAGGGTGTCGGAGATCACGATGGGCTTGGACGCGCTGCTGCCGTCAGGGGCTTCGTCGATCGCCACCGGCTCGTCGGCCACGATGGGCTCGGTCGCGGGCTCCTCGACAGGGGCTTCCTCGTCGACAGGGGCTTCCTCAGTGGGAGCTTCCTCGACAGGGGCTTCCTCAGCCGGGGCGCTCTCAGCCGGAACGTCCTCGACAGGGGCTTCCTCCGCCGGAGCTTCCTCAGCGGGAGCTTCCTCGACGGGAGCTTCCTCAACTACAGGTGCGGGAGTTTCCTCCTCCACGGGCAGCTCCGCCACGGGCTCCGCCGTGGGTTCCGTTACCTCGGCGGTAGTCTCCGTGACCGGCTCTTCTTCCGCCGCGTAGGTGGGCAGAGCCAGCGACAGTACCATAAGTACCGCCAGGAGCATGGATAAACTGCGTTTTGCCATGATCTTGTACCTTTCCTTTCCATTTTTGATTTCTGGCAAATCAGCCACGGGGCCGGGCAAGATATTGCTCCCCCGTCCTCGCGACCACTCCGCCAAGATAACACCAGCGGCGCAGGGTCATTGTCCCTACACCGCACACCTCCGCGCGTCCGGCGTTTTTCCGTCTATGTACTGAAAAAACCGGGCGGCAGAAGGCTCCGCCGTGTCAGGAGGACCGCTCCTGCATTGCGACCCGGAGCGGCGTCTCACCGCACCAGGTCATGCCTTGGCTATCTTGTCTTCTTGATTTTAATACGTTCTTCCGCGAATTGCAAGGGTTTTTTTAAAAAAACGCGCACAAAAAGCGCACGTGGGCATATTTGGCAAGGCGGGGAGGGGAAGATAACGAAATGATTCTCTCCCTCCGACGCGGCTTACGCCGCGCCACCTCCCTCGTCAGAGGGAGGCGGGGGCTGCGCCCCCGAATCGGCCCCATCGGGGCCGGCCCCCTCTGTCGAGGGGGCTGTCAGCGCCTCCGGCGCTGACTGGGGGAGAGAAACATTAATATCCCCGGCGGCGAGAGGTTCAAAACTGGCTGGGCGCGTAGCGCACGGTCACCACATGCACCTGCCGCCGGTCTTTCAGCACCTTATAGATGATGACATAGTTCTTGACAAATAGCTATAGATGTTGTCCAGGTCGCGCTCGGCGCGGGAATAAAGCATGACCGTATATCTATCCAAAATGTTTCCTCCGCAGCGCCGGAAGCGCGGTCCTGGCATCCCGGAGAGCGCCGTCCGCCTCAAATTCCCTCTCCGCCTCCCGAATCGCGTCGTCGGTCCGTGCGGTCCCGATCAGCTCGTCGTACGCTTCAATGCTCATGACCACCAGGTCGCCGTAGCCGTTTTTCGTGATGAACAGCGGCTCTTTATCCGCATGGCAGAGCTCGGAGATCTCCGTCGTGTTTCGCAGGTCCGTGATCGGTCTGATTCGCGGCATAGGTCTCAGCCCCCTTTCCGCGCATGATTATAGCAGAATTGTGCGCAAAATTCAACGCAATATTATAATCCCACCGTCGGCGGGAGGTTTCATCCCGTTGACGGAAAACCGCCGAAGGGGTATAATACCATTAAAAGAAAGGAGGCAAGGCGAATGACCATGCAAGAGGCATCCCGGTTGATCCTGGGCCTTCGCTCCGCCGGATGGGATGAAAAGAGGATCAACGATTTCATCCTTTGGATCGAGACCGGGGAGGAAAAGTACAAACCGCAGGACCTGACGGAATAACAGTTGAACCGCACCGGCCATAATATTCGTCCGTCTCTCCCCCGGTCAGCGCCTTCGGCGCTGACCGGGGGAGAGAAACATTAGAATCCAACGCTGTCCACGGCATAGCCGGGGACGCGTTTTCATTTCGTGTACTTCATGCCGGCGCTGGCTTTGTAGGGGCCCAGCAGCGTTTTTTTGTCGTTGGCGCAGCAGCGGACCGTGAATTGATACGTAACGCCGTTTTTCAACTGCGCCGCCTTGCGGGTGTACGTAGTGGCCGTGGTGGTGCCGATGCGGGTCCATGCGCCGTTGTTTTCCTTATAATACACCATGTACCGGGGAGAGTCGGCGATCTTGTTCCAGGTGAGGCGGATGCCGCCAGATACGCGCGCCAGCTTCACCGTGGGAGCCGCGAGTTGGAGGATGTACTTGAGGGGGTTGCTGGCCTCGTAGGGACCCAGCAGCGTCTTCTTGTCGTTGGCGCAGCAGCGGACCGTGAATTGATACGTGGCGCCGTTTTTCAACTGCGCCGCCTTACGGGTGTACGTGGTGGCGGTGGTGGTGCCGATGCGGGTCCAGGGGCCGTTGTTCTCCTTATAATACACCATGTACCGTGGCGCGCCGGGGACGGCGGTCCAGATGACGCGGATGCCGTCGGACGATCGGGTGATGGTGACGGAGGGCGCGGCAAGCCGGGGCACGGGGGTGGGCTCCGGCTCCATGCCGGGCGTATAGTCGCCGGTCCCCATGGGGTACCGGGCGTAAAAGGCGGCGGTGTTCCAGGGGGATTCGCGTATGTGGTCATAGTCGGTGGCAAAGGTGGCGTCGCAGAGCAGGAACCAGTGGCGACGGGCCTCGGGGTATTCGCTGTCCCAGGTGGTGTCCGCATTGTAATAGCGGCTGCCCATCTTCACGATGTTCCAGGCGTGGTAGTAGCTGGTGATGATCCGACAGTCCACGCCGGCCGTCAGGACCATGCGATAGAACAGGTTCGCGTAGCCCTGGCACACCGCCGTGTGGTCGTGCAGGGCCGCGTAGGCGGTGTACTGGAGCTCGTAGGACGCGTCGCCGACATGATAGTTGTCGTAGGTCACGGTGTCGCATACGTAATTGTATATGGCACGGACCTTCTCGTAGTCGCTCTTGCCGTTCAGGCTCAGACTGCCCAGCGCGTCCGTCACCGCTCCGGCCAGCCAGCTCTCCTGGGTCGCCGTGGTGTAATAATAGACGGTGTAGGTGAGGCTGTAGCCCCAATAGGTCCGCTGACCGGAGGCGTACCAGCCGCCGATCTGCCAGCGGAGATAGTCGCCTTCCGTGGGCGCGCCGGTGTGGGCCAGGGCGTTTTCAAACATGCTGTCAAGGTCGGACCGGGTGAGGCCGCCGGCGGTGGTGACGCCAAAGCTGATCGTGCCCTGCCGGGCCGCCATGCGCTGGCGCAGATAGGCGCTGGCCTGGGCCGTGGAGGAAGCTGTCGCCGCGGGCTCGGCCTCCGCAATGGCCGCCGGTCCGTCGGATACGAGGCTGAGGATGTCCGCCTCCGTGACCACGCCGGCGTACAGGGGGTTGACGTATACCGCCTCCAGCACGTCCGGCGCGGGGGTCGCCTCTGGCACGGGCGCTTCCGTGGGCTCGGGCGTGGGTTCCGGCGTGGGTTCTGGCGTGGGTTCTGGCGTGGGCTCGGACGTGATTTCGGGCTCTGCCGTGACCTCCACGGGCGCTTCCGCGGTCTCCGTGTCCGACCATGCCGTGGCGCACAGGGAAAATACGGTCAGCAGCGCCAGAAAAAGGCTCACGAGCCGCTTATTCATCGTATGCATATTATTCACCTTCTGTTTCCATCGCTATTCGGGCGATATGGATTTTTATGCGCGGTAAATGCAGGGAACGCGCAGGCCCTTGCATAATTATAATATAAAATTTCCACGGGCACAAGTATTTTTATGCGTTGCGACGGGTGGCGGGGCGTGGTATACTAAGTTAAGTAAATGAACAAGGAGACGCGTATGCACAAAATCTTATTCGTCTGCTATGGGAACATATGCCGCAGTCCCATGGCGGAGTTCGTGATGAAGGACCTGGCGGCGCGGCTGGACATGTCCGGGGAGTTTTTCATCGCCTCGGCCGCCACAAGCGCGGAGGAGATCGGCAACCCGGTCTATCCCCCGGCAAGGCGGATGCTCGCAAAGCACGGGATAAATTGCGCCGGCAAGACGGCAAGACAGATGAACCGGCGGGATTATGAGGAATTTGACCTGCTGGTGGGCATGGACGGGCAAAATCTGCGGGCCATGCGCCGGATATGCGGGGGCGACCGGGCGGGAAAGCTGCGGATGCTGATGGAGTACACCGACAGGCCCGGCGACGTGGCCGACCCCTGGTACACGGGGGACTTCGAGGCGACGTGGCGGGACGTGTCCGAGGGCTGCCGTGGGATGATGAAAGCCTTGACGGGCGTAACTATTCGATAGGACGCAAATTGACAACGCCGGGCGGGTATGCTAAAATCTGCTATACAATAATAACATGCAAAGGAGGATATTACCCATGAGCAAATACGCAGGTACCCAGACCGAGAAGAACCTGGAAGCCGCCTTCGCCGGCGAGAGCCAGGCCCGCAATAAGTACACCTACTTCGCCTCCAAGGCCAAGAAGGAGGGCTTCGAGCAGATCGCGGCCCTGTTCCTGAAGACCGCCGACAACGAGAAGGAGCACGCCAAGCTCTGGTTCAAGGAGCTGGAGGGCATCGGCGACACCGCCCAGAACCTGGCAGCCGCCGCCGACGGGGAAAACTACGAGTGGACGGACATGTACGAGGGCTTCGCCAAGACCGCCGACGAGGAAGGGTTCCACGCCCTGGCCGCAAAGTTCCGGCTGGTGGCCGCCATCGAGAAGACCCACGAGGAACGCTATCGCGCGCTGCTGCACAACGTCCAGGCCGCGCAGGTCTTCGCCAAGAGCGAGGTCAAGGTCTGGGAGTGCCGCAACTGCGGCCACATCGTGGTGGGCACCGCCGCGCCGGAGATCTGCCCCACCTGCGCCCATCCCCAGGCGTACTTCGAGGTCCACGCCGAGAATTACTGAGTTTTGTAAAATCAACCCCCCTGAGCCGCTCGCTCAGGGGGATTTTTGTGTAAATTCCCCGCAATTTTGGATTGCAAATCCGCCGCCGGATGTTTATACTGTATGGGAGCCATTTTAATAAGGAAAGGTTATGACCATGAAAAGATATACTGATATGACCAAGGAAGAACTGGGGTTGGAGCTGGCTTCAGTCCGCGCGGAGTACAAGGAGCTGGCGGCCATGCCCCGAAAGCTGGACATGAGCCGGGGCAAGCCCAATCCGGTGCAGCTAGACCTGTCCATGGGCCTTCTTGGCCAGGACCCGGCGGGGCTCATCGTGACCCGCAAGGGCACGGACGTGCGCAATTACGGCGAGCTGGCCGGCGTGGACGAGTGCAAGCAGCTTTTCGCGGACCTGCTGGGCCTGGAGCAGAAGAACATCATCATGGGCGGTCAGTCCAGCCTGAACCTGATGTACGACACGGTGGTGTGGGCGCTGCTGCTGGGGGTGTACAAAGGCTCCCAGCCCTGGGGCAAACAGGGACAGGTCAAATTCCTGTGCCCGGTACCGGGCTACGACCGCCACTTCGCCATATGCCAGGAGTTCGGCATTGAGATGATCAACGTTCCCATGCTCCCCACCGGCCCGGATATGGACATGGTGCGGCAATATGTGGAGTCCGACCCGCTGGTGAAGGGCATCTGGTGTGTGCCCAAGTACTCCAACCCCACCGGCATCACCTACTCGGACGAGACGGTCCGGGCCTTCGCGGCGCTGAAGCCGGCGGCGGACGATTTCCGCATATTCTGGGACAACGCCTACGCCGTGCACGGCTTCGAGGAAGAGGACGATGAGCTTCTGAACATCTTCGACGCCTGCCGGGAGTTTGGCTCGGAGGATATGGTGTACGAGTTCACGTCCACCAGCAAGGTCACGTTTTCCGGAGCGGGTCTGGCCGTATTGGCCGCCAGCGAGGGGAACATCAAGTTCCTGCTGCGGCAAATGGGCGTGCAGACCATCGGCTACGACAAGATAAACCAACTGCGGCACGTGAAGTTTTTCCGGGACCTGGACGGGCTCAAGGCCCACATGCGCAAGCACGCGGCGCTGGTCAAGCCCAAGTTCGACTGCGTGCTGCACACCCTGGACAAGGAGATCGCGCCGCTGGGCATCGGCCACTGGAACCGGCCCCGCGGCGGGTACTTCGTGGCATACGAGGGCCTGCCCGGCACGGCGACGCGCTGCGTGGCCCTGTGCAAGGACGCGGGGCTGGTGCTGACCCCGGCGGGAGCCCCGTTCCCCTATGGGCACGACCCCCAGGACAGCGTGATACGCATTGCCCCCACGTTCCCGGACCTGCCCAGTCTGGCCGCGGCCATCCAGCTTTTCACCGTGGCGGCCCGCCTTGCGGCGCTGGAGGCGCTGAGTTCGGAATAATACGCTTTCCTCTTTTATTTTCCGCGCCGGTATGTTATAATGATTCGTCAAATCATACTGTACACCGAGGAAAGACGATATGCCCAACCCGTACAAGACCCGCGAGGGCGGCGCGACGGTGACCGTCTTCGTGCCATACGACTGCCGGAACCACTGCCCGTTCTGCATCAACAAGCAGGAATATGCCGACATGACCGGTTTCAGCCTGGAGAAGATCTGCGCCAGCATCCGGCGCATGGACGCCATCACCCCCCGGTGCGACTTCGTCTTCACCGGCGGCGAGCCCATGGCGGACCTGGAGAGCTTGCAGACCATGCTGGACTGCGTGCCCAAGACCCACCGGGTGTTCATCAACACGACGCTGCCGGTGTTCGAGGGACAGAGCCCGGAGGATGTGCTGGCGTTTTTTGCGCATAACCGGGACAAGATCACCTGCGTCAACATCTCCCGCCACATGCGCAAGTATGTGGAGGAATCGCCGGACGAGCTCATCGGCCGTCTGTCAGTACCGGCGCGGGTCAACTGCGTGTTGTGGAAGAACTATCCGGGCCAGGACCTGCCCGCGTTCGTGGAGCGTTGGAAGGGCCGGGGCGTGTCCATCCAGTTCCGGTACGACTATACCGACACTACGCCGGAGAACCTCTATCGCGAGGACGACGACCAGATCCTGCACGACCTGAAGAAGTATTTCACCTACAAGGGTCTGGACGGCTGCCGCATGCGCAACGGGTACCATTTCGAGTACGACGGCGTGGAGATCACCTACCACAAGACCCTGCCCTACTCCACCATCACCGAGACGGGCCCGGACGGGGTGACGTACGATATTTTGTACGATGTGATCATCAAGCAGAACGGGGACGTCCACTCCGACTGGACCGGGGTCCCCATGGACGTGGCGGCATACGAGAAAGTGGTCTTCGAGCCGGACGACCAACACTGGATCGAACAAATTTCATAAGCGGCGGCGCGGGGGCTCTCCCTGCGCCGTCTTTTTTATTCCGCGGGAAGGCCGGCGGCATGAAAGCGGCGGACAGATAAAAGAGAGAGAGGGTAGAACACACCATGGCAAAGCGCGGCCTATATCTGCTCCTGGCGCTGGTGGCGCTGTTTTCTTTTTGCATTCCGGCTCTTGCCTGGCAGGAGCCCGAAACGGCGTCGGCGGACGAGACCGCGTTCACCGTCCGGTTCCTGGGGGAAATCGACAAATTTGCTCTTTATGACTACACGGACTGGATACCGGGCAGGCGATATAACGACGGCGACACGCTGTCGTCTTCCGAAGAGCCGGTCACCTGTTTCTGCCAGTTCGAGCCCGGCTTTACCGCAAAGGACACGGACGAGGTCCGTCTTCAGGACCCGGAGCTATACAATGTGCCCACAAAGAGAACGATCCTTCTCCGGGACGCCGACGGGAACGGAGAGGTGGCGGTCGAGATCGTCCCCTGTCCCACCACCGGCACGTGCGGCGACGGCCTGCAATGGGATTTCAAGGCGGATACCGGTGCGCTCACCGTGACCGGGCAGGGGGATATGGAGGATTACCAAGCGGACTATGACAACGGAAACCCTCTCCCGCCCTGGCTGGACTGGATAGATTCTATCCAAAGCGTCAGCATCGCCGACGGCGTCACCGGTATCGGCGCGGCGGCGTTCAGTTGGTGCGTCGGCCTCACATCGGTCACGATCTCCGGGTCCGTACAGCGGATCGGAGAAAACGCATTCTCCTATTGCGCGGCCCTGGAAACCGTTGACGTTCCCCAGGGCGTGAAAGAGATCGGCGCCGGCGCTTTTACATACTGCGACCGGCTTCAAAGGGCCACGCTGCCGGACACATTGGAGCGCCTCGGTCAGGCCGCGTTTTCCAATTGCTTCGCGCTGGACACAGTGAATATCCCGGCGGGCGTCACAGTCATCGAAAAGGAGACCTTCAGCGGAACGGCGCTTGCCGAACTGCCGCTGCATGAAGCCGTTACGTCGGTCGGCGAGGGCGCGTTTTCCTTTTGCTGGAATTTGACGGACGTCACGCTCCCTCCCACGGTACAGGAATGGGGACGCGCGGTCTTTTACGGCTGCACGGGCCTGCAAAGCATAGCCTTTCCCACGGGTGTCACGGCCATTGCGGACGAGATGTTCACCGCGTGCACGAGCCTGACGGCGGTATCATTGCCGGACACGGTCGTCAGCATCGGCGAGGGGGCGTTTGAGGGCTGCTTCTCGCTGACGGCCATCAATCTCCCGGCTTCGCTCCGGTATATCGGCCGCGGCGCCTTTTACGACTGTCCCCTGGAGGACGTGACCGTTGCCGGCGGAAAATACTATTTTGAGGACGGTGCGCTGTACAGCCCGGACAAGTCGACGCTGTACCTGTATCTGCCCGGCGACGCGCTTGAATATACCATCGCTCCCGACGTGAAAACCATCGCCGACGGGGCGTTCCAGGGCTGCCGCCTGACCGCCGTGACGATCCCCGGTACGGTCACGACCGTCGGGAATCACGCTTTTGAAAGCAGCGCAAACCTGCAGAGCGTCGTCATGGAGGAGGGCGTGCGGACCGTCGGCGCTTCCGCGTTCTTTCGCTGTCCCTGCCTCACCCGAATCACCGTGCCGGAGAGCGTGTCCTATATCGGGCCGTACGCCATCGGCGTGGTCGATTGGGACCAGAACGTGAACATGGCGCTGCCCAATCCCGACATGACCGTTTTCGGCAAGACCGGTTCGCTGGCGGAGTATTACGCCCAGGGCCAGGGCATACCGTTTTCCTCCCAGGGCGTATCTTCCGCCGGCGTCGGCGGCGTCTGCGGCGACGGTCTTACCTGGTCGTTCCAACCGGACGGGACGCTGACCGTCGGCGGAACAGGACCTATGGCCGACTATGCCGGCGACGAGCCGTACGGCATGGGCAAAAATGATACCCCGTGGCGCCCGTTTGGCGCGCTCATAAAAAAGCTCGTCATCGGCGAGGGGGTCACGTCGATCGGCGCATGGGCGTTTTGTCACAGCGGCATTTCCGAACTCGTGCTGCCCGACAGCGTGATCAGCGTTGGGGACAGCGCGTTTCTGGGGTGCGACAGCCTGACCAGCGTGACCGTCCCGAACCCCGACTGCCAGATATGCGGCGGCCAGGACACACTGGGCACGCCCGGCTCCACGGTCATCCACGGCTGCGCGGGCTCTGCGGCGCAGACCTATGCCGAGAAGTATGCCTATGTGTTTACACCGCTTGTCACCGCGACGCCAGACCCAACTGCGACGCCGGAACCAACCGCAACACCGGATCCTACCGCGACACCGGATCCTACCGCGACACCTGAGCCCACCGCAACACCTGAGCCCTCTGCAACACCTGAGCCCTCTACAACACCTGAGCCCTCTACAACACCTGAGCCCTCTACAACACCTGAGCCCTCCGCAACACCTGAGCCCTCCGCAACGCCGGAACCCTCCGCAACGCCGGAACCAACGGTAACGCCTTCACCGGAACCCTCGCCGGTGCCCACATCAAAGCCAACAGCCGAGCCTTCGCCCACGCCCAAACCTGCTCCTGTACCTACACCGGCGCCCACCGCCGTGCCCACGCCCGCGCCAACGCCTACGGCCACGGCAATCCCCGCGCCCAGGGTGATCATCGCCCGGTCAAGCGGCGGCATCGATGTCACCTGGAACCGGGTACCCGGCGTGCCCCGGTATATGGTCTATTATCGGGCAGACGGCGGCGACTGGCACGGGATCGGCACCACCACCGCCACCACATACACACGCAAGGCCGCCGCGCTGAAAAACGGCGTCACCTACCAGTTCACCGTCCGCTGCTGCGCCGATGATAAGGCCACGCTGCTCAGCGGTTACGCGGCCAGCAATTCCCTCCGGTACACCATCCAGCTCGCGGCCCCCACGGTGACGGTCGCGAAAACCTCCAACGGCATCCACGTGACCTGGAATCAGGTAGCCGGTTCGCCCCGGTACATAGTCTATTACAGGGAAAACGGCGGTCCCTGGCACAGGATCGGCACCACCACGGCCACCACATACACACGCAAGGCCGCCGCGCTGAAAAACGGCGTCACCTACCAGTTCACCGTCCGCTGCTGCGCCGA
>CANQQB010000034.1 GCA_947625845.1 uncultured Oscillospiraceae bacterium
GGCGGCAGCCGTCTTTTGACGTTGACGGACAGGAAATCCCGTTTCCTGCTGACAGCGAAAGTGCCAGACGCCACCGCTAAAGTTGTCTGCGGCAAAATGACGGAGCTTCTGTCTTCGCTGCCTGTAAAAAGGCCAAGACAGTGACGCCGGACCGTGGACGGGAGTTCGCCGCTCACGGTGACGTTTCCAAGGCGTTGAAGCATGTGTCCTTCTTGTCTGCATACACCATTTTAGAAGCTTTCTTCCCGTGAGTCACCTCTTTTCTTTACCCTGTTGCTCTTATTTTGTAAATCTTCATAACTTTGTTTTCGCCCAGCATGGGGTGCGGTACATCGCCATCAACGACAACTACGACACCATCGACCCAAACAGCGTGGACAACGACTTCGCCGGGATCAAAAACTGGTTCAACGAGTTCTTCGCCCGCGATACCAGCCGAAAAATCCGCGCCGTAATGAAAGCCAAAGGTGAGCGCGGCGAACACCTGACCGCCAATCCTCCCTACGGTTACATCAAGGACCCGGAAAATCCGAAACAGTGGATCGTGGACGAGGACGCGGCGCAAGTCGTACGGCGTATCTTTGCCCTCTGCATGGAGGGTCGCGGCCCGACGCAGATCGGGAGCATTTTGGAGCAAGAGCGCGTACCCAACCCCACGGCCCACCAAGGCAAGGAAACCGCCTATCCCTACAAACGGGACACCAGCACATCCTGGAGCGCCGCGAGTACACCGGCTGCACGGTCAACTTCAAGACCTACACGAACTCCATCTGGGACAAGAAGCAGCAGAAAACGCCGGACAAGCACCGGCAAGAGCAGCATCTTCTCCGGCCTGACATTTTGCGCGGACTGCGGGGCGAAGATGTATTACTGCACCAGCGTCAAGTTTGACAAGCGCCGGGACTTTTTCGTTTGCTCCACCCACCGGCACCACAAGGACAAGTGTTCCGCGCATTACATCCGGGCTGTGGTCTTGGAGGACATGGTGCTGCGCCACATGCAGATGGCCATTTCTTACGTGACCACGCATGAGGCATATTTCCGGGCTGTCATGGGCGAGAGGCTGAAGCTGGCGTCCGACGAGGCCATCCGGGTAAGCAAAAAGAAGCTGGCCAAGGCGGAGAAGCGCTTAAACGAACTGGACCGCATCTTCATGCGGCTGTACGAGGACCGGGTGAACGGGACGATCTCCGACGAGCGTTTTTCCGCTATGAGCAAGTCCTACGAGGACGAACAGGCGCAGCTCAAACAGGAAGTGGAAACGCTCACAAAAGAGATGGACCGGCAGGAGCAAAAAGCCGACGATATGGAACGCTTCATAGCCTAGGCGCACAAATATGTTGGGCTGGAAGAACTGACGCCCTACGCACTGCATGAGTTGGTGAAAGCCATCTACATAGAAGCCCCGGACGATAGCAGCGGCAAGCGCCGACAGAGCATCCACATTTCCTATGATTTTGTGGGGTTCATCCCTATCCAAGAGCTTATGCAAGAGGAAATGGCGTGACAAAACGCCACGCCATTCAAAAAATCAACATTGTACTGTCTTATGACGCCCCCTCTGACGAGGGGGCTGTCAGTGCCTCGCGCTGACTGGGGGAGAGAACATTTAAATCGCGCCGCAGGCGCACCATATCGAACGCCTCCCCTGTGTAAGGGGAGGTGGGCGCCGCTTTGCGGCGCTCGGAGGGGTTGTTACCAGTCGCAGATAACGATTTATTCCTCTTCCTTGCTCCTGCGCACGGCGCGGACCTTTTCCACCCGCTTGCCGTCGGCCTCCAGGACCGTGATGGCCAGGTCCCCGTATTCCAAGTCACACCCCGGCGGCGCATAGCCCTCGTTCAGTTCCATGACCCAGCCGCCCACGGTCTCGCTGTCGAAGTCGAAGCCGTCCTCGTCCAGGCCCACCAGCTCCAGAAAGTCCTCGATGGGCAGGTCCCCGTCCAGCTCCCAGCTATCCTCGCTGGTCTTTACGATCTCCTGTTCCTCCACCCGGTCCGTCTCGTCCCAGATGTCGCCCACCAGATATTCCAGCACGTCCTCCATGGTGATGACCCCGGCGGTGCCGCCGTACTCGTCCGTGACCACGGCCAGGTGTGTCTGACGGCGGCGCAGCTCCTCCAACAGGTTCGGCAGCTTCACGGTCTTGTACACGAAGCATGGCGCGGTGAGAAGGCTCCGGATGTCCACGTCCCCGCCCTCCAAAAGAGCCCGGTAGAGGCTATTTAAGTGCAGCACGCCGATGATGTTGTCCGTGTCCCCCTCATAGACCGGCAGCCGGGAGTAGGGGGAGTCCTCCACCTGCTTTAAAATATCCTCCAAACTATCCTCCACGTCCAGGGCCATCATGTCCACCCTGGATGTCATGGCCTGGCTGGCGGACACGTCGCCGAAGTCCAGCGCGGCCTGCAGCAGCTCCCCCCGGTCGTCGTCCAGCACGTCCTCGTCCTGCGCCGTCTCGATGATGGATTGCAGCTCCTCCACCGCCGCCTCCTGCACGTCCTCCGGCCGCTCGCCCTTGAAGGGTTTTGTGATAAGCCGGGTAAGGCGCACCGCGCACCACACCAGCGGCGACAGCGCCAGCGCCAGCGCCCGGATGGGTCCCGCCACGGCCAATGTCAGCCGGTTGGCGTTTTTCTTGGCCAGTATTTTGGGCATGGTCTCGCCGAATATGATGACCAGCACGGTCACGACCACCGTGGCCGCCGTGGACGCCAGCCCCTCCGCCACGCCGGTCTTTACGGCCACGCCGATGGCTATCACGGAGCTTATGGAGCTGGACGCCACGTTCACCAGGTTGTTGCCGATCAAAATGGCCCCCAGGGCACGGTCAAAGTCGTCCAGCAGGGACAGTGCCGCTTTGGCGGAGCTGTTGCCGTCCCCGGCCAGACCCTCCAGCCGCAGCCTGTTGGCGGAGGACAGGGCCATCTCCGAGGCGGAGAAGAACGCCGACAGGGCCAGACACACCAGCAGCGCCAGGATATAGGCCGTCATTTCCCCTCGCCCCCTTCCCGCTCTGTCTCATTCGCCTGAGGCAGACGCCGGACCGTCAGCTTGCGTATCCGGTGGCGGTACACGTCGGAGACGGTGAACTCCAGATCGTGGTATGTGAACGTATCCCGCTGAGCGGGCATCAGGTCGAAGTGCTCCAGCGTCCACTCGGCCAGGGGCTTATGGATGAGCTCTTCATTGTCCTCCGGGTCCTTCCAGTCCAGCCGCTCGAACAGCTCCCCCACGTCCAGCCGGCCGTCGGCCTCGTACCGGCCGCCGCCGACGGGCCGGAAGTACTCCTCCACCTCGTCTTCCTCGTCCCAAATCTCGCCCACCAGCTCTTCCAGTATGTCCTCCACGGTCACCACACCCAGTGTCCCGCCCCAGGCGTCGGTGACCACGGCCATATTGAGCCGGTTGCGGCTCAGCTCCGGCAGCAGGTCGTCCACGTTGGCGGTGGCGGGCACGAAATAGGCCGCGTCCAGAAGCCCCCGCAGGTCCACGCCGTCCCCCTGTGCCAGCCAGGCCTTGATGTACTTGCGTATCTGCAAAATACCGATGATGTGGTCCGTATCCCCCTCATAGACGGGCAGGCGGGTGTGCCGCTGGGAGCGGATGAAGGCAACGATCCTCTCCGCCGGCCAGGCAACGTCCACCGCGGCCATATCCACCCGCGCGGTGAGAACGTGCTCCACGGTGATGCCGGCAAATTCCAGCGCGGACTGGACCAGATCGCCCTGTTCCTCGTCCAGGCTTCCCGCGTCGGTCATGTCCTCGATGAGGTCATACAGCTCGTCCTCCGTCACGGATACCTCGCCCTCGCCCTTGGATAGCTTGGCGGCCGCCTGGCCGATGGCGGTGAGCACCGCCGAGACGGGGGCAAAAAAGCGCATAAAAAAGCACAGCGAACCGGCGGTACCAAGACTGAACCGCTCGCTGTATTTTTTGGCTATACTTTTGGGGAGCATCTCCCCCAGAAAGAACAGGACCAGGGTCGTGGCCACCGTGCCCCAGACCACCGCGCCCATGCCCCAGTGGTGAGTGACAAACACCGTGACCACCGCCGCGGCGGCCAGGTGGGCTATATTGGTGCCGATCAGGATGGTCGTGATGGCCCTGTCAAAATTATCCAGCACCCACATGGCCTTTTTGGCCCTATGGTCGCCCTTTTCCTGGCGGACCTTGACCCGGTTTCTGGACACAGAGGCAAAGGCCGTCTCCGCCACGGCGAAGTAAACAGCCATGCCCACGAGAAGGACTAAAAACAGGATAGACAGCCAACTGCCATCATCCATTTGGAAGAACCACCTCTTGCTTTCTCACGTGAAATCAAGTTGCAATTGTAACACAAAATCGCTTTTCCGTCAACTTAAAGAGCCCAGATACCCCTCCAATATCAGCGCCGCCGCCACGGCGTCCACGGTATCCCGGTGCTTTTTCTCCCGCTTGCCGTTTTCCCGCAAAATGCGGTGAGCGTCCACGGTGGTGCGCCGCTCGTCCCAGAGGACAACGTCCATGCCCCGCTCTTCCAGCAGGGTTTTGAACGCCCGCGCCTTGGCCGCGCGGGGTCCCTCGGTGCCGTCCATATTCCTGGGAAGCCCCAGCACCAGCGTGCCCACGTCCCGGTCCTTAGCGGCCCGGACGATCTGGTCCGCCAGGACTTCGGCGTCCCACTGGGCAATGCGGAAACACTCCCCCGCGATCAGACCCGTCGGGTCGGACACGGCGACGCCGGTCCTGGCGTCGCCGTAATCGATGGCCATAACGCGCATAGCCGCAATACTCCTTACCTGTCGTTTTTCACGTACCCCAGCTTATACAGCCGCCGGGCCAGGGGTGCCAGGAACGGGATGATAACGGTCTTCACCACGGCCATGCCGATCTCGTCCGGCACCCGGTAGACGAACCATCCCCAATAGGTCCTGCTGCCGTATAACTGGGACACCCACAGGGTGTTGGCGAACAGCCCGATCACCGCGCAGTTGAACGCCACCGGCACGATCACGTTGGGCCACAACGCCAGCTTTTCCCGGTTGTCGAACCGGCGGGAGGGCACATACATAAATAAGCCGTAGGCCGCGCCCATGACCGCGCCGCAGACGCTGAACCCGGGGTGGTACGGGCCGAAGGGGAACAGCAGCGCCCCGATCATGTCCCCCAGGCCGCCCACGACGGCTCCCCCGGCGGGGCCGTAGAGCATGCCGCCCATGACCACGGGCACGAAGGACAGCCCGATCTTCAAAAACAGCGTTTGGATGGACAGGAAGCGGTTCAGCACCACTTCCAGCGCCACCAGGATGGCCAGGTGGCAGATGCTGCGCAGGGATGGTTTTTTCATATTCAGTTACCTCCAGCGGAATGCGGGCACGGCCACCGCAGGCATAGGCGCCAAGGCAAAAATTTTGGTGCCGCCGTTTCGTCCGGAGGACAACTTCCCGTTCCCCCGGCACTGGCCGCCGGATAAACCCGGCGTCACGCGGCCGTCCCTACTCTGTCGGCATGAGCATATCATACCCGCCCGGCAAAAGCAACAGCCCCTGGCGCGATGTGGTACAGGCGAGAGAAAACGTACAATTTAATTGTAGAGTTTTAGTGAATTTCGCCAAAAATAGACAGTAGAAATGCTAATGGATAAACCGCGAAAACGGGATAAAAGCGAGCTTTTGCGCGTGCAGAGGCTTCGGCGATTTGCACAAAAGCGACCCGGCCAAATGGCGGCCCAACGTGCCCGCGGCATTTGCAAAAGACGCCGAAACATGCTATTATACAGGTAATACAGTCGAAGAGGTGATGGCTCCATGCCTACCGGAAAATACGACCATCTGAAGCTCGACAACCAGCTCTGCTTTCCGCTTTACGCCTGCTCCCGGGAGGTGGTGAAGCGCTATACCCCTTATCTGAACGCGCTGGACCTGACCTACACCCAGTATGTGACCATGATGGTCATGTGGGAGCACAGGAGCCTGACGGTGAAGGCCGCCGGGGAGTATCTGCACTTGGATTCGGGGACGTTGACGCCGCTTTTCAAGAAGCTGGAGGAAAAGGGGCTGGTGACCCGTATCCGCTCCAAAGAGGACGAGCGGAACCTGATCGTCTCCCTGACGAAGAAAGGCGAGGCTCTGCGGGACCAGGCGGTAGACATCCCCGAGAAGCTGGCCGCCTGCGTCAAAATGGAACCGGAAAAGGTCCGCCAGCTTTGCGCCCTGCTCCATGAGCTGCTGGACACCCTCGCGTAAAGACCAATATAAACAACGGAACGAACCGGAGCGGCGTCGCATGCGCGACGCCGCTCGTTGGTTAGGTCGGCCTTCACCGCAAGCGACAAACCCCGGATAGCCCGCAGCGTCTCCTTTCGCCCCTTGAGCTCCCCCCTTGCGTGACTTACCTTACTCATTCTTTGACACACCAAAACACCCAGCACACCGCGTTGCGGTGCGCTGGGTGCATTTTACGCAGTTTACGCTGTTCTTACATATTCTTCGCGTGCATAGCCTCCAGGACCTCGTAGCGGTCCATGGGCAGGTGCTTTTTCTCGGCCAAAGCCTGTTCGATGGGCTTGGTGACCAGGTGACCGTCGTGGGTGCAGACGATGCAGTTGCCCTCCCCCTGGACCAGGCTCATGACAGCCTTGTAGCCCATGCGGGCTGCCATCTCCCTATCCCGTGCCGTGGGGGACCCGCCCCGCTGGATGTGGCCCAGAACCGTGACCCGCGGGTCCATGCCCAGCTCCTCATGGATACGCTGGCCGATCTCGTTGGCGCTGCCGGCGCCCTCGGCCACCACGATCATGAAGTGGGTGTTGCCCATCATGCGGGACTGGCGGATGCGCTCCACCACGTCCTGGTCGAAGTCCACCGGCCGCTCCGGGATGAGCACGGCGGTGGCGCCCACCGCCAGGCCCACGTACAGGGCCAGGTATCCGGCGTGGCGGCCCATGACCTCCACCACCGAGCAGCGCTCGTGGCTCTGCATGGTGTCCCGCAGCTTGTCGATGCACTCGATGGCGGTGTTGCAGGCGGTGTCGAAGCCCAGAGTGTAATAGGAGCAGCCCACGTCGTTGTCGATGGTGGCGGGGATGCCCACCACGTCGACCCCCAGACGGGACAGCTCCAGCGCGCCGCGGAACGTCCCGTCACCGCCGATGGCGATCACCGCGTCCAGACCCAGCAGCCGGCACGTGGCCACGGCCTTGTCCCGGCCCTCCGGGGAGAGAAATTCCTCGCTCCGAGCGGTGTACAATATGGTGCCGCCCTGGGCCAGAATGTGGCTCACCGCGTTGGAGTCCAGACGCACGAAGTCGCTGAACACCAGGCCGTTCCAGCCCCGGCGAATGCCCACGCACTCGATGCCCTGGCCCAGCGCCGTGCGCACCACGGCCCGCACCGCCGCGTTCATGCCCGGCGCGTCGCCGCCGCTGGTCAGCACGCCGATCCTCTTTACCTTGTTTTCCATAACCTTTCTCCTTTTATGTATTGTTATCCGTAGTTACTGTTTCGTCCCCATCCTCCGACTGGTCCTTTGGCAGATAGGGGGCAAAAATACGCTCCATGAACAGCGAGCACAGCAGCGCCGCCAGTCCGGGCGTAAAAAACGCCGGCAAAAACACCTTCTGATAGGTGAATACCGCCAGCTCCTCCGTCAGCAGCGCGACTATTACCGCCGAGGGCAGGTGACCCAGGGCCAGTTTGGCCGCCGTCTTGAGAAGCTCCCAGGGGCCGAAGGTGAACCGACTCAGGGTGAACATGGCGAACAGCCACACCGCCAGCGGTGCCAGCAGCAGTATCCGGCAGGCGTACAGCCATATGACCGCCGCCCGGCTTCCGCCGGAGGCCATCACAAAGGCCACGTACCAGAAATAGAAGAGCGCCGCCCCCAGCACCAGCGCCGGGACCGTGGCCAGCGTGGCGGGCTTGAAGCTGTCCCGGAACGTGCGGAAAAAGCGGGCGTAATCCCCCAGCTCTCCCTTGCGGACCCCGTGGAACACCGCGTCGTACAGCGCCGTGGTGGCCGCGCCCACGGTGACCACAGGCAGCGAGCACACGACCCAGCACACACTCAGGCCCACCACGTCGCACACGCGGGCAAAGCCACGCCAGAAGCCGTTCAGCGGGTTGAATACGCCCCGAAACACGCTTTTATTCTCCCGTGCACAGGTCGGCCACGGCCTGGGCAAATATCTCTGCCGCGGTGACCAGATCCTTCACCTTGATGCGCTCGTTGGCCCCGTGCATATGCACGTCCTCGCCGGGCATGACCACGCCGAAGGCCACGCCGCCGGGCACATCGTGCACATAGGTCCCGCCGCCCATGGAGTAGCAGCCGCCCTCCCGGCCGGAGTATGTCTCATAGCACCGGTTCAGGGTCTGGATGAACTCGCCCTCCGCCGGGGTGTAGTGGGGCGGCACCATGCTCCCATCGGCGTCAAAGCCCTGCGCGCCCATGGTCCTGTCCGCTACGGCTTTGCAATTGTCGTTGTTGGCGCACACCGGCACCCGGCAGTCGCACAGACCGAAAAGCTCCCCATCCGCGATATCGATCTGGGTGAAGGAGCAGGTGAGCGGCCCGGTCACGGCGTCTTGCTGGGCGATGCCCAGGGCCTTGCCGTAATAGTCCCCGTGGGGCAGCAGCGCGTCCAGCGCGTGGATCGCCTGCGTCGAAGCGCAGTCCGCCAGGGTCAGGCCGCACAGCACCCGTATCAGCGCCGTGTTGGCGTTATTGCCGGTCTCCGGCTCCGCCGCGTGGCAGCCCCTGGCCGTCAGCGTGAGCCTCACGCCGCCCTGGACCGTCTCCGTCCGGACCGTTGCCCCCAGCGCCGCCGCCAGAGGCTCGGCTTGTGCCAGCAGCGCCGCCGCATCCATGCCCGCGACCACAGCGAAGGCCACCCCCGGCACCACGTTCACCCGGAACCCTCCGTGCAGCTCCGCCACCCGCGGCAGGGCCGTCTCAGGAGCCCAGGACTTTTTGAACCGCAGGCGGTAAAAGCCCTTCTCCGCGTTGCACACGGGGAAATTGGAGTCCGGCGTAAAGGTCATGGGCGCTGGCTTTACCCGCTCGTAATAATAAGCCACATCGCCGGAGCCGTTTTCCTCGTCCGTGCCCAAAATGAGCCGACACCGGCCCCGCAGGGGCATACCCAGCTCCCTGACGCACCGCATGGCGTACAGCGCCGCCACAGCGCCGCCCTTGTCGTCCGCCACGCCCCGGCCGTATATGTACCCGTCCGTCTTCTCCACAGGCTCGAAAGGGTCCGTGTCCCAGCCGTCGCCAGGACCCACCACGTCCAGGTGAGCCAGTATGTCCAGCGTAGGCGTGACCGGGCCCATGTCCGCCGTCATCACCCGGCCGGCGTGGTCGGTCACCGTCAGGCCGTACTCCGCGCACAGCTCCATCGCCGTGTCCAGCGCCTTCCGAGCCTGTCTGCCATAGGGCGCGCCGGGCTCCGCCGGTCCGCCCACGCTGGGCACCCGGCACAGAGTCTTCAGGTCCTCAATCAGCTCTCCCTGGTGAGCCTGCATCCAGGAGACGATCCGTGCGTCTTTTTCCATATCCTGTTCCTTTCCGCCCTTCCGGGCTGCCAGTCATCCCCGGAAGGCAAGCCCTCCGGGGACGGTCGATTTTTCACTCGTTGACGGACGGCTCCGCCACGTCCGCCGTGGACGGCTGCCCCTCGCCAGCGCCCGCAGACCCATCGGTCCCCGCGTCCGCGATCGTGCCCGTTCCCGCGTTCGGGTCCGGCACAGTCCCCGCGTTCGGGTCCGTGCCCGTTCCCGCATTCGGGTCCGGCACAACTCCCGCGTTCGGGTCCGGCACAGTTCCCGCGTTGGGGTCCGTGACAACTCCCGCGTTCGGGTCCGTGACCGTTCCGCCATTCGGGTCCGTGGTAGGCACGGTCGGGTCCGTGGTAGGCGTCGTCGGATCCGTGGTGGGCACGGTCGGGTCCGTAGTAGGTGCCGTCGGGTCCGTAGTGGGCACGGTCGGGTCCGTAGTAGGCGTCGTCGGGTCCGTGGTGGGCTGCGGGTTATTGGGGTCGTAGTCCGGGTCCGCGATGGTATAGCTGGTGGACGTGCCCGCGCTGGCCCCGGTCAGGTAGGTGATGGTGACCGTGATGGTCCCGTCGCCGTTGTTGTTATAGGAGACGGTATAGTCCACGCCCTCCACCATATCATCGCCGATCACGGCATCGGGGCCGGTACCGTCGTTGTTATTACCCGCCTGATTGCCCAGGGCGTCAGTATCGTCCATAGGCGGCTCGGTCCATGTATCGCCGGGGAAGATATAGATGCACACCGACTGTCCCCGGGTCTGTTTGAACAGGTCCCGGCCCGGCCGGATCGGCACCCGGCCGTGCGCGCCCGTCCTGTAAGCCCAATCCAGCTCTATGTCATAGATATACTCGTCCGGGTCAATTATGCGCGTGGCCTCGTTTTTGCTCTCCTCGGTATTGACGTCGTTGTCGTCGATATCGCCGTGGTCGATCATGACCCAGGCGTGCAGGGCGTTGTTCTCGTTGACGCCGCCGCAGACCGGATAGGCCTGGAAGCCCAGCCGCCTGGCCAGGTACAGGAATGCCGCCGCCCAGAAGTAGCAGGACCCGCGCTTCGTCTCATACATGGTCTTGGCGCACTCCAGCGACCAGCCCACGGACCCGCGTATCCAGCCCACAGGCCGGGTCATGTAGTCGTAATCGCCGAACAGCAGCACATTATACGCCTCGCGTAGCTTGTCCTCATTGAGCAGATTGGAGGTCTGTCCCTGGATGATGTCCGCCAGGATGGCGTCCACATAGCCGTCCACCTCCGCGTCGCCGGTGGTATACCGGCCGTTATCGCCGAAGTAGAGATAGCCCAGCTCATAGTGCGTGGCAAAGGGGCCGTCCTCCCTGGGCACATAGAACAGCGACCCGTCCACCTCCTGCAGGCCGGGCCGGAACCGCTGGAGGAAATACCCGTCCTCCGGCGCGTAATAGATGCCGTCCGTGTCCAGACCGTCCTGGAAGGTATGGAAGCCCTTTTCAAAATAGTCCAGCCTGTGTTCGGCGTTGACGTGGCACAGGTGCTCTCCCAGCAGGAGCAGACCCGGCTCTGCGTTCGCGTCGCCGTCCATGATATAGCTCAGCAGCTCGTTTGTATAGGACGCGTCCACGATGTCGTAATAGGCCCACATGCCCTGGCTCACGTCCTGGTAGGGGGACGTCTCGCAGGCCAGGTCGATGGCCGCCTTATTGGGTGTCCACCCTCTGGCCCGGTTTAAAAGCACCACCGCCTCCGCCCGCTTAAGCGGCGCGTCGGGATAGAAATCCCCGTCCTGGTATCCGCTGAGCCAGCCGCTGGTCATGGCCGCCGCCACGCTGCCCATAGCCCAGTGGTCCGCGCCCACGTCGTCGAACGCCAGGGCCGCCACCTCGTCCTTGTGGGCCAGACGGCACAGCATCGCCACGGCCTCGCCCCGTGTGACAGGCTCGTCCGGCCGGAAGGTCCCGTCGCCGTATCCGCCCAGCACGCCCAGCGCCGCCAGCTTTTCCACGTCGGCCTGGAGGGGACTGCCCACCGGCAGGTCCGTGAACGCCGCCGCGCTGCCTGTCGCTCCCGCCGCTTCTTCCTCGTCCAGCAGCCGGCACACGATCTGCGCCATCTGGCCGCGGGTCACCGCCTCGTCGGGATGAAACGCGCCGTCCTGCGCGTCCATATACCGGGCATAGTCCCCTCGCAGCAGCCCCGCCGTCACGGGCACGGCCGTGCCGGACGTATCCGTGGGCTGAAACTCCATGGACTCGCTCACGTGCGGCGCCACATCCGACGCGCTCTTATGGCACGCGGCGCACACGCACGCCAGCGTGCCGCACATAGCCAGCGCCAATATAATAAACCGGGAACGTTTCATAAACCTTCCTCCGCAAATGCTTTTCCACATACGCGTCAGTATACCATAACACTGTCGAATATGCCATAGGCAAATCGCTGATATGTCCAGTCGGCGCGTTTTCCTTTTCATTATGGGAAAAATATGTTATAATAATCAATTGGGATACGATCATACTCCCACGGTCCCCATTTTGTGTGAACAGCATTTTATTTTTCACTTTCAGAAAGGCGATATACATGACACGCATCGACATTTTTTCCGGTTTTCTTGGCGCCGGGAAGACGACCCTCATCAAGAAGCTCCTGGCTAACGGCTACGCTGGCCAGAAGCTGGTGCTGATCGAGAACGAATTTGGCGAGATCGGCATCGACGGCGGCTTTTTGCAGGACGCCGGCATCATCGTGAACGAGCTGGAATCCGGCTGCATCTGTTGCAGCCTGACCGGCGACTTCCGCGAAGCTCTGCGCATGGTGGCGGAGCAGTACGCCCCCGACCGCATCCTCATCGAGCCCTCCGGCGTGGGCAAGCTGTCCGAGATCGTTGCGGCGGTCCAGTCCGCCGGCGACCAGTTCGTCCTTGGCGGCCTGACCACGGTGGTGGACGCGGCCAAGGCGAAGATGTACATGAAGAACTTCGGCGAGTTTTTCGACAACCAGGTCCAATCCGCCAACTGCATCGTCCTGAGCCGCACGGGCAGCCTCTCTCCGGAGAAAATCGCCCAGGCGGAGGCGCTTTTGCGGGAGAAAAACCCCGACGCGGTGATCGTCTCCACGCCCTGGGACGCGCTCACCGGCGCGCAGATATTGGACGCCATCGACCGCCGCAGCTCCATCACCGCCGACCTGGCGGCCCTATTGGAAGAGCACGCCCGCGAGGAAGCGGAAGAGGGCGACGATGACGACGAGTGCGACGACCCCGACTGCGAGTGCCACCACCATCATCACCACGACCACGACGACCACGACCACGACCACGACGAGCACCATCATCACCACCATCATCACCATCACCACGGCCACGACGCGGACGAGGTCTTCCAGAGCTGGGGAGCAGAGACGTCGAAGAAGTACGCCCCCGCGGACATTGACGCCATCCTGGACGCTCTGGCCGACGCGGACAAGTACGGCTTTGTGGTCCGCGCCAAGGGCTACGTCCCCGCGCCTGACGGCACCTGGGTCCACTTTGACTACACCCCCGGCGAGAAGGACATTCGCGCCGGCGCGGCCAACGTGGCTGGTCGCGTCTGCGTGATTGGCTCGAACCTCCACGAGGATGCGGTGAAGGAGCTGTTCGGCCTGTGAACCAGATACCCGTCTACCTCTTCACCGGCTTTTTGGAGGCCGGCAAGACGAAATTCATCCAGGAAACGCTGGCTGATCCCCGCTTCAACCAGGGAGAGCGGACGTTGCTGCTGCTGTGCGAGGAAGGCGTGGAGGAATACGACCCCGAGGCCTTTTGCGGCCCCAACGTCTTCATCCGGGAGGTGGAAAGCCCCGACGACCTAACCGCCGCGTTCATGTCCGGCGCCCTGCGGGAAACCCGCGCGGAGCGGGTCCTGATCGAGTACAACGGCATGTGGCTGCTGGACGACCTCTACCAGCGTCTGCCCGAGGCATGGGTGGTGGCGCAGGAGTTCATGTTCTGCGACGCGACCACCTTCCTCACCTACAACGCCAACATGCGCCAGCTCGTCTACGACAAGCTGAAAAGCTGCGAGCTGGTGGTCTTCAACCGCTGGCGGCCGGACATGGACCAGCTGGAGTTTCACAAGATCGTCCGTGCGGCGAACCGCCGGTGCGACATCGCCTACGAGGCCGCGGACGGCCAGGTGACCTACGACGAGATCGAGGACCCACTGCCCTTCGACCTGAACGCCCCCGTGGTGGAGATCGCCGACGAGGACTACGCCCTGTTTTACGCGGACCTTTCCGAGGACTTCTCCAAATACGACGGCAAGACTCTGCGCTACAAGGCCATGGTGGCCAAGAGCCCGCGGCTTCCCAAGGACGACTTTGTCTTCGGCCGCCAGCTCATGACCTGCTGCGCCAACGACATCCAGTTCACGGGCCTGATCTGCCGCTGGCCGGACGCCCCGTCGCTGTCCAAGGGTGCGTGGCTCACGGTAACGGCAAAAGTCGAGCTCAAGTGGCACCGCGGCTACGGCAAAAAGGGCCCGGTCCTGAACGTCCTGCATTTAGAACCCTCCCAACCCCCCGCCCAGCCCGTCGCCACGTTCTACTGAGCAGTACATGATTAAATGCCCCCTCTCGCGAGGGGGCATCCTTATTGGTTTCGGAAACCACTGGCTATGCCAGTGGAGGCGTCTCGCAAAAAGCTTTAGCTGCAAGCATCGAGCGAAGCGAGCTACAAGTAAAAAACTTAAACAACGAGAGCACTAACGAGAAAAGGGATCGCCCGTTTACGGGCTGCAGGGCAAGCGATGCAAGAGGCAAAATTTCGATGCGTCTTGAGACGCCTGTCGGTCCCAGGCCCTTCTAGGGCCTATTCAAGCCTCCGGCTTCGCCGGAGGTTTTGACTGAACGCCCCCCTCTGACGAGGGAGGTGGCGCGGCTGGCGCCGCGTCGGAAGGAGAGACAATTTAAATCCTCTTCCTTATTGTTCGATATCCCCGCGCGGCACGCCTGTCGCGCGGGGAGAAGGGGGAAGGATTTCGACCGATGACGGTGCCCGGCCTGCCGGACGCCCGAATCCTCGAAATCCTTCCCACGAAACGGCCCCCTGTGCAAGGGGGTGTCATGTGTATGCGTGACTGGGGGGTTGTAACCTCCGTTAACAGACAACCCTTCCGTCAGTGCTTCGCGCTGCCACCTCCCCTTGCACAGGGGAGGCTTTCAATAAGGAAGAACGTTTATGTCATCGACCCACAAAGAAAAGGACCGCTCGTTCGAGGCGCTCTCATAAGACAGTACAATATCATTTTTTGGGAATGGCATGGCTAACACGGTCATGCCATTTCCTCTTGCATCAGTTCATAGATAGGAATGATGCCCACAAAGTCATAGGAGATGTGGATGCTTTGCTCAGGCTCAGAAACAATTGCGCTTGGTATCCGCTGAATAATCTGAACTATTTATTATTTTTGGAAGTTCTTGCAGAACATCCATAAAGGTCGGATAAACAGGCTCGCCCTCGCCCATATATCTCGAATTTAGCAGATCCCAGCCCTTGCTAATATAGGCCTCTTCTATCGCATCCTTCAGGATTGCTGGCATGGCTGCGTACATTTCCCAGCATCCGTTGAAAATCTCCACCAGGACGCCAAAGTCAGGGGGGTAAGGCAACTATACGGCACCCCTCGAAAACCGGGATTCATTGCGTGACATACTTCAAGGTTTTTAAGCAATTCAAAACAGACAGCGGAGGGCGCGTTTTCGCACCATCCGCTGTCTGTTGTTCAATTCCAATTCCGTATGGCAGCTGCCAGATGTTTGTTTTTCCGGGGTCATACTGTCTTACGAAGCGCGCTCATCTGTACTGCCCCAGGAAAAGTGGACAGGGAAAAGAAGAGCTCCCTGCTTCATCCTGTCCTCGGAGGGTGAAGTCCTGGCGGACGTGTTCACCATTCCCAACAATATGTGCCATCTTGCGGTTCTGCACGCCTTTGCACGATTACCTCAATTCATGCTTGACTTTTAATAGTTAGTCTTTCTGTGAATTGCAGAAAATCCCGCAGCAGCTGGTTTTCCATCTGCAGCTGGGCGAGCTCTTTCTTGTATTCGTCCTCGCTGCTCAGCGGCCGTTGTCTTGGACAGCCTTTTGGTTTAGGCGGTATCCCCGAGGCCAGTCTTCGTTGTCTTCGGTTATAGCGGTTGATCCAGCCTTTGATCTGCTTCATTGTCAGTCCCAGGTGTTCTGCTATCTCCCGGCGTGTTTTTCCTTCCTCCCGCATTTGCAGGATCACCGGCTCGTATTCATCTACATGCGTATACTTCCGTTTACCCATAACAATACCCCCTGTCGTGGTCATTATCCTACAACAGGGGGCCTTTTGTCTACTGTCCGTTTTTTCTGGGGCGGCGCAAGGTGAGGGAGGCGTTTCTTGTTATTGATTTCGGAAACCACTGGCTTTGCCAGTGGAGGCGTCTCGCAAAAAGCTTTAGCTGCAAGCATCGAGCGAAGCGAGCTACAAGTAAAAAACTTAAACAACGAGAGCACTAACGAGAAAAGGGATCGCCCGTTTACGGGCTGCAGGGCAAGCGATGCAAGAGGCAAAATTTCGATGCGTCTTGAGACGCCTGTCGGTCCCAGGCCCTTCTAGGGCCTATTCAAGCCTCCGGCTTCGCCGGAGGTTTTGACTTTCCTTTACTCCCGGCGGAGGGCGTCGATGGGGTTCAGGTTGGACGCCTTCACCGCGGGGATCATGCCGAAGATCACGCCGATCAGCATGGAGAACAGCACCGCCACGGCAATGGCCGGATAGCTCACCGCCGTTGGGGTACCCATGGCCGAGGCGATGAACCGGCTCAGGCCTACGCCGGCCGCCACGCCTAAGATGCCGCCGATGCTGGTAAGCGCCGCGGCCTCCGTTAAAAACTGCCACAAAATGCGGCGCTTGCGCGCGCCGATGGCCTTTTTGAGGCCGATCTCACGGGTGCGCTCCGTGACCGTCACCAGCATGATGTTCATCACGCCGATGCCGCCTACCAACAGGGAGATGCCCGCGATCCAGAGAAGCTGGTTGTTGGTGGCGTTGGAAAGCTTCTGGATGTCCGCCGCCTGCTTCATCAGATCGTCGCTCTTATAGGCGAAGGAGCCGGACGTATCGGTTATCTGGCTCTTGGTGAGAAGGTCCTCCGCCTGCTGGCCGATGCGGGTCATGTCGTCCGTGCTGGCGGCCTTCAGGACCGCGCATTGGGGCTCGTCGAACCGGAACACCAGGGGCCAGTCCGCCAGGGGGATGAAGATGCGGCCGCCGGCGGTGTCGGCATACATGCTGTAATCCCGGTACGTCTCGATGGCGAAGTCCGAGGACTTGGCACGGTCCACCACGCCTATCACGGTGAAGGGCTCGCCGGATATCTCCAGCGTCTCGCCGCGGGGGTCCGTGCTGCCAAAGAGCAGCGACGCCGCGCCGGTGTCCAATAAAGCCACCTTGTGGAAGGCGGTATAGTCCTCAGGGAGAAAATCCCGGCCGTAGCTGAGGCGGTAGCCGTTGGTCTGGAAGTAGTATTGGTCCACGCCGTAAAGCTCCCCGGAGTAGGCGGTGTTTTTGCAGCAAACCGTGCCGTTGTAGCTGTCGATGCGGCGGAAGCAGTAGAGGCTGGCCGAGCGGACGTTGTCAAGCTCCGCCAACTCCTGCCGCGTTTCCTCCGTGATGGGCGCCACGCCCGCCGGGGGCGACTGGTAGGTCATGTCGTAGGGGTAGTTCTCCTGGCAGAGCTGCACGGTCACGGCGTTGGTGCCCGCGCCGATCAGGCTCTCCTTGATCTGGTCGTTGGTGCCCTTGATGGTGGACACGATGGTGATGATGGAGGCGATGCCGATGATGATGCCCAGCATGGTCAGGAAGGAGCGCATCTTGTGGCCCCAGATGCCCTGGAAGGCCAGGGAGATATTTTCAAACATGTTTACCCGGCCCCCTCTCAATAGCCCTCGTAGAGGGCTTGCAGGCTGTCCTGGCGCACGGCCCTGGCGCCGTCCTTCACGCTCCGGCCGTAGGGGAAGGCCACATAGTCCTCCACCGTCAGGCCGTCCAGCACCTCCGTGGCCCAGCCGTTGTAGCTCTTGCCGGTGACCAGATAGCGCTTCTCCAGCAATCCGTCGGCGTTTTCCGCGTATACGTAGCTGCGGCCGTTCTCCGTGCGGAGAAACTCGTTTTCCAGGTAGAAGGTCTTTTTGTCCTGCCCGCCGCTGTCGTCCGAGACGGCGGTGGCCAGGTCGATGGAGACGCTGTAATTCTCCCGCAACGGCGCGTCCTCGCTCACCGAGACGGTGAAGGGGTACAGGGTCACACGGCTGTTGCGGCCGTCGGTGCTGAACCAGTAGCTGTCGCCGGTGACGGGGTAGTTGTCGATGCTGGTGACGGTGCCGTCCAGCTCCGCGCCGCTCATCCAGTCGGATATCTTCACCGTGTCCCCCACGGATACGCTGGCCAGCTCAAACTCCCCCATGGCGGCCTTGATGATGTACCCGCCGCCGCCGGATATGAGGGCCACGGGGGAACCCTCGGCCAGAGCGTCCTCCGGGGTGCGCAGGGTCTTCACCACGCCCGGTACCTCGCAAAGGACCTCGCCGTTGGAGAGCTCAAACTCGATCTGCTTCAACTCCTGCTCCGCCAGCTTCAACTGGGTGGTCAGGTCCGTGATCTGCTGCTGTGCCTCCAGCTTCATGCGGTTGATCTCCTCCAGGGGGTAGAACTCGCCGCCGCCGTAGAAGGGGATGTCCACCGGCTCGTCCTGGCGGACGTTCAGGGGCGTGTACACCGGCTCCAGCACCTGGAATATCCAGGTGCTTATGGCGTTGCCGTTCTCGTCCCAGCCGGCCGGGAGGGGGCGGAACGCGATCTCAAAGGCGGACAGGATGTCCCCGTTCAGCGCGTCGTGGTCCCGCAGCTCAAAGACCATGTACACCGTGCCCAGGCCGAAATAGGGGGACATGCGCTCGCTCGACGCGCGCAACGCCGGGGCGCACAGCCTGCCGGGGCCGGCGTCCACCGCCGCGCCGACCGGCTCGTCCGGCACCACGGGTTCATCCGTGGCAACAGGCACGTCCGTGGCGACGGGTTCGTCCGGGACGACAGGCACGTCCGTGGCGACGGGTTCGTCCGTGGCGACGGGTTCGTCTGTGGCGACGGGTTCGTCTGTGGCGGGGGGTACGTCCGTGGCGGCGGGTTCGTCCGTGGCGACAGGTTCGTCCGTGGCAACGGGCACGTCCGTGGCGGGGGGTACGTCCGTGGCGGGGGGTACGTCCGTGGCGACGGGCACGTCTGTGGCGACAGGTTCGTCCGTGGGCGCCGGCGTCTCGGTGGGCTCCGCCGTTGGCTCCGGGGAGGCCGTGGGCGCCGTGGGCGGCTCCGGCATGGGCGGGGCCTCGCCCCGGGCCGTGCCGATCAGGTAGTCCACCATGGCGTCATAAAATTCCAAACCGCTGCCCCACATATAAACATAGGGGTCCGCCTGGGTGCCGCTGCCGCCCTGGAAGAAGGGGGCGGACACGGTCTGCCACGCAGGCTCCGCCGTGGGCTCCGGCTCGGGGAAGGAGGGTACGCCTACGCCGTAGGTGCCGATCTCCTCCAATCGGTCCTGGGCCTCTTGCAGCTCCAGCTTCGTCTTTTCCACCTCGATGCGCTTCTTATCCAGCTTCACCTCGTCCAAGGTGGTGTCAAAGGCCAGGATGGGGTCGCCGATGTCGACCTGCTGGCCCTCCTGGACGAACACGTCCGTCACGGTCATTGTGCTGGTCAGGTACACGGACTGCATGCGGTCGGTGGTGACCATGCCGTCGGTCTGGATCTGGTCGTACCAACTGTCGGTGATGCTGGCCTGCTCCACCGGGTAGACGTTCACGTCCTTGCCGGCGCGGCTTTGCAGGTAGCGATACACGCCTACGCCGGCGGCTCCCAGCACGAGGGCGCACACCAGCACGATGGCGACGATCTTCTTGCCCTTTCGCTTTTTCACGGCCGGCCGCCCCCTTCCTCCCCGGTCAGCACGCCGTCCAGGATGCGGCGCAGGCGCTTGGCCCGCTGGCCCACCTTGGGCTCATGGGTGATGAGCACGATGGCGGTGCCTTGGGCGTTCAATTCGTCGAACAGGTCCATGACCTGATGGCCGGAGGCGGTGTCCAGCGCGCCGGTGGGCTCGTCGGCCAACAGGAGTTTGGGCTGGTTGATCATGGCGCGGGCGATGGCAACCCGCTGCTGCTGGCCGCCGGAGAGCTGGTTGGGCATGAAGTCCATGCGCTCGGCCAGACCAACCATTTTGAGCGCTTCCTCCGCACGGCGCAAGCGGGCGCGCTTGCGCACCCCGGCGTACAGAAGCGGCAGGGCCACGTTTTCACGGGCCGTCATTTTGGGCAGCAGGTAAAAGCTCTGGAACACAAAGCCCAGGGTGCTGTTGCGGATGTCCGCCAGGTGGTTCTCCGAGGCGCGGGACACGTCCTCCCCGTTGAGGGTGTATGTGCCGCTGGTAGGCACGTCGAGACAGCCGATGATGTTCATCAGCGTGGTCTTGCCCGAGCCGGAGGGACCCATGATGGCCAGGTAATCCCCCTCGTCCACCGTCAGGCTCACGTTTTTCAGGATCTTCACGATGTCCTTGCCCTGGGGGTAGTCCTTGCATATGTCGCGCATTTCAAGTAGCATCGCCGCCACCTCAGCCGCCTATGGAGGCAGCTTCCGCGCCGCCTTCGGCCTCCGCCGCCGCTTCCGCTGCCGCCGCCGGGTCGTACTTCTCCGTGGTCATGCCCTCTTCCAAATTCTCCGCCGGGAAGGCGATGCAGTCGTCCTCCGTGAGGCCGTCCACGATCTCATGGCTGTCGGTGTTTTCGTCATAAATGCCCAGGGTCACGGCGCGCTTTTCCAGCTTGTCCTTGTCGCCGGCTGCCCAGACATAAGCGCTGCCGTCGTCCTCCAGCACCAGATAGTAGCTTGGCAGCATGGGGCCCTTTGGGGCGTCAGTCTCGTCCTCGCCGGTATCCGGCTCGATGTACACATGCTGGCCCAGGATAAGGCCGTCGGTGTCGGTCAGCTCCACGTAGAAGGGGTATTTGGTGGCGGTGGTCATGCCGTCGTCGTCACCGGAACCGGAGACGTAGACCATGCCGCCGTTCTGGTCGTTGTCCTTGCCCACGGGGTTTTCCCAGTCGATCATGGACAGGGTCCCGGACCAGGTGGTCCCGTCCAGACGGGAGCGGACGGTCATGGACATGCCCTCCGTCAGCGCGCCGGCGTTCAGCTCGTTGATGTTGCCCTGCACCCGCAGGCGGGTCACGTCCGTGACGGTGATGTACTTGACCTCGTTGCCGGAGCCGGAGCTTTCGTCGTCATAATAGCCGTAATAGCTGCCGCCGGCGCTCTCCGGGTCCTCCACGCTCATGATACGGCCCGCGATGGGCGAGGCGATCTCCGCGTTCTCCAGCGCCGCCTGCATGGAGGCGATGTCCCGCTCGGACAGGGCGATGTTATACTGGTTCTCCCGGATGTCAGCCTTCTTCTCGTCGATCTGGAGGGTGTAGCTGAGCTGCTCCTCCTCCTTGGCCTTGGCCTTCTGCTTCTCCAGGTCCTCGATGGTGGCGTTGTCGTTGGCGATGCTGTTTTCCAGCTTCTCCTTTTCCAGCAGCATCTTGTCCAGGTCCAGCTGCATCTTCTCCGTGTCGTAGGCAAAGAGAATGTCCCCGGCCTGGACCATGTCGCCTACCTCCACATAGGTGTCCAGAATGGCCTTGGTGCTGTCCCGCTTCACGTCGGCGGTCTCGCCGGAGACGACTTTGCCGGCGTACCAGTCCGCAAGACCTACGGAGCCCGCGCCGACGATGGCGGAGACCTCCTCCACCGTGACGGTCTCGCCGTCGGACGCGCTGCTGGCGCAGCCGGTCCCCAGGCCCAGCAGCAGGGCTCCCGCCAGGATGGCCGATAGAGCTTTCTTCATGGTATCCTCCCCGTACTTTTCGCTATGCGCGCCGCTCCCGCGGCGGCGTATGCCTATCATAATCCATTCTATGGGGAAAAGCAACCGAACGGACCTTAAGATTTCATTAAAATACCCGCCTTGACAAGGGCGGGGCCGGGGGCTATACTGGCTTGCAAAGTTTTCGTCGAAAAGAGGTCCCTGGCGTGAAAAACCGTTCACTGAAAAATCCGCTGCTGCTGCTTTTGGCGGCGTTTATATGGGGCGTGGCCTTCGTGGCGCAAAAAGAGGGCATGGACCATGTGGGGCCGTTCACCTTCAACTGCGTCCGCTTCTTTCTAGGCGGGGCGTGCCTGGTCCTGGCACTGCCGCTGCTGGACCGCATACGCGGCCGGCATGGGGTCTTGCAAAAGGGCAGCCGCCGGGATATTCTGGTGGGGGGCGCGGCCTGCGGCGCGGCGCTGTTCGTCGCGGCCAATTTGCAGCAGGTGGCCATCGCCATGCAGAGCGCGGACACGAACGTGGGCAAGGCCGGGTTCATCACCGCCTGTTACGTGGTGCTGGTGCCGGTGCTGGGGCTGTTTTTGGGCAGAAAATCCCCGGCGCTGGTGTGGGTCGGCGCGGCGGTGGCGCTGGCGGGGTTCTTCTCCTTAAGCTTGATGGACCCGCTCATGGACGGGCAGGGGCTGACGCTGGAGCGGAGCGACGGGCTGCTGCTTCTCTGCGCGCTGGTGTTTTCCGTGCAGATATTGCTGGTGGACCACTTCTCCCCGCTGGTGGATGGGGTGCGGCTGAGCTGTGTGCAATTTTTCGTGTGCGGGCTGCTGGGGCTGCCGTTTATGATACGGGAAAGTCCCACCTGGGCGGGGCTGGCGGCGTGCGCCGTGCCTATACTCTATACGGGCGTGCTCAGCAGCGGCGTGGCGTATACCCTGCAGATCGTGGGGCAGAACGGGGTGCACCCGGCGGTGGCGTCGCTGATACTGAGTTTGGAGAGCGTGTTTTCCGCGCTGGCGGGGTATGTGCTCATGCCGGAGACCGGCTTGACCGGGTGGGAGATCGCCGGGTGCGTGCTGGTGTTCGCGGCGGTGGTGATGGTGGAAGTGGCACCGCAGCGGGAGAATTGAACAATATAATGGAACCCCTCCGGCGGTCAGCCGGAGGGGTTATCTGTTATCCGACGTTACAATCCCCCAGTCAGCGCCAAGGGCACTGACAGCCCCCTCGTCAGAGGGGGCGTCATAAGACAGTACAGTATCGGATTTTGGAATGGCGTGGCGGGTGTCACGCCATTTCCTCTTGCATAAGCTCTTGGATAGGGATGAACCCCACAAAGTCGTAAGAAATGTGGATACTCTGCCGCCGCTTGCCGCTGCTCTCGTCTGGGGCGTCTATGTAGATGGCCTTGACCAGTTCATGCAGCGCATACGGCGTCAGGTTTTCCAGTCCAACATATTTGTGTGTCTGCGCTATGAAGCGCTCCACATCGTCGGCTTTTTGTTCTTG
>CANQQB010000035.1 GCA_947625845.1 uncultured Oscillospiraceae bacterium
CCAAGGACTTCTTCGGCAAGCCCACCAACCTGACCGTCTCCGGCCAGCTGAACGCGGAGAACTTCGCCATGGCCTTCGGGGACGTGTACACCTTCGGCCCCACCTTCCGGGCGGAGAATTCCAACACCCAGCGCCACGCGGCGGAGTTCTGGATGATCGAGCCGGAGATGGCCTTCTGCGACCTGGAGGGCGATCTGGAGTGCATGGAGGCCATGGTCAAGTACATCATCAACACCGTGCTGGAGCGCTGCCCCCAGGAGCTGGAGTTCTTCAACGCCTTCGTGGACAAGGGCCTGCTGGACCGGCTGCACCATGTGGCGGACAGCGACTTTGGCCGGGTGACCTACACCGAGGCCATCGAGCTTTTGAAAAAGTCCGGCGCGGAATTTAAGTACCCGGTGGAATGGGGCATGGACCTGCAGACCGAGCATGAGCGGTATCTGACCGAGCAGATATACAAAAAGCCCCTGTTCGTCACCGATTATCCGAAGGAGATCAAGGCGTTTTACATGCGCCTGAACGACGACGGCAAGACCGTGGCGGCGGCGGACTGCCTGGTCCCCGGCATCGGGGAGATCATCGGCGGCAGCCAGCGCGAGGAGCGGCTGGACGTGCTCACCGCGCGGATGGCGGAGCTGGGCCTGAAGGAAGAGGACTACTGGTGGTATCTGGACCTGCGGCGGTACGGCTCCTGCCGCCACGCGGGCTTCGGCCTGGGCTTTGAGCGGATGGTCATGTACCTGACCGGCGTCAGCAACATCCGGGACGTGGAGCTGCACCCCCGGACCGTGGGCAACGCGGACTTTTAAGGAGAAAGTAAAAATCACCGGGACCGAAATTTTCGGTCCCGGTGTTTTTTTATCGGCTTTTGAGGATGATATAGGCCAGGCCGATGGCGCACAGGGCCAGCGCGGCAAGCCAGAAGGAAGCGCCCGAAATGTCCCAAGTGCGCGGCGCAATGGGCGGTTGGGAAACCGGGGTTTTCGGGGCCGGGACCACAGGCACGTAAGTGGGGACCGCTGTTGCGTTTGGAGTTTCACTTGGCTCCACAGTGGGGCTCTCCGTCATTAAAGGCGTGTTATTTGGCTCCAAAGTGGGGCTTGGCGGAACCGGCGTTTCGGTCGGTTCCGGGGCGGAAACGGCGGGTTCAAGCGCCCACGTGGGCGCTTGGGTGGACATTTGGGTGACAGTTGGCTCCAAAGTGGGGGATTCAGTCGTCAAAGGCGTACATGTTGGCTCTAAAGTGGGGATTTCCGTCACTATAGGGGTGCTTGTCGGCTCCATTGTGGGGAGCGCGGTCACGTCCGGTGTGCTTGTCGGATCCACCGTAGGCGTGACCGGCGCGGGGGTGCTTGTGGGCACGGTCGTGGGGCTCGGGGCAGGCGTTGTGGTCGGCCTCGGGGTGGGTTTAGGGGTAGGCTTACTGGTAGGTTTAGGGGTAGGCTTACGGGTCGGCTTTGGGGTGGGCTTGGGGGTAGGCTTAGGGGTAGGTTCCGGGGACGGCTCCGGAGTGGCCGTAGGCTCCGGGGTGGACCGGGGCGTGGCGCGGCGGAAGACGGGATAGCCCCCGTTCTGCTCCGGTCCGGCCGGCGCGAAGGCGTCCCCCAGGCGGGACGGGAAGGCGTTGTCCTGCATGACAGCGGTGCTCTCGGCCAGAAGCTGCCCGCCCAGCACGCTGCCCTCCGGCGACGCCACGGCCTCCAGGGGGCCGGCCAGGTCCTTGTCATACCAGACGTTATAGGCGCTGCCGCCCTGGGCGTACCCGGCGAAGGCCCCGGAGGTGGCCCGGCCGCCGCTGACAAGGCAGGCGGCGTAGCTGTCCCGCACCGGCGGCGGGTCGACAGCGCCGCCGAAGAAGCCGCCCACATAGACTCCCGCGTCGTTGCAGAAGGCCATGGCGGTGGTATAGCAGTTGGAAATGGACCCGCCGCCCTGGATATAGCCGATGAGGCCGCCTACATACACGGCCCAGCGGAAGGCGCCGGCCCCGGCGGCATAGCCGGTGGCGGCCACGTGGTCCAGCACGGTCCGGCCCGTGGCCTTGCCCGCCACCACGCCCACGGCCAGGCTGCCGTCCTCCGGCACGGACCAGTCGGCGGCGGCGACATCCCCGGTGACGGACGTGTTCAGCACCGTGGCGTTCACCATCCACCCCGCCAGCGCGCCTACGGCGGTCTGCTCGTTGGCGGCCGCATGGGCCTGCAAGGAAAGGTTGCGGACGGTGGCGCCGTGCAGCTCCGCGAACAGGCCCGCGCTGCCCCCCGCGCCGGCGGTGAGCGTCAGGCCGGTGATGGCGTGGCCGCCGCCGTCGAACACCCCCTGGAACACATGGGCAAGCCCCAGGTCGGGCCGGCCGATGGGGGTGAACGGCTGACCGGTCAGGTCAATATCCGCCGTCAGGGTCACGGTCCGGCCGGCGTAGCTCTCGCCGCCGTTGACGCTCTCGGCAAAAGCCTCCAGGTCCCGGGCGCTGCCGATGGTCTTCACCGCGCCGGGCTCCGCCTCCACGCCGGAGGACCCCAGGTCCAGCAGCAGCGTGACCAGCAGCAAAAAGCCGGCCAACCGGCCGGCTTTCTTCCATCGTATAGACATTTTAAATTGCCCCTCTCTGCGAACTGTTTCTCTGTCAGAGAGGTCGATCGGCCTCGTCCCATTGTATACAAGACGAGGTCGATTGGTTACGCGTCGAAACGGCCCGGAAGCTGTCGGAGCCCCGCAAGGCGCCGGTGAAGGGTTTGTGGAGGAGCTCTTGCGAAAATCGGACGCCGGTGCTAGGATAATGGGAAAAAGGGAGTGTGCGGATTGACGCAGGATCAGAAACGAGTATTTCTCATCGACAGGCTCCTGGACGAATCGCCACGGACCCGCGGCTGGGCCGTGCCGGAGGACCCGGCGGAGCAGAAGCGGCTTCTCCGCTCGCTGATGAACGTCCGGCCCCCAAAACCCATCGGGGAGGACTTTCTCACGGTGCAGGACGAGTACCTGCGGGAGGAAACCGCCCGCAAACCCGTCACGGACGCGGCCGACCTTACGCCCCTGGAGCCGGGCATATACCTCTGGCAGGGGGACATCACCGCCCTCAAATGCGGCGCCATCGTGAACGCGGCCAACTCCGGCATGACCGGCTGCTATGTGCCCTGCCACAACTGCATCGACAACTGCATCCACACCTACGCCGGCGTCCGCCTGCGCCTTGCCTGCGCCCAGCTCATGGAGCGCCAGGGCCACGAGGAACCGGCCGGTCAGGCCAAGCTCACCCCCGCCTACGCCCTGCCCTGCCGGTACGTGCTCCACACCGTCGGCCCCATCGTGGACGGCCCGTTGACCGAGCGCCATAAACAAGAGCTTGCCTCCTGTTACCGCGCCTGTCTGGCCCTGGCGCAGGAAAACCATGTGGACAGCGTGGCCTTTTGCTGCATCTCCACCGGCGTGTTCGGCTTTCCCAAGCCGGCGGCGGCCCGCATCGCCGTGGAAACCGTGTGCCGGTACAAAAACGATACGAAGGTGATATTCAATGTGCACAACCAGACCGACTACGCCCTCTACCGCCGGCTTCTCGGGTAACGTCGCCCGGCTGCGCCGCGCCCTGGACGAGGCCGAGGCCGTGCTCGTCGGCGCCGGGTCCGGCCTGTCCACCTCGGCGGGCTTCGTCTACACCGGGGAACGCTTTGAAAAATACTTCTCCGATTTCTCCGCCAAATACGGCTTCCGGGACATGTATTCCGGCGGCTTCTACCCCTTTGCCGCGCCGGAGGAATTTTGGGCCTATTGGAGCCGGTACATCTTCATCAACCGCTACATGGACCCGCCCAAACCGGTGTATGACACCCTGTACGCGCTGGTGAAGGACAAGGACTATTTCGTGCTGACCACCAACGTGGACCACTGCTTTCAAAAGGCGGGCTTTGCCAAGGAGCGGCTTTTTTACACCCAGGGGGACTACGGCCTGTTCCAGTGCTCCCGGCCCTGCCGGCAGGAGACCTTCGACAACGAGCAGATCGTCCGACGGATGATGGAGGAACAGAGAGACATGCGCGTCCCCACGGCCCTTCTGCCCGTCTGCCCCCACTGCGGGAAGCCCCTGACCATGAACCTGCGCGCGGACGACAAGTTCGTGGAAGACGCGGGCTGGCACGTCGCCGCGGCCCGCTATGAGCGCTTTCTCCGTGCCCACGAGGGGAGGCGTGTCCTGTACCTGGAGCTGGGTGTGGGGTACAACACCCCCGGCATCATCAAGTACCCCTTCTGGCACATGACGGCCCAAAACCCGAACGCGGTCTACGCCTGCCTGAGCCGGTCCAAGGCATACGCGCCGGAGCAGATCGAGTCCCGGTCCATCTGTATCAACGGCGACATCGGCGACGTACTGGAGCGGCTGTAAGGAAATAAAAGTGCCGGCGCGGGATCTTCCGCGCCGGCGCTGCCATATCTTGTTTCACATCAGCGGCGCGGCGACCTTCAATATCGCGCCAGCCAGGCGGGTGGAGAGCTTCTGGTTCGCGGCGTCATGGGGCGTTATCTCGCGGCACTGGGGGAAGGTGTCCTCAAAATCCCGCAGCACGTCGGCTATCACGGGGCATTTGTAGAAGTACGCCGCGCACTCGAAGTGCAGGTACAGGCTCCGGTAGTCCAGGTTGATGGTGCCCACCACGGCCTTGCTGTCGTCGCTGAGAAAGACCTTGGAGTGGATGAACCCCGGCGTGTACTCGTAAATGCGCACGCCGGCCTCGGTCAGGACCTTGTAGTGGCTCTTGGCCAGGAGGTTGGCGTATTTCTTGTCCGGGATGCCGGGTAAAATGAGCCGCACGTCGATGCCGCGCCGGGCGGCAAAGGTCAGGGCCGTGACCATCTCGTTGTCCAGGATGAGGTAGGGCGTCATGATGTACACATAGTTCCGGGCGGTGTTCAGCATGTCCAGATACACCATCTCCCCGGTCAGCTCCTGGTCCATGGGGCTGTCCCCGTAGGGTATCACGCAGCCCCGGCGCATGCCATCGGACGGACCGGGCTCGATGAGATAGGGCTCATAGTCCCGCTGGCGCTCCGTGGCGTTCCAAAGGCGCAGGAACATCATGGTCATGCTCCGGACAGCGTCGCCACGGAGCATCACCGCCGCGTCCTTCCAGTGGCCGAACTTCTCCCGCCGGTTGATGTACTCGTCCGCCAGGTTTACCCCGCCGGTGAAGCCTACCTTCCCGTCCACCACCAGTATCTTCCGGTGGTCCCTGTTATTGTAGCTGGTGGAGATGAAGGGCCGGATGGGCGCGAAGACCTTGCACTGGATACCCAGTGCCCGGAGCTTCTTCGGGTAGCTGGCCGGAAGACGCAGCAGCGAACAGGTCCCGTCGTACAGCACCCGCACGTCCACGCCCTGTTGGACCTTCCGCTTCAGGATGTCCAGAAGGCTGTCCCACATCTCCCCTTCCTCCACGATGAAGTACTCCAGGAAGATGAACTTCTCCGCCTGCTCCAGCTCTTGCAGCATGGCCTGGTACTTGTCCTCCCCCTGGGGGAAATAGACCGCGTCCGTGTTCTCATACACGGGATAGCCGTTGGCCTGGGCCAGATACCGGGCCAGGGGCCAGAAATCCGGCTCCTGCGCTTTCAGCCGGTCCATCAGCTCCGTCGGCTCCGGCAGAAGGTGTTCGCACTCGGCCTTCACGCTGTACAGGATGCGCTGCTCCGTCCGGTGACCCCAGTCAAAGGTGATGAACAGGTACAACAGCACGCCGAACACCGGCACCAGGGCGATGATGATGCACCAGGTGAGCTTGATGGAGGGGTTGGAGCGGGTATTGAGCAGATAGATCAAAAACGCCACCGACAGCAGGTCCACCGCGCCGGTCAGGTAGATGCTGTACTGCTGCAGGCGTCCGAACAGCACGAACAGGAATCCGAACTGGGCCAGCAGCAGCAGCGCCGCTACCGCGCCGCGTCCAAACACGATGCTCCAAACACCCCGGCGCGGGCGGGTATCGCGGCTGACGGTCTCTTTTTCCTTGTCCTGCATAGCGCTCCCCCCTTTTGAAAAACGTTATTCTCTATAATGCCACGTTTCCCCGCAAAAATCAAGGGCGCGGGGCCATGGACCGCGCTGTCGAAAAAATGGAACTGACTCTTGACAAGGCCCGCCGCATATGATAACATGTGAACAGTCATTCATATGTTTGTTTTTGCAAAGGAGGTATGGGCTATGCCGGAGAGCAACGATGTGGAGCGCTGCGGGTTTCTGTTCGTCCACCGGGACACGGTGCGACAGGTGACAGAGCAGATGCCGGAGGACGAGAAGCTGTACGACCTGGCGGAGCTTTTCAAGGTGTTCGGCGACTCCACACGCATCAAGATATTATACGCGCTGTTCGAGGCGGAGCTTTGCGTGTGCGACATTGCCCAGCTTCTGGGCCTGACCCAGTCCGCCGTGAGCCACCAGCTTCGGGTGCTGAAGTCCGGGCGGCTGGTGAAGCCCCGGAAAGAGGGCAAGACGGTGTTTTATTCCCTGGCGGACGAGCATGTGAGGACGCTCATAGCACAGGGGATGGAACATATCGAGGAATAAACCGCTTATGCCCCCCCTTGTCAAAGGGGGGCTGGCAGCGCGAAGCGCTGACTGAGGGGTTGTCGACAGCCTGACAACCCTTCCGAGCCGCCATTCGGCGGCCCACCTCCCCTTGCACAGGGGAGGCTTTCAAAAAGGAAATCAATATAATTTTGAGAGGAGAACATACCATGAAAAAGACATTCAAGCTGGAAGACCTGGACTGCGCCAACTGCGCGCAGAAGATGGAGGACGCCGTGAAGAAGCTGGACGGGGTACACGACGCCAACGTGAGCTTCCTCATGCAGAAGATGACCGTGGACGCGGACGACGCGCGCTTCGACGACATCATGAAGCAGGTCGTCAAGTGCTGCAAGCGGGTGGAGCCGGACTGCCGGATCGTACTGAAATGACGCGCAAGGAGAAAAAAGCCCTGGCCCGCATTCTTGTCGCGGGGGCGCTGCTGATCGCGGCGTCGCTGGCGCCGCTGGAGGGCGCGTGGAAGCTGGCGGCGTTTCTGGTCCCCTACATAGTGGTGGGGTGGGACGTGCTGTGGAAGGCGGTGCGGAACATCGCTCACGGGCAGGTGTTCGACGAAAACTTCCTCATGGCCCTGGCCACGGTGGGGGCACTGGCTCTGGGCGAGTACGCCGAGGCCGTGGGGGTCATGCTCTTTTACCAGGTGGGCGAGCTGTTCCAGAGCCACGCCGTGGGCCAGTCCCGCAAGTCCATTGCCCAGCTCATGGATATTCGGCCCGACAGCGCCACCGTCCTGCGGGACGGCGAACCGATGGAGGCGGATCCGGACCAGGTGGCCGTGGGCGAGCAGATACTGGTCCGGCCTGGCGAGAAGGTGCCTCTGGACGGGGTGGTGGTATCCGGCGCGTCCACGCTGAATACGGCGGCGCTCACCGGCGAGAGCGTGCCCAGAAGCGTGGCCGTGGGGGACGAGATCGTCTCCGGGTGCGTGAACCTCACCGGCGTGCTCACCGTGGAAGTGCGGAAACCCTTCGGGGAGAGCACCGTGTCCAAGATATTGGAGCTGGTGGAAAACGCCGCCTCCAAAAAGGCCGCGGCGGAGAATTTCATCACCCGCTTCGCCAGGGTGTACACCCCCGCCGTGGTGCTGGGCGCGGTGTGCCTAGCGGTGCTGCCGCCGCTGTTCGTGGGCGGGTGGGCCACATGGGTCCACCGGGCGCTGATCTTCCTGGTGATAAGCTGCCCCTGCGCGCTGGTGATATCCATCCCCCTGGCCTTCTTTGGCGGCATCGGCGGAGCCTCCCGCCGGGGTATCCTGGTCAAGGGCGGCAACTATCTGGAACGGCTGGCCAAGGTGGAGACGGTGGTGTTCGACAAGACCGGTACCCTGACCCAGGGCGTGTTCGAGGTGGCCTCCCTCCATCCGGCGGAGGGCGTGACGGAGGGGTCGCTGCTGGAGTGCGCGGCGCTGGCGGAGGCCTATTCCAACCACCCCATTGCCCAGTCCCTGCGCCGGGCATACGGACAGGGAATTGACGAGAGCCGGGTCACGGACGTGAAGGAGATCGCCGGCCGGGGCGTCACCGCCAGGATAGACGGCGAGACGGTCGCCGCCGGCAACGAAAAGCTCATGGCCGACGTGGGGGTGAAAGCCCAAAGCGGCAATGAGACCGGCACGGTGGTGCACGTGGTCCGGGCGTGCAGGTATCTGGGCCGGGTGGTCATCGCCGACCGGGTGAAGGATTCCGCGCCCGCCGCCATCCGGGAGCTGAAAGCGCGGGGCATCAAAACCGTCATGCTCACCGGCGACGCCAAAGCCGTGGGCCAGGCCGTGGGCAATGCCCTGGGTCTGGACGAGGTGCACGCCGAGCTGCTGCCGGGGGACAAGGTGGAGCACGTGGAGGCTCTTCTGGCGAAAAAGTCCCCCAAGGCCGCGCTGGCCTATGTGGGGGACGGAGTCAACGACGCGCCGGTGCTGAGCCGGGCGGACGTGGGCGTGGCCATGGGGGCTATGGGCTCCGACGCGGCGCTGGAGGCGGCCGACGTGGTGCTCATGGACGACGATCTGGGCAAGCTCCCCGCCGCGATGGACGTGGCCCGCAAGTGCAGCTGTATCGTGAAGGAAAACATCGTGTTCGCTCTGGCGGTCAAGGCGCTGTTTCTGATACTGGGCGCGTTCGGCCTGGCCTCCATGTGGGAGGCGGTGTTCGCCGACGTGGGCGTGGCCGTGATCGCCATACTGAACGCCGGGCGCATGCTTAGGACAAATAAATAAAGCCCCCGCGGGGCTTGGCTTGCTGGTGATAAGGAAGTAATCAAACTTATCAACGGCCGGCTGACGGGTTCGGGTGCAAGAGCTCTCTCTGGTCATATCAGAGAGAGCTTTTTTACTGCCTGGCCACATACCCATACTAACGGTATAATTATTTATCTCCAAATTATACGAATGGTGTGTTCAAACACAAGAAAAAAGCTGGTACAATACTGTCAAATACAGAAACCAGGGAGGATTTGTAATGAAAATTAATCTGGCCGATACCATTCGTGCGTTCCGAAAGGCGCGCTCGCTGACGCAGCAGCAGTTGGCGGATGCGTTGGGTGTCACCGTTGGGGCAGTCTACAAATGGGAGGCGAACTTATCCGCGCCTGATCTGACGCTGCTGGTGGAACTGGCCGACCTGTTTGACACATCGGTGGACGTCCTGCTGGGCTATAGCGTGAAAAGCAACAAGCATGCCGACACGGTCGCCCGGCTCCGGGAGTGTTTGCACAACAGGGATACGGACGGACTGGCCGAGGCGGAAAAAGCGCTGCTGCGCTATCCAAACTGCTTTGACATCGTGTACCAAAGCGCGAAGCTCTACTACCTTTTTGGACTGATGAGCGGCGAAAAACCGCAGCTTCGGCGGGCCATCGAACTGATGGAGCGCGCGATCGTCTTGCTGGGACAGAATACCGACCCGAAAATCAGCGAATTTTCCATCACGTACGACATGGCCGGCGCGTATTTCGAGCTCGGCGAGGAGGAAAAGGCCCTGGAGCTGCTGAAAAGCAACAACCCCCGCGGCATCAACGACGATGTGATCGGACAGTCTCTCGCGACATTCTGCAACCGTCCCGACGAGGCGGCGGAGTATCTCTCCACGGCGCTCGTCTCCGTATCGGCCATGCTGATACGGACCGTGAGCGGCTTTATGAATGTGTATTTCAAGCGGGACGACTATGCCTCCGGCGCTTCGATCCTCGAGCTGGCACTGGACTTTTTCGCGGGTCTGAAATCGGAAGGGAAAAGCAATCTGTTTGACAAGCCCTGTATGAGTTTCCTGATCTGTCTTGCCCATGCGCGGCTGAAGCTGGGAAGACCCGAGGAAGCCCGCGCCTCCCTGCTGGCGGCGAAAAAGCTGGCGGAGGCATTTGACCGGGAGCCCGACTATTCCGCAGGCAGCCTGCGTTTTGTAAGCGCGGTAAAACAACAGACGGCCTTCGACAGCTTAGGCAGCACCGCGGCGGAAACAGCCGCCAATACGTTAAGATCTCTGGAAAACGAACCTCTCAGCCGGATGTGGGGGGAGATCGCAAGTGAAGAATAACAGTCGATCGTCTCTCCGAAAAGAATATGTCTCCAAACGGTCAGAATAAATCGTGTTGTCTGATGGCAAGCAAATTTGCGTTTTCATCAAATGCAAACTCCACGACCCACGGCATTTTGCTCCTGATCTTCACAAACTCTTCGTATCCAAAGGTATGGTCATAATAGTTGATGATCGTACTCAGAGCCGTACCATGACTTCCTATAACAATGTTTTTCCCCGGATATTTATCCAAAACGGAGCGCAAAGCGGCAACGTTTCTGTCCTGCACCTGGCCGACAGTTCCCGGTGAAGATCGTCATGGTTATTATAATTCGGCTCCGCATGACGGACAAAATATACGGTCGTCATTTTTCCTCCATTTCTGCTTATTGCAGGCGGGCGGCGCGGCGGAGCTTCCGGGAGCGGATGACGCACAGGGCGATACCGACCCACAAGAGGGCGTCGAGCCAATAGGCCGCGATATAATACCACGCCTGACCGGCCAGGTAATACACGGAGGTCCCCGCCGTATGGGCATACCCGTCGCCTGTATTCTCTATGGGCTTCAGCGACAGGTTTTCCGTCCGCGCCGTCTCGCTCAGGCGGAGGTTATAGCTTCTCACGATATCCGTCTCTGCGTCCAACAGCGTATCGTCCGCGAAGGACAGTTCTTCCGGGAACAGCGGCGCGGCGGCGGAATAGCAGCCGCGTATATCCAGCGCGAAAAACGACACGATGCCGCCGGTCACACCTGAATCCGCCATAACGGTGCCCGTGTTGATGCAGCTGACGATACGGCCGTTGAAGTTGTCCGCGATACCGCCGGCCCGTCCGATCCCGTGTACGGTGGCACGGTTGATACAGTTGACCAGCCTGGCCTGGCCATCGACGGTGGCGTGGCTGGCAAACGAGCCGACACAGGCGCCGGAAATGTCCCCGCTCCCGATCGTCAGGTTGCAGACCGTGCCACCCAGGACCGGGAACAGAGCGGCGTTGTCCTCCCGGATGATATGCAGATCGCTGATGGAGTGGCCCGCACCGTCGTAGGTGCCGCAGAAATAATGGCCGGAGTCAAAAAGCCCGATGGGTTCAAAATTCTCGATACCGGACAAATCGATGTCCGCCGTCTGCACGACGGTGCATCCCGCATAATCGGTCCCGGCGTTCACGCTGTCCCGGAAGGCGAGAAGGTCCTCCACGGAATCGATCGTGAGGTCGCTGCCGGCCGTGACATCAGACGCGGCGCTGTCCGCTGCCGCCGTCCCGTCGTCCGGCCGCTCTTTGGCAAGTCCGACGCGCAGCCCGATGGCCAAACACAGCAGCGCCAGCACCGCCGCCGCGCACGGCGTCCCCAGACGCCGTGCCTTTATGACCGGCATCGCCTTTTCTACGAGGAAGCAGACCAACAGAAGGACCAGCACGTCCACGGTGAAATAGGCGAGGACCAGGCTCGCCTTAAAGTCGAACATGGGGGTATTAAGCGTCCCGGTCAGCTGATAGATGGACTGGTTGAGCAGGAAGTGGATGATGATGTGTCCCGGATAGACGATCATGGTGTGCCGTCCCAGCAGCGATACCGCTCGGAAAACCGGCGAGCTGCCCGCCGTTTTTTCGCACAGCCAGAGGGAGGCGACGAGGGCGTAAAAGCTCAGCACGCAGGCGAAAACACAGTAGCTGATGGAGCTGTTCCCAAAGACCATGTCGCACACGTTGGTATAGGACTGGAAACGGATCAGCCACAGGATCGTCAGCACCGCTATGGTCCCGCCAGTCAGCACCGTGGTCCTGTGCCGCCGGTAAAGCTCTTCGACGTCCTCCCTTTTGGCCCAATAGCCGATGATAACAAAGCTCAGGCCGATCAGCCCGCAGTCGATCGGCAGAGGGAACCAGGCGGGCCGCTCATGCAGTCCGCGCCGCTGCCACGTCTCGCCAACGAAAAAGCACACGGCAATGAGAAAGACCGAGATGAACTTCTGTACGCTTATATCGTCCGAACGGCGGATGAGCTTATGTACCCAGTAAAACAGGAGCTTTGAGAAAAACAGCGCCGCGATGAACCATTCGGCAAAGGGAGATATCCAGACGGCAAAGAAATCCTTTGCCCACGCGGACGAGGCGTAGTCCACGGTGAAAATGCCGATCAGCAGATACAGTGCCCGGAGAAACAGCGAGGGGAGCAGAAGGCTTTTGGCGTACTTGATAAAGTACTTGCCAAAGCCCAGCTCATAGTTCCGTTCACCGCCGCAATAGCCGGAGATAATAAAAAAGAATGGCATATGGAAGGCGAATATCCATAGCCACAGCCTTTCACCAAACGGGACCAGATGGCCCAGAACTACGAGCAGGATAACCCCCCCGCGTGCCAGGTCGATGTAGGGCTTTCTGCTCTTGCTCATCTCCACGGACACGGCCTCCTTGTCTGTCTTTCACGAGGGCATCATACAACCGGCACCGCAGTTTGTCAACATGCGGCGCCGGCTGCTATTTGATTTTACGCCGGCTTTTTCTTCTCAAACATGGTGTTCAGCCACGCGCCGAGGAACAGGATATACAGCGAACAGTACATCCAGAACAGCGAGATGATCACGATGGCCAGGCCGCCGTAAATACTGTAAAACCCGAAGCGCTCCACAGCCCAGAAATAGATCTGGGAAAACAGCAGCCAGGCAGCCGAGGAAAACGCCGCGCCGGGGAGCTGGTCGCGAAAATGCAGCTTCCGTTTCGGGACCGTGCTGAATAAAAGCGCGTCCACCGCCGTGACCGCAGCGAAGAACATCACCGGCCGCAGCCGCATGATCATCCACATCGCCTTGGACGAGCCCAGCAGAGACTCCCCCGCGAACAGCAGCGCCACGTTGGCCAGCACCAGCACCAGCGCTACCGCCGTATAGAGCGCACCCATGAGCCGGTTGCGCAGATACCCGGCCGAATGTCCGTCGTACAGCCGACCTACGCACCGCATGATCAGACTGAGCAGCTTGCCCGCCGACCACAGCTCGGCCACGATGCCGACCCCCAGAGCGGTGGCGGAGTTGGCGTAAACACCCTCTACCAGGTCCTGCACCAGCTCTTGCAGGGGGCCGGGAGCGTAGCCAAGCAGCAGATCCAAAAGCTCCTGTTGGGAAAAGGGGAAGTAGGGCAGCAGACCCAGCAGGACCGCCGCCAGCGGGCCTAATGACAGGAACATATAATACGCGCCGCTGGCGGCGTACAGCCAGAGATCGGTCTTGCCGTACTCCCCCGCCGCCGCCGTCAGCGTGTTCCACAGTTTTTCCCCGCGCATGTCTTTCCCGTTCCCCCGTTTTGCTTTTTTGCTATTAGTATAGCAGACAAACGGGAAATATGCCAGACGGAATGTGGCGGGGACGGACCTCTCACTGCGGTCCCTCGCCGGGGTACTCCACGTCCACGACCACGCCGAACATGTCCTCTACCCTGCCGGTCAGCATGATCTGCGCCACCAGACCGGCGGCGGACGCCAGGCGCTCGGCCATATACCGGGCGGCTTCCTCATGCCGGGGGCCGGTGATGACGTACACGCCGTCCCTGGCTCCGATGCGCCGTAGAGGCAGGCGCGTCACCTGGTCCGGTCCGGCCTCCCCGCGCAGCGTGTCACGCCATACCTCGCGGTAGCTTCTCAATACGATGCTCATGCTTCGTCCTCCTTTGTGTGGTTTTGAATGGTGTTCAGTATAGCGGATGGGGTGTACAATAAAACGGGCAGCAAATATGGGGGTGGCCTCATAAGGAGCAAACGCCATTGACAAACCGGCAATTGAAATACGGCAACGGTCATTGTATAATAAGAACGCTCTTTGCTATAGCGGGCGGCGCACACATGACCTGTCGCGCCGCCGTGGAGGCGTTCATCAAACGGTGTATTTTTAGGGGGCAGCACATGGCTGACAGAGAGACAAAACAACAGGAAAAATATGAGCTGTCCATCACGGCCGATAAGGTAACGTCGACGGATGAACGGTTCGCGATGGACAATTTGAGCCTCGGCGATAACTACAAGCCGCTGGACACATATTTCGCGAGAACCGACGGCACGGTCATCCGACGGATATGCAGCAAGGGTGAACGCCGGATCTCCAATCAGACCATGCCGCGCCTCGCCTGCCAGGTCTTTGAAAAGCAGCTCGCCGCTCTGTCTGCGGATGAAAGAGATGTCTTCCCCATCTGCCAATATAGTCCTGCCCGCGACGTGATCCGAGGTATCTACGCAAGCGTTGCTGAATACAAAAAACAGCGCAACACGTGGGAATACATGACATATAACTACGGCAGCGGCAGGCTGTTTGTCCTATATTGCTGGAACATCTTCTCCACCATCATTTTCGCGCAGGAGTGTCTGAAGCGCTTCGGCGAGCCTGGAGATCGATTCGTCCTGATCTACCGTGAAAAGGATGAAAAGGAGACCGAGGCTGACGCGGCAGAGGCTGCGGCGCGGGAAGAGCTCGTCCAGCAGTTCAACGGGTATAGAAACCCCTACTCTTCCCTGCTGATCGAATCGAAAAATGTGATCTTCCGCGGCGCTCCGGGCACCGGCAAATCCTATTTGGCAAGAGAGATCGCCGCGGATATTATCAGCGACGGTTATGAAGACAATTATGCCAACCTCACGGACGAACAGAAAAAGCAGGTGGGATTCGTGCAGTTCCATCCCAGCTATGACTACTCCGATTTTGTCGAGGGCCTGCGGCCGCAGGTAAACGACGACGGCTCGATGGGCTTTGCGCTTCGGGACGGCATCTTCAAGCAGTTCATAGGCCGCGCCAGAAAAAACTATGAGGACTCGCAAAAGACAACGGAGACCATCGAGAGAGAACTGTCTGTGCAGGAGTCTATCGCCGAGTTCTTGTCAAGTATTGAACTGGGCGAAGACGAATTTAAAACGATACGCGGGAATAAGTTTACGATCACAGGCGCGGACGACAAGCACATTTATATCTCCATTCCGGAAAATGCCTCCGTGAAAAAGGTCACCGTGAATCTGGACGAGATAAAGCAAATGCTCGAATCGGGGAAAAGGTTCGACAAACCCATAGACATTACGGCTTTCTTCAACAAGAAAAATGCCACACATGCCCATTCTTATGATTATGCCATTTATAAAGAGATCCAAGAGATCCAAAAGAAAAAGAGGAAACAGTCAAGAGCGGCTGTCAAAGCAACAGAACTCAAAAAATACATATTCATCATCGACGAGATCAACCGCGGCGAGATCTCAAAAATATTCGGGGAACTGTTCTTCTCCATCGATCCGGGATACAGAGGCCGCGCCGGCGAGATCGCTACCCAATACGCCTATTTACATTCTGACCCGGACGAAAAATTCTATATCCCGGAGAACGTCTATATCATCGGTACGATGAACGACATCGACCGCTCTGTGGACAGCTTTGATTTCGCCATGCGCAGGCGGTTCCGCTTTGTGGAGCTGAAACCGGACGATCGGTTGGAGATGCTCTCCACCCTGGAAGACGAGGAACTGGAAAACGAGGCCATTCGTCGCATGACAGCGCTGAATAAAGAGATCCTTAACGTTGAGGACCTGAACGAGAATTACCAGATCGGAGCGTCTTATTTCCTGAAACTGAAAACGCTGACTTTCGACCAGCTTTGGACAGATCATCTTCAGCCGCTCCTGCAGGAGTATGTGCAGGGCATGTATAATGAAAAAGACATCATGAGCCGACTTGCCAAGGCGTACGGTTACGGGCAGACTACCGAAGGTGACGCGAATGAAGCTGCGCAAAATCAAGGATAACGACCAGATAAAGAAAAACAGCTTCTCGGATATAAGAAACCTGACGGGCAAAATCGCCGACAAGACGCTGGAGCAGCTGGAGCGGGAAGGCATTTTTCTGTTTCCGGAGATCGTAAAAGACGCGGAAGATCTGACCGGGGAGCAGATGATCCTTCGATCTGTGAACGATACCTACCGCTCCGGCAACGTGATGGGTTTTCTCGGGTGCGGCGACGAGCGGCTTATCATCAAATCCAGATTCTCCGGAGATAACGAGGACTATTTTTTCCAGTATCTTCTTGACAGAGTACTGGATTTCCCCAATATCGTGGACCTTTCATCCGACGCCGACCAGGATAACAGACTGTTCAGCTTCCTGCTGTTCCTCTTCCCCTATTATCTCAAAACCGCTATGCGGAAAGGTCCGTTTAAAAAATATATCCGGCGTAGATATAATGACGGCAACGTCAGGGGGACGGTCGATATCGCACGGCACATCCAGGAGAATACGCCGTTTATCGGAAATATCGCTTACAGCCAGAGAGAGTTCTCGTATGACAACAGCCTGATGGAGCTGGTTCGCCATACCATCGAATATATCAAAGGAAAACCTCATGGAAACAACCTGCTGCGCAAGGTAAAGGACGAGGTGAAGCTCGTCGTAAGCGCAACTGCCGGCTATAAGGCTTGCGACAGAAAAAGGGTCATCGATGAAAACAAAAAGAATGCCGTCCACCATGCCTACTTTCGGGAGTATCTGGCGCTTCAGCGGCTGTGCATTTTGATCCTGCGCCACCAGAAGCATCAGATCGGCTCGGGCTCACGGCAGATCTACGGCATCGTCTTTGACGGCGCGTGGCTTTGGGAAGAGTATGTTGCCTCGTTGATCAAGGGACTTTTCTACCATCCCATGAATAAGAGCGGCAAAGGCGCGCAGCGGCTGTTTGCCGGGAACATCGGCCTGATCTATCCCGACTTCATCTGCCGGGATCACGAAAAGCGTATCATCGCCGATGCGAAATACAAATCCATCGACAACATCGGGAATCGGGACTACTTACAGGTGCTTGCGTACATGTTCCGCTTCGACGCAAAGACCGGGTACTACCTTTATCCGGAGGCAACCGGCTCAAATGACGCAAAATTGCGGATGAACCGCGGCTCCACCTTTGAGGGGAACGTCACACCGCGGGAAGACGTCATCCTTATCAAGCACGGGTTGAAGATCCCCGTGGGCGCAAAAAGCTACGCGGACTTTAAGACTAAAATGGCGGAATATGAACAGCTGTTCATACAGGCTTTTACCGCCTGATGCCATATGACATACCGCGACCGCGCGCTTATTACTAGTTGTATCGGAGGGCCCGCTATGGACGTTCAGTACGCGAAACAACTCTTGGAAGGTTTGGCTGACGGTATGAATCCGTTGACCGGCGAAGTCCTTCCCCCGGACGACGCATGCAACAATCCGGATATCATTCGGGCGCTCCACACCATTTTGCGTGAACTGGACCGGAAAACCGCATCCAAAAGGACGCCGGAAAACGCCGGAAAGCCATGGTCAAAGGAAGACGACGCGGAGCTTTGCAGCCGTTTCGATAACGGCAGTTCTGTTCAGGAGCTGAGCCAGACCTTCAAGCGAACGCGGGGCGCCATTACCTCTCGCTTGGAACGTCTGGGAAAAATCAAGTGAAACCACGATGTTGCATCGCCTGTTTTTCGCAGAACAAATAGTGGGCCGCGTCAGAAGACGCGACCCGCAAACTATTTTGTCACACAAGAGTTCATATCTTGGCAAATATAGCAACTCTCATGCCTCTACCCATTCCGTGTCCGTGCTGTCCACTAGGGGCTGATACCGGAAGCACTCCTTTATGTGGTCGTTGACGATGCCGCAGGCTTGGAGATGGGCATAGACGGTCACGCTGCCGATGTACTTCATGCCACGCTTTTTCAGGTCCCTGGCAATGCGGTCGGACAGATCGTTGGACGCCGGGATATGGCCCAGTTCATGGCCTTTGTAGAGCATCGTCTTCCCAACCGTCCAGTCCCAGAGATAGTCGGAAGGCACCAGGGACACCTCTGCATCGTGGCTCCCCCCTTCTCTGTGCTCCCCCGCATTTTAACAAAAAGCCGAGCCGCCTTCAATCCTTATTGCTCCACCTGGAACAGCGCTCTGACCTTGTGATCCATAAAAACACCTCCCGGTGTTCTCATAATGGCCGCACCGCTGTCCCATAAAACTCCCAGCAATGGCACCAGCCCCACCGTGACGATGGGGCTGGTGGTTTGCTCTTTATGGGGCGCTTATTGAAAATACGCCGCGATCTCTTTCATTCTGGCCGATTGCTCCACATGGAAGGGACAGCGGCTGTCACAGTGCCCGCAGCCTACACAGTCCGCGGCGGTCTTGGTCAGGGTATGATAGTGCTCCGCCGCCAGTGGGTCCCCCGCCTTGGCCAGGTCGTAATACTTATTGATAAGACCCACATTCAGGCCAGCCGGGCAGGGCGCGCAGTGGTTGCAATACACGCACCGGCCGCGGGATGCCTCCGGGGTGAGGCTGGCGATGACGGAATAGTCCCGCTCGGCGTCGGACGCGTCAAAGTAAGCGAGATTCCGCCTCAGCTCCTCCACATTGGCCGCGCCGGGCAGCACCGTGAGCACGCCGGGCTTATCCAGCGCGTACTGGATGCACTGGGCCGGGGTCAGGGCCCGCTTGAAGGGGGACCGCTTCGCGTCCAGGAGCTGCCCCGCGTTGAATGGCTTCATCACCGCGATGCCCACACCCGCCGCCTGGCACCGGCGGTACAGGGCCTGCCGCTCCCCGTCGGAGCCGATGGCGTACTCCCCCTGGCCGTAGTCGTACATGGGGTTGATGGAGAACATGAGCATGTCCACGATGCCCTTATCCAGCACGTGGTTGACCGTGTCCGGGTTGTGGGAGGAAAGGCCGATGTGCCGCACCACGCCCTGCTCCTTCATGTCCAGCACATATTGCAGTGCCCCGCTCTTCTCGTACGCCTCCACGTCGGTCCGCTCGTCCAGGCAGTGGATGAAACCGAAGTCGATGGCGTCTGTTTTCAGGTTGTCCAGCTGCCAGCCGATGGAGCGCTTGATGGCCTCCAGGTCGGTGGTCCAGCCGTACTCGCCGGTGGTGTAGTTGGCGCCGAAGTGGATCTGTAAGTACACGTTTTTGCGGCAATCGGCCAGGGCCTTCCCATAGGCCGGGAAGCAGGCCGCGTGGCCCGCCGCCAGGTCGAAGTAGTTCACACCCAGCTGAACCGCCGTGCGCACCGTCTCGATGATATCCCGCTCCTTCTGCTGGCCTACCACGGCCGATCCCAGGCCGATGACGCCGATCTGGTCCCCGCCGTGGGGTAGTGTGCGATATTGCATAAGTGCCTCCTTTATATTTCGTTTAGCGTCAAATATCAAATATATTTATTGCGAATATACTCTGCTACACATTCAATTTCCGGAAAAATCGTTGCATGGTTGATTTTAAATACGTCAAGTTGTTTAAGAATTTCCTGTTTATTGTTGACCAGCACGATTATTCGCTTGCCATCCTTCGTATAACGAAACTCCTCGATGGAATCTTGCGATAGACCACATATTATAAATGCACCATCCTGTCTTGCGATCCTGCTATTATGCTTTATCACATTCACTATGTAATTACTTAACAATTCCGGCCCATCTATTTGGACAGTGGAAACGCCTAAATCTTTCTTGACCACTTGTACCAGCTTTCGCATAGCAGGGGACGCATCCTTCTCTTGCTCTGCAATGTCGTTATCATTTACGGCATAATAATAAAGTTCGCACTGCTGTTCATAAGTAAGCACAGAGAGGTTTGCCAGCACGGACGCTCTTTCATCAAGAGAATACACGGTACTTTGATTATCCGCCGAAACAAGCACTATCTCGCCAAATGAGTCTTTATGGCTCTCACATGCAAAATACAGCGCTACAAGCGGATTTCTTGTAATATCCAGTAATCGCGTCGGAAGACCATAATGCTGCATCTCAACAAGTTTTTCCAGGTGCGTTTTGCATTTTTCAAAACTGTCCGGGCAATTGATGAGCAGCTCCTGGCACATATCATTCTCATGCCACATCAGGCTCTCTGCTCGCATGATCGAAGGCAACATTCTGTAATTGGCATTGGCGTGTCCTCTGAAAAAAACCTTCTTCCCTCTTATTGGCAGCGCAGCGATAAAATCGTTCACTTCTGACAATGAAGAGAGAATATGAATATCAACTTTTGCGGAATTGTAAACGATATTCTGCGTAAACTTTATATCATTTTGTATGTCGTGCAAGTCCCTGGTTTGTTTGAAGACATATTCTGTGAACTCTTGTCGTTCTTCCTTGGTTGAAAAGACCCTGTACACCCAATTTACGATCGCTTCTGCTTCTGTTTGAGACAGCTCAACATCTTCTTCAGTCCCCGCATTGCTACTTGTTGATAATCTTTTGTCCCACTCTTGTGCCGCCGTATCAGGCTTTGGATAGCTTCCGTCATACAGCCTGCAATACTTCGACTCTTCAGATTTGAGCCTGTCTATAATATCCTGCTTTCTAATACTTCCTCCAACATATATACTCATGTCGAAGTAGCCATCCTTAAGCATTTTGTCCAACATGACCATTTTAAATGCCCTATGTACTACCGGCCTGTAATACAGCTCGTCAAAAAAGAAAAAGAACATTTCAACTCTCCTTCGCCTTACATTCTATATCGGTGTACTGTCTTCCCGCGAATTAAGTCCGCCACAGACATCCCATCTTGGACACGGTATCACCTCCCCTGATAAATACCAATTTTCCGCGTTGATCCTTCCCCGATAAACGGGGATTTGGTCGTGCAGAATAGAATGCTCACTCCAAGTTCAGCTTATAATAATGGGCGTCAAACCAGGTTTCTTCTCCCCATTTTTTATAGCGCGTTTTTCTGTCCTCTGAAAAGCCAAATTTGCGAAGAAGCGCGACCGACGCAAGATTGATATCCGCCACTTCTCCCGTGATGGACTTGCCGCCTTCCGCCTTGACCCAGTGAATGATGGCGCCGACCACCTCGGTCCCCAGACCCTCTCTCCAATGGTTTTTTGCAATGCAATACCCGATGTCGTAATTTTCGTTTTTTTCGGGGAATATGCAGCAGGTACCCACAGGCGTACGATCCTCTTTCCATTCGGCGATCAGATAATATCCCTCCGGGTTATCTTCCATCTCGTCGACACATTTGAGATACGTCTCGTCCATGTTCTCACGGGTGGGGTCGCTCATATATTTTCCGTTTTCGCTGTCTCCCCACAGAGCCAGCGTAAAGTCCTTATCGGATTTTCGCCAGGAGCGGATCGTCAATCTTGGCGTTTCCAGGTTCTTGGTAAAAAGCATTGCGTGTTTCTCTCCAGCACAAATCCCGAAATGATGCTTTGGCGTCATTATACCATGTCGTGCGGTTCCGGCGTCAGCCGGGAGCACGACCGGTATCCTGATGTATAATAGCGGCTTTGCTGCTATTATACCCCAGGGTCAACCAAAACACAAGGAGGCGAACTATATACAAAATCCCCGGTCAGCGCAATGCTGACCGGGGATCTGGTTTAATGCTTGTTTGCTTTAGCCCTCTTTGATCGCGGCCTGTGCGGGACGGTACTCCGATAGGCTTTTCGGCACTACTGCTCCCTACCCTGCCAAGCAGTTCGCATATCATCCCACAGATGACTTTCCTCCCTTTCTCACGATCCATATTGATTATGAGACAGCGAAATCGTACAGAAATGACATGGGGTACTATTTGAGGCCAAACCAATGGGAAGATATAACCATCTATATATACCTTTAATAATATTGCTACATAGCCGCTCTCACAAGAGCGGCTAATTCTTTTTTAGGGGGATAATACCATGCCTACGCCCAACGACCACAACACCATGCCGTCCGCCGCCAACCTCATCAACATGATCTCCGGCATCTACACGTCCCCGCTCTGGGAGGAAGTCCGTTACTATGCCAGTTCTCTGGCCACGCTCCGCAAGATCCAGAAGGCCATCATCGCTCTCCAGGAGTGCGGAAAAAGCGCGGAGGCATTCGGCCTCGTCATCGCTCTCCACGACCTCACCGACCTTGATGCGCCGGAAGCCATCACGGGCCTGGAGCCTTTCCCAGACGGGATAAAAGTGTTCATGGACGAGTTCATCGCCGACACGAATGACCTCATGTGTGACCTCGCAACCATGGAGTTTGCCGGCGAGGAAGATTGACATCACTCAAAAAGAGGGCTGCGTCCCTCTCTTTGGAAGTCGCCCCGAAATGGGCGGCTATTTTTTATAAAGGAGGAACCCATGTGAAGAAGATCAAACACCTGTTGCCCCTGCTTTTGATCGCGCTGCTCCTGATGGGCCTGCTGCCTCTTGGCGCGTTTGCCCAGGAGGGAGCCAGCACAAATCCGGCTGAGGCAACGCCCACCCCGGCAGTACCGGGAGACATCGTTTCTTCGGGTAGTAGCCCAGAAGAAGCACCGCCTCCGGCAGAAACCGCCGCGCCCACGGCCACACCTGCCCCTACACCCGCAGCGGCCCCGACTGAAACACCCGCACCCACGGAAGCCCCAGAAGTCTATCCCCCCAGCGAAAATGAGTGTAGCGCGACGCGATTTTTGAGAAATTCGGACAAGTTACTTGAGAAAAAATAGCCTCAATATTAGAAGCATTTCCGAGGCGCGCCCCCTTGCATCAAACGCCCCCGGCCAGCGGCGGGCGGCTCATGGAAAAGGG
>CANQQB010000036.1 GCA_947625845.1 uncultured Oscillospiraceae bacterium
GCAAACACCATTTTAGAAGCTTTCTTCCCTTGAGTCACCTCTTTTCTTTACCCTGTTGCTCTTATTTTGTAAATCTTTAAATCGTTTTTCCCGGCGGCGTGTACGTCGGGAAAAATTCTTCTCAGCCCGCAAACGTGAACGTCCCCGCCTCTCGGCGGGGACGCTTTGCGCTGCAGCGGGCTGCATCCTTCTCGTTTGAAAGGCTCTGCCTTTCAAACGACTCACTGTCCACTATCATAAAATATCTTCTCGTCCGGCATGACCAGTCCCAGTTTATCTCTTGCGATATCCTCGATGGTCTTGTCGTCGTCCCGGTGTTCGATGGCGTACTCCAGCGCGGCGTTTTCCTCCTGGATCTTCTCCACCTGCTCCCGGAGCTCGGCCTCCGTCTCGTTGGCCTGCGCCACCTTTGTCCGCATATTCATCAGCGCGATACACGCGTAGGCGATCAGACCCACGATGACCACCAGCGTCAGCCAGTTGGACCGGCGAAGCTTCACGGCGCCTCACTCCTTTCCGTTGCCGGGTTCGTTGTTTCCAATGTGTAACCATTATTGTAAACCATTTTCGGCCGTTTGAAAAGAGTTTTTTGCCGAATTTTTGCACAAAATCCCGGCTTTTTCGGACCGGGACCGCCAAAAACGCCGCGCCGCGCGCCGCGAGACCCCATATCTTCGACCACATCGGCCTTGTGACGGGGGACACCGTAACGCCCCACAGCACCAGAGCGCCCAGTGTCACCAGCGCCATATAGAGCCGCACCCGGCCCTCCAAACTGGCCATGCCCCCCAGGAACAGCGCCGCGACCGCCGCCAGTGCGAACAGCCCGTCCGCGGCCCAGGCGGGCAGGCATTTTCTGTCCCGCGCCCCGCCCAGCATATCGTAGAGAAACCCCAGAGCCGCCCCCATCAGCAGAAACCAGCCCGTCTCCCTGAGCTGTACCAGTGCCGGCAGAGCCATTAATGCAGCAGCCTGGACCAGAACCCGCCCCGGCCGGCCGTGTCCTCGTACTCCAAACTGGCCACCTGCCCGGAGATATTGAGCTCCCCGGAGGTCTTTTCCAGCTTATCCACCTTCAGCGACGCGCCCCGGACGTAGAGAAGCCCCTGGCTGGTGCGCACGGCCACCTGGCCCTCGTCGAAGCTCTCCACTTCCTCCACGCCGTTCATCCACAGCTCCCGCCGCCCGTCCATGGTCAGCCGGTGAGGCGGCTTTCCCGCTTTTTCCGCTGATTTTTCCTCGTAGGCCATAAAAACCCTCCCATAGCCTTTTGTCAAAAGCATATGGGAGGGATGTCTTATTTATGCCTTTAGCAGAGTTTCGCGCCGGCGGGGATGGCATCGTCCACTATCAGCAGGTTCAGCTTTTCCTCGCCCTTTTCCTTGTGCACGGCGGATATGAGCATGCCGTTGGAGGCCAGACCCATCATCTTCCTTGGCGGCAGGTTCACGATGGCCACCAGCGTCTTGCCGATCAGGTCCTCCGGCTTATACCACCTGGCGATACCGGAGAGTATCTGTCTGTCCGTACCCGTGCCGTCGTCCAGGGTGAAGCATAAGAGCTTCTCGCTCTTCTTGACCGGCTGGCAGTTCTTCACCTTCACGGCCCGAAAATCGCTCTTGCAGAACGTGTCGAAGTCCACGTTCTCCGCCGCCAGCGGCTCCGTCTCGACGGCGGGCTTGGCCGGTGCCTGGAGCTTTTCCAGCTCCGCCAGCTCCTTTTCCATGTCGATGCGGGGGAACAGGTTCTCCCCCTTCTGCGGGCAGACCTGCTCCGGCAGAGCGCCCCACACGGCCGCGCTGTCCCATGTCTGCCCGTCGGCCGGCGCGCCGATCTGGCGGAAGAGCTTATCCATGCTCTCGGGCATGAACGGCGTGAGCAGCACGCCGCAGATACGAGTCGTCTCCAAAAGGTTATACAGCACGTGGGCAAGCCGCTTGCCGTTTGCCTGCATATCCTTCGCCAGGGTCCACGGCGCGTTCTCGTCGATATACTTATTGGCCCGCTGGATGACCCGGAACACCTCTTCCAGCGCGTTCTGGAACTGGAACTTCTCCATCTCGGCCTCGTACTTATCCCGCAGACCGGACGCCGCCGCCTGAAGCTCCTTATCCGGCTCCGTAGGCTCGTCCCACGTCCCGCACCCGGCGGGCAGGCCTTCCGGGAAGTATTTGTTCGCCATCGCCGTGGTCCGGCTGACCAGGTTCCCCAGGTCGTTGGCCAGGTCCGTATTGATGGTCTGGATCAACAGCTCATTGGTGAAGTTCCCGTCCGCGCCGAAGGGGAAGGTGCGCAGCATGAAAAACCGCAGAGCGTCCACGCCGAACTTCTCCGCCAAAATATAGGGGTCCACCACGTTGCCCCGGCTCTTGGACATCTTCTCGCCGCCGAAGTTGAGCCACCCGTGGCCGTACACCTTTTTTGGCAGAGGCTCGCCCAGGCTCATGAGCATGGCCGGCCAGATGATGGCGTGGAACCGGACGATCTCCTTGCCCACGAAGTGCACGTCGGCGGGCCAGTACTTCTCATAGTCGTGGTACTTGTCGTTGCCGTACCCCAGCGCGGTGATATAGTTTGACAGCGCGTCCACCCACACGTACACCACGTGACCGGGGTCGAAGTCCACCGGAATGCCCCATGTGAAGCTGGTGCGGGAAACGCACAGGTCCTCCAGACCGGGCTTTATGAAGTTGTTGACCATCTCGTTGACCCGGCTGCGCGGCTCCAAAAAGTCGGTGTTTTCCAGAAGATCCCGCACCTTGTCCGCGTATTTCGACAGCCGGAAGAAATACGCCTCCTCCTCCGCGTCGACGACAGGCCGGCCGCAGTCGGGGCACTTGCCGTCCACAAGCTGGCTCTCGGTCCAAAAGCTCTCGCAGGGCTTGCAGTACTTACCCACGTACTTGCCCTTGTAGATATCCCCGTTGTCGTGGAGCTTTTTGAAAATGCGCTGGATGGCGGCCACATGGTAATCGTCGGTGGTGCGGATGAACCGATCGTTGGAGATATTCATGAGCTTCCACAGGTCCTTCACGCCCCTGGGTCCCTCCACGATATTGTCCACGTATTGCTTGGGGGTGACGCCGGCCTGGGATGCCTTGTCCTCGATCTTCATGCCGTGCTCGTCGGTGCCGGTGAGGAACATCACGTCACAGCCGCAAAGGCGCTTGTACCGGGCCATGGCGTCGGTCGCCACGGTACAGTAGGCGTGGCCGATGTGCAGCTTGTCGGACGGGTAATAGATCGGGGTGGTGATGTAAAACTTGCCTTTGCTCATATTGTCTGCCTCCAAACGTGCGTTGTTTATTCGATGACGCCCGCCGGCTCAGGCGGGAGCGGTTCCGGCTCGCTCTGCTGGCTCTGGCTGTCCGGCACGGTCACGGGAATGTCCGCCGCCGGCGGCGCCTCCACGGCCGGGACCTGCGGCGCTTGCGTGATTTGCGGCGCGGGAGCCGGCGCAGCCGTGGCGGCCACGGCCTCTTCCTTGTCGTAGCAGCTGTAAGCCTCCTTTTGGGAGCTTATCAGGTTTCCGTTCCTGTCATATACGTTCCGGTAGGTCTGTGCGTAATAATGGGTCGCGTCCTCCCACGTCTCGTTGGTCACATCCACATAGGACCCGTCCACATCCGTGCCCAGAATTTGAATGGTCAGATACCCGCCGGACACCCATGCCGCGAGCTTGATGGGATAGCTTCTGGAGTTTACGAACTTGAAGTCCGGCCATCCCCAGCTCACGGTTGCGTCCATGCCCCGTGGCAGATACCCCACCACGAACTGGTGGCACCACCGGTCGGTGATGGAGAGGTTCGCTTTCAGCGCGCAGTAGTAGAGCGTGGAGCTCCCCTGGCATATGCCGCCGCCGATGCTCATCACGTGCTGGCCTCCGGAGAAGGCCCCGGCGGACTGATACCCCTTGGCCTCGGTCCGCTGGCCCAGACAGGCGTTGTAGTCGAATTGCTCCCCCGGCTGCAAGACCACGCCGTTCATAGCGGCGGCGGCCAGGGTGATGTTGTTGATACGCGCGTTGGTGGACCCGGCCAGGGAGGTGCTCTTCTCCGCCAGCACGTCGGTGAAAAATTGCTGGGGAAGCTGATCCGCGGTGACCGCCGGCTCATCTCGTATCAGCGGTATGGTCACGGTCTCGCCGTTTTCCGCCGCGTCCCACGCGGCCTTCGCCGCCTCCACGTCGAAGCGCACCCCCGCCGTGCCCTCCACCACCTGGCCCGTGGCCTGGTCATAGTATGCGTCCGCCGGCGCCGCGTACACCTCATTATACAGCCTTTGCAGCACCGCGTCTATATCTATCGGCGAACTTTCCCCGCCGTTCCCAGCCACAGCCTCACAGTCGATGGGCGCGTAATTTTCCGTCTGGAACGCCTGGCGCACCTGTCCTGCCAGCGCCGGCACGTCCACGTGGGCAGCCCCGTCGTTTTTCACCAGCGTGATCTCGTTCTCGCCCACCTGCGCCTTCACCGTGTCCAGCTTTTCGTCCGTGGCCTGCGCCGCCGGCCGGAGCTTTTCCGCGATGATGCTCTCGTCGATGGAATTTTCCTCGATGCCGTCCACGGCCATGAACACCGGCTTATTCCGGCACGCCCGGTATGTGCGCAGGTTTGCAAGCATGCTCCCGCCCCGGCCGTAGGCATAGGCCGCTCTTGCGAACCCGGTGCCGTCCAGCGGCTCCAGCCCCAGATCGTCGGCCGTGACGGTGACGCTCTCCCCGGTGGGGAAGTTCACCGTGACGGCGGCGTTTTCATACCGCTCCGGCGCGTCGCCCAGTGCGGCGGCCGCCTCGGCCACCGTCATGCCGCCCACGTCCACGCCGTTCACGTTCACGTTGGGATAGATGGTGTCCAGCTCGGCCACCCGCTTGGCGTATGTGAACCCCACGCCCAGCACGACCACCGCCGCGCCCAGCACCACCGCCAATAAAATGAGCACGGTCCGCCAGACCTTCCATCCGCTCCGTCCGTTCTCCGAATATGCGTGCATGATCACTCCCCCTTAAAACGCCGTGTTTTTTGCGCCGTCAGGCGCACATTATGGAACGGCCCCCTTGTGAAAGGGGGCTGTCAGCGCCACCGGCGCTGACTGGGGGATTGCTGTTGGTACCCCCTCGAGCTCCCCCTTTTAACCCCTTCACACCCGCAGTTCGCCGCCGCCTGTCAGGTCCTTCACGCTGCTCTCCAGCTGGCTCTCCATCCATGGGTTGCCGCTGATACGGTACTCCGCCTGCGCCTCCCACAAAGAGCCGATGAGGATATTACTGAGCAAAAACCCCTGCGGCGTGAAGCACCACCGGCCGTCGAACTGCCGCGTCCAGCCGTCCTTTTCATACTCCTGCAAAAGCGCCTCGATCGGCGCGAAATCGCTCCGGTAGACCCGCCTGTATTCCTCTTCCGATATGCCCTTGCTCCTGCGCATGCCCAGCATCAGATACTCCGCCGCCCTGTCCAGCTCGTCCAGCTTCTCGTACTCGTCCAGTATGTCCCCCTCCTTGCCGGCCACGCCGTCGATGTAGGCCCGCAGGTCTTTGCGGTAGCTATACCGGGTGTTGCCGATGCAGGAGTGTGCGCCGGGACCGAAGCCCAGATAATCGTCCATGTCCCAGTACTTCATGTTATGCCGGGAGGCCTTGCCCCGCCGCGCGAAGTTGGACACCTCATATTGCCCGTAGCCGTAGTGGTTCAGCGTCTCCACCATGTAAAGATACATGTCCGCCTGCTCGTCGTCGGTGGGCAGGACGGGGCTGTCCTTATACTGGTCATACATGGGGGTCCCCTCTTCCAGCTTGAGCCCGTACCCGCTCACGTGGTCCGGCTCTAAATCCAGCACCCGCGCCAGCGTGTCGGCCCAGTCGCCCTTTGTCTGGTTGGGCAGGCCGTAGATAAGGTCCACGCTCAGGTTGTCAAACCCCGCCTTGCGGATGTCCTGCACGGCCTTTTTCACCTGGGTGAAGTTGTGCCGCCGGCCGATGATTTTCAATAGGTCGTCGCTGGCGGACTGGACCCCCAGGGAGATACGGTTGACGCCCTCGCTCCGCAGCCTGTCCAGGTCCCGCGGCCGCACGCTGTCCGGGTTGCACTCCACCGTGACCTCGGAGCTTTTGAGCACCTTCCCCGAGCGCTTGAGGGCGTTGAACAGCTCCGCCAGACGTTTTGCGCCGTAGTAGCTGGGGGTGCCGCCGCCGAAGTACACCGTGTCGATGTAGTATGGCGCCATGGTATTGGCGGACTCCCGGATATGGCGCAGCAGAGCGTCCTGGTATTTGCCCATGAGCTTGTCGCACCCCGCCAGGGAATAGAAGTCGCAGTACCCGCACTTGGACGCGCAGAACGGGATGTGTACATACACCCCAAGATGTTTCTCAGCCATAGTTCGTATCCTTCTACTTTATTTCGGCCCTCGCGCCGCAGCGCGGCCCCCTCTGACGAGGGGGCTGTCGCCGCCGTCAGGCGGTGACTGAGGGAGAGACAGTTTACCACCAGCGTGCTCCGACGAGATCGAGGGAGAGAAAAATCAAAACCCTTCCTTCACTGCGCGGTCAATGGCTTCGCACACACCATAAAAGTCATTATCCACGTCCAGATTACACACCCGGAGCACGCGCAGCCCCATGCGTTCCAGCGCCTGGGTACGTATGAGATCACGCTTGCGTTGTTCCTCCGTATAGTGGCCGCCGCCGTCAAGCTCGACCACCAACCGTGCACCGGCGCAATAAAAATCTGCAACATAGTCGCCGAGAAGCTTCTGCCGCTGGAACCGCACGGGGTAGCCGCGCAAAAAACCATACCACAGCTTCCGCTCCCACGGCGTCATGTTCCCGCGCAGTTTCCTGGCAAAGGGAATGTTCTCTCTGTTATATGGTTTCATAGCTGTTCTCCCGGCCGTTCTTACCACCACTGGAAGTTGTCCGTCTCTCCCTCCGTCGTCGCTCGCTGGGGGATCGTCTCTCTCCTTCGCGCCGCAGCGCGGCCCCCTCTGACGAGGGGGCTGTCAGCGCCTTCGGCGCTGACTGGGGGAGAGACAGATCACCTCCGCCGCCCCCAAATGTGTCCCCGGCTCACGCCGTGGACGCGTGGGATTCTAATGTTTCTCTCCCTCCGTCGCGGCTTGCGCCGCGCCACCTCCCCCGTCAGGGGGAGGCGGGGGCTTTGCCCCCGAAATCGGCCCCGGCAGGGGCCGGCCCCCTCTGACGAGGGGGCTGTCAGCGCTTCGCGCTGACTGGGGGAGAGACAGATCAATCCCTGTCCCCCGCCGCAAAATCCTCTTTCACAAACCGCACCAGATCCTCCTTGGTCGGCTTCTCCATGGCCGCGACCCGGTCCGCCTGGCGCACCACCATGTCCTCGAACTGGTTGCGCACGTCCCGGCCGTTGCCGAAATTCCCGTCCCGATTGGCATACATCGCCCGGAAGAACTCCCCGGCGTAGGCCTCCGCTTCCTCGTCCAGCTCGTAGCCGTTTTTCCTGCATTGCATGTGGAAGATGGCGTTGAGCTCGTCCCCGTCGTAATCCTCGAAGAAGATGCGCTTGTTGAACCGGCTCTCCAGGCCCGGATTGGAGCTTAAAAACCGCTCCATTGGCCCGGTGTACCCGGCCACGATCACCACCAGGTCCTCCCGGTGGTCCTCCATGGCCTTCAACAGCGTCTCGATGGCCTCCCGGCCGAAGTCGTTCTCCCCGCCGCTGGCCAGGGAATAGGCCTCGTCCACGAACAGCACCCCGCCCAATGCGGAGGCCACGACCTCCTGGGTCTTGATGGCCGTCTGGCCCACGTAGCCCGCCACCAGCCCGGACCGGTCCACCTCCACAAGCTGGCCCTTGCTCAGTGCCCCGATGGCGGCGTACAGGCCGCTTAAAAGCCGCGCCACGGTGGTCTTGCCGGTACCCGGATTGCCCAGAAACACCATGTGCAGACTGAGCGGCGGCACGGGCAGACCCGCGTCCTGGCGAAGCTTTCGCACCTTCACCAGGTTCATCATGCTCTTCACGTCTTTTTTGACCTTCTCCAGCCCCACCAGGCCGTCCAGCTCCGCCAGAAGCCCGTCCAGGTCCGGCTTTTCCGGCTCTTTCCCATTGGCAGCCTGCCCCTGGTCCTGGCCCTGGTCCTGATTTTGGCCTTGACCGGCCCCGTTGGCCGTGCCGGCCCTGGGCGGGTTCTTCTCCAAAAAGGACGGCTCCGCGCTGGTGACGAAATCCGCCGCCCGCAGGCCGGGCTTGCCCTTCTTCACCCCCGCCCCGTCGCACAGAGCGGCCAGCTTGTCGGCGCACTCGGTGATGTACTCCGCCTCGGCGTAGGTCACGTCGTCGTCCGCCGCCGCCAGGCACAGCAGGATGTTGGTCAGCATCCGGATGAACACCCGTGAGCTGTCCGTACCCTGGCGGGCGTCCTTTTCCGTCAGGCTCCAGAAGAACAGCGGCGGCAGAAATTCCCCGCTCTTTCCCACCGCCGAGCTCAGGCCCCACAGCAGCCACCCCGGTTTTGGCTGGCCCTTGGAGTACAGGGCGTTCACCGCGTCGGCGTGCTCCTGACCCAGGCTGGCGCTGCGGGCGAAGAGCTGCGTGGCGCAGGTGACGCAGAACTCGTCCATCTGCGCCGCCAGGTCCCGGCCGGCCACCCGATAGAACGCCTCCGTGTTGGCGATATAGGTTTTATGCAATTCCTCCGGTGAACGCTTCCACTGGGTCGGCATCGTCACCGCCCCCCTTTGTCTCAGTATGCCCGTTAAGCGCCCAAATGCGCCCCCATGCGCCCAAAAGACGCCCAAAAGTGCGCCCTGAAAAAACGCCTGAATACGCCAAAAAACGCGCCGCAAGCGCCCAAAACGCCCACTTTGGGCGTAAATTGCGCCCTTTGCTATTCTATTACAAAAATTACAAAATTACAAGCATTATTTACAAAAAAGATACAAAAAGTTCCCCTCCAGCATTTGTCGGAGGGGAACTGGATCGTCGTTCTTATTTGGCGTATTCCACCGCTTTTGTCTCCCGCAGGACATGGACCTTGATCTGGCCGGGGTATGTGAGCTCGTCCTCGATCTTCTTGGCGATATCCCTGGCCAGGAGGGTCATCTCGTCCTCGCTGACCTGGTCGGGCTTGACCATGATACGTATCTCGCGGCCGGCCTGGATGGCGTAGCAGCTCTCGATGCCGGGGAAGGACATGGACACTTCCTCCAGCTTTTCCAGGCGCTTGACGTAGTTTTCGATGTTCTCCCGCCGTGCGCCGGGACGGCTGGCGGAGATGGCGTCCGCCGCCTGGACGATGCAGGCGATGACGGTCTGGGCCTCCACGTCCCCGTGGTGAGCGGCGATGGCGTGGATGACCTCGGGGGATTCCTTGTACTTCTTGGCGATGTCCACGCCGATGGTGACGTGGCTGCCCTCGACCTCATGGTCGATGCTCTTGCCGATGTCGTGCAGAAGGCCCGCCCGCTTGGCTGTGGCGATGTCCACCCCCAGCTCCGCGGCGATAAGGCCGGAGATGTGGGCCACCTCCATGGAGTGGTTGAGCACGTTTTGGCCGTAGCTGGTGCGGTATTTCTGCCGGCCCAGGAGCTTTACCAGCTCCGGGTGCAGCCCGTGCACGCCGGTCTCGAACACGGCCCGCTCGCCCTCGGCCTTGATGGTGGCGTTGACCTCCCGCTGGGCCTTGGCGATCATTTCCTCGATGCGGGCCGGATGGATGCGTCCGTCCGCGATGAGCTTCTCCAGAGCCAGCCGGGCTACCTCCCGGCGGACCGGGTCGAAGCAGGAGACCGTGATGGCCTCCGGGGTGTCGTCGATGATCAGGTCCACGCCGGTCAGGTTCTCGATGGAGCGGATGTTCCGCCCCTCCCGGCCGATGATCCGGCCCTTCATCTCGTCGTTGGGCAGGCTGACCACGGAGACGGTGACCTCGCTGGCGTGGTCGGCGGCGCAGCGCTGGATGGCCAGGGCGATGACCTCCCGGGCCCGCTGCTCGGCCTCCTCCTTGAACTGGGCCTCGATCTCCCGGACCTTGACGGCCTGTTCGTGGGTGACCTCGCCGGCCAGATTGTCGATGAGAAGCTGCTTTGCCTCGTCCACCGTATATCCGGAAATGCGCTCCAGCACCTCCATCTGGGCTTCCTTGAGCTTCTGGATGTCCGCCTGCTGAGCCTCCACCTCGGATATCTTCTTGGTGAGCAGCTCGTTTTTGCGGTCGATGGCGTCGGTCTTCTTGTCCAGGTGTTCTTCCTTCTGTTGCAGGCGGTGCTCCTGCTTGGAGAGCTCCGCCCGTCTTTCCTTGACCTCGCGCTCATATTCAGAGCGGTTTTTGTGTATTTCCTCTTTTGCCTCCAGAAGAGCTTCCCGTTTCTTGCTCTCCGCGGATTTTATGGCGTCGTTCAATATACGTTTCGCTTCTTCCTCCGCCGAGCCGATCTCCCGCTCGCCAACGCGCTTGCGGTAGACGACGCCCGAGCCGAAGCCCAGGATCAGGCCCGCCAGGATCAGAATGATCCCTAACCATATCGGCATCTAAGTATATACACCTCCTATCCTTCAGTTTCTTCCATACGGCGGGTATAATGACTATATGATGGCGAAGCGCCTTGCGGCGTTTCGCCGAGCCGCTTTGCGGCTCAGCAAAACAGCGCAACTGTTTTGCCATATATTCATTGTAATGAGCATCGCGCAAATGATCCTTGGATCATTTGCTGCCAAACGATACGTTTGGCGGCGAAAACGTTCGTTTTCGCCTTGCGATGATCATTATTAAGCCACCCCATCCGATCAATCAAGGACGCAACAGTGGGGCAATCATCCAGTTACCCCAATGTAACTAATCAATTTTAAAACGAATCGGGTTTTATGTCAAGCTTTTATTCCCCGGAAAACCAAAATCTCCCACCGCCGGCAGGACTGGTATTATAAAAAATATCAAAACTGGTTCTTTTTATAGGCTCAGTTTGTGCTATAGTGGGTCCATGAATAAAGGAGGCAAGACCCATGAAACAGAAACGGATCATGACGATACAGGACCTGTCCTGCTTTGGCAAGTGCTCGCTGACGGTGGCCCACCCCATCATGTCGGCCATGGGGCTGGAGGTATGTCCCGTGCCCACGGCCGTGCTGAGCACCCACACGGCGGGGTTCACCGACTGGACCTTCCGGGACCTGGGGGACGACCTGCCCGCCATAGCGGCGCACTGGAAGAGCGCGGGGCTGACCTTCGACGGGGTGAGCACCGGGTATCTGGGCACCCAGGCCATGATCGGCACGGTGGCCGAGTACTTCCGGCTGTTCCCGGAGATGGTGAAGATCGTGGACCCGGTGTTCGCCGACAACGGCAAGCTCTACCCCGCCTTCGATATGGCATACGCCAAAGGCGTGGCCAGTCTGTGCGCCAGGGCGGACGTGATCGTGCCCAACCTGACGGAGGCCGCGTTCATGCTGGGGGAGGAATATGTCTCCGAGGGCTACGACGAGGGGTACATCCACGCTCTGCTCAAGCGGCTGACGAACCTGGGCTGCCGTACGGCGGTGGTCACGGGGGTGCGCTATGACAAGGAGCACCAGGGGGCCGTGGCCTACGACGCCGTCAAGGACGCATACGTCCAGTACTTCCGGGAGCACATCGACGTGTCCTTCCACGGCACCGGGGACGTGTTCACCTCGGCGCTGGCGGGCGCGGTGGTGCTGGGCAAGGGCATGCAGGACGCCCTGCGTATCGCGGTGGACTACACCGTGGACTGCATCAAGGCCACCATGCCGGACGTGCAGGAGCACTGGTACGGCGTGAAGTTCGAGGACTGCCTGCCGGGGCTGATAAAAGCGGTGCGGGGGAAGTGAAAAGGATGCCCCGCTCGTCCGAGCGGGGCTATCATATTGTTCTCTCCTTCCGTCGCGGCGAAGCCGCGCCACCTCCCTCGTCAGAGGGAGGCGGGGGCTTTGCCCCCGAATCGGCCCCGGCGGGGCCGGCCCCCTCTGACGAGGGGGCTGTCGAGCGTTAGCGAGACTGGGGGAGAGAAACATTAAAATCCAACGCTGTCCACGGCGTAAGCCGGGGACACCTTTTTTGACAGCGGCGGGCGTCCGTTAGCCGACGGCAATCCCCCAGTCACCGCCTAAAGGCGGTGACAGCCCCCTTTCACAAGGGGGCCGTCAATAAGGAAGAATTATTCAAATTAATATGTCAGTATGCCACGCCCCAGATGATCATATGCTTGGCCGGACGGCCGCAGCAGGGGCAGGTATCCCCCAGATCTTCCTGGGCAAAGGGGATGCACCGGCTGGATACGCCGGCCAGCTCCTTCATCTTTTCCTCACAGGCGGCGTCGCCGCACCACATGGTCTTGACGAAGCCGTCCTGGGCCTTCTGCTTCACTTCCTCCACCGTGGAGGCGGGCCAGGTGTGGCTTTCCAGATTGGCCTTGGCCTTGTCGTAAAGTGCCCGCTGCACCGTCTCCAACAGGGCGGGGACCGCTCTTTCCAGCTCGTCCAGGGGGATGAACGTTTTCTCCTGGTTGTCCCGCCGGACCGCCACGGCCTGGCCGTTCTCCAGGTCACGGGGGCCGATCTCCAGCCGCAGAGGCACGCCTTTCATCTCATACTCGGCGTACTTCCAGCCGGGGCTGTTGTCGGAGAAGTCCCCCTTGACCCGCAGGCCGGCGGCCTTCAGCCGCTCCACCAGCTTCTCCGCCGCCTCGGTGACGCCGGGCTTGTGGGCCGCGATGGGCAGCACGATCACCTGGATGGGGGCCACATGGGGCGGCAGGACCAGGCCGCGGTCGTCCCCGTGGGTCATGATCAGCCCGCCGATAGACCGGGTGGTGAAGCCCCAGCTTGTCTGGTGGGGATAGACCGACTGGTTGTTCTTATCCTGGAAGGTGATGTCAAAGGCACGGGTGAAGCCGTCGCCAAAATAGTGGCTGGTGGCGGACTGGAGGGCCTTGTGGTCGTGCATCATGCACTCCACCGTGTAGGTGTTCTCCGCGCCGGCGAACTTCTCCTTCTCCGTCTTGTCGCCTTTTATCACCGGCATGGCCAGAAGTTCCTCATAGCACCGGGCGTAGATGTCCAGCATTTGCAGCGTCTCCTGCCGGGCCTCGGCCTCGGTGGCGTGGAGGGTGTGGCCCTCCTGCCAGAGAAATTCCCGGCCGCGCAGGAAGGGCCTGGTCGTCTTCTCCCACCGGACCACGCTGCACCACTGGTTATATTTCATGGGCAGGTCCCGCCAGGAGTGGAGGATGTTCTTCCAGTGGTCGCAGAAAAGCGTCTCGCTGGTGGGGCGCACGCACAGCCGCTCGGGCAGGTCCTCGCTGCCGCCGACCGTCACCCACGCGCACTCGGGGGCGAAACCCTGCACGTGGTCCTTCTCCTTTTGCAGAAGCGATTCCGGGATGAACATGGGCATGGACACGTTCTCGTGGCCGGTCTTTTTGAACTCGCCGTCCAGCCAGTTCATGATGTTCTCCCAGATGGCGTAGCCATAGGGCCGCATGACGAAAAAGCCCTTCACGCCGGAGTAGTCCACCAGCTCAGCCTTGGTGCACACGTCGGTGTACCACTGGGCAAAGTCCTGGTCCATGGAGGTGATCCGGGTCACCTGCTTGTTGTTTGCCATATGCGCATCCCTCTTTCGCTTGGTTTCGTTGGACTTTCCCATTATATTTTTGGCGTCCGGCATTGTCAAGGCGGGAAAAGCGGGAAAAGCAAAAGTTTTGCTTGCACTTCCGGGAAAGTGGCGGTATAATGGCAGGGCTCAGCAAATGAGCGGTACGTGCGGCTGTAGCTCAGCCGGATAGAGCGTTGGCCTCCGGAGCCAAAGGTCGTGGGTTCGAATCCCGTCAGCCGTACCAAAGCGCGCGCATACGAACTCGTATTTTACGAAACCGTATTTGCGCTCATTACGAAAATGCCGGGGCGGTGAAAAACCGTCCCGGTATTTTCATTTTTTGTTTTGCCCGTCGTCCCGTGTAGCTCTCATACTGCACGCGGGGCAAGGGCCGTCCGGTGGTTGAAGGCCGCCGTAGACCGTCAGCCCGCACCGTTTACAGGACCACAGCAGCTTCACTTCGGCTTTGCCGTTCCTTTCAAAGCCGGTGTTTTCCCACTCGCCCGCCTCGTGCCGGCTCATTTGTAGGGTTCCTCATTGTTCTTATCGAACTCGTCAATAGCCGCAATGATCTCCAAAAGCGCGTCGCGGACTTCCAGGACCTCGCCGTTCTCATAGTCCTGCACAGCCCGTCGCAGCGCGTTGGTGATCCGCGTGTCGTCAAGCTCGCCGTTCCGGATGTACTTCATGGTTTTTCCTCCCCACGATACACGCATCCACAGGATGGAACATGAATACGTTCTGGATGATGTGTTTTACCGCGTCCCAGTCCCCGCCCGCGATCCCGCATCCGATGTTACGCGGGATATAGACCGTTTTACCGGTCAGGTATGCCGCCGCCCAAACCGTATAAAAGCACTCAGCCATGTGGTCATAATCGGTAAAGCAGTCCCCGAAAGCGGCGCGCGCCTCGTCCTGGCAAAACAGGTTCGCCACGATCAACGTATCCGAACATTTCAAAAACTGCACCTTCCCCAGCGCCCGACGACCCCACATTTCACAGAAACGAATGTACTCATTGTACTGTTCGTTGGTCAGGATCCTGTCTGCAATAGCAGCGGCCAGCCCGCCGCCCATGGTGCCGAAATAGTTCACTTGATGACAGATGATTCCGTCTTTCACGTTCAGGATGTCGCCAACCGTTTCCCTTAACATACGCGCCTTACTCTCCTGTTCCAGTTTTCTATCGCCATCGCCTCTATCGCTTCCCGCGTCGTGGCCCACTCAGGCAAAGGCAATCCCCCGTATCTAACAAGGGTCTTGCCTCCGGCCGTCCCGCCGCGCGCGTGACAGACGTTACAGCGCACGGAACAGGTATAGGCGTGTACCGGCATATCCATGCCATTGTAGCCCACCAGCCGGTGCTTGCTGGTCAGCTTCAGCTTATCGCTCCCACAAAAGGGGCAGGGCTCATAGTTCATTCCCTCACCCCTTCCATCAGGTTATAGAACTCCAAGGACATAACGGCATACACCTTGCCGTAGTCGGTGTTGTCAGTGATGATGACCTCCCGGTGGTGGGTGATGTGTAAAGAAAAGACTTCGCCGTTGATACAAATGCCCTGTTTCCGGGTGTCGTCATTCAGTGCCCTTTTGATAGCCAGAGTGTTCAATGGTCTTTACCTCCCAGGTCAATGTCAAGGATCCGCTCACATAAACGGATCAGCCAGAGGCAACGAGGCAGGACGCAATCTGCGAAAATGCAGCCCGTAGCCAGCAGTGCCATCAGCCCGCCCATATAGGCAGCCAGCATAATAATTCCACCTATGTACTCCACGTTTCGTCGCCTCCTTCGTGTAGCGTGCCCGTCAAGAGCTTTTGACGGGCACGCCCTTTATCAGTCTTCCGGGTGAGCGTCCAGCTTAGCCCGGACCAGCCGCGCAGCACGCCGGCCGTTGTCGTTCAACATCCGCTGCCACGCGCCTTGCGATGGGGCCCAGCGGAATCCGTTAGTCTTCAGCAAGTCGCGGATGTCCGCGTCCGGCTTGTCGTCGAAAATGAACTGGATCCGGCCCAGCTCGGCGTTCTCCACCAGCCCGTAGCCGTCGCCCGTGACCGGCTCGTCGGCTTCGTGTTCTTCAGCACGCTGCGCCTCCCGTTCCAGCGCCGCAATACGGTCGCGGATCCGGTGAATGTTGGCGTTGTTGTTGCTCAACTCGTAGGACGGATACCCGACACGCCCGCAGTAATCCGGCGTCCTGAGCTGCTTAATCTCGTCAGCGGTGTACCCCATTTCCGTCAGCTTCGCATCGCCTTTGGCCGTATCCTTCATGCGGATAGCAGCATTGGCCGCCTTTATGCGCTCCTGGTGCCGTTCCAGGTCCTTCAGACGTGACTTCAGCTTTGCGATAGCGTCCTTATCGTCGCTCATAATGCCGCCCATGCCGGTGCTGCGGATGACCCGCAGCAGGTGTTGGACCTTCGCATATTCCTCGGCGTTGCGCTCACGCGCTGCGTTCTGCTTGTCCTTTTTCTTGATGGGGAAGTTACTGCCGCCCGTAATCAGGATGGACGGGACGCGCGCGTCGATCTCGTTGCCCTTGTTGATGACCTCGGCCAGCTTCCGGGCGTACACGTCCAGCAGGCGGTCGATCTTCTCATGGTACATGGAATCAACCCGGTCTTTCTGCCGTGCGGCGATAGCCGCCGCCTCGTCCACCATGACCTGATAGCTCTTTGTGGCCGAACCGGGAACGTAGTTGTTATAGCTGTTGGCCTCCTTTGCCCGCTTCGCCGCGTCTTCGTTGATGGGATAATATTTCATGTCGATAGCCTCCTTTACAGATCCTCTTTCTTAAAACGATAACCGGCGTTCCAGGCTTCACGGAAAAGATCAAAAATTCGGATTTTTATATGGTCGTACTCTGCTCGCGCCGATAGGTTGGCCCGTCCGTCTGCCAGCTTTGCCGGCTGTTGCCCTACTTCGTTCAGTCTTTGAAATAACCGTTCAAATCGCCAGTTGATATGGTCAATTTCAGTTTCGTCCATTCAAATCACCCCTTTCACATAGCCTCAGTAGTTCCTCTCGAAAAGGCCCGCCTCGATGTACCCGCGCACCTGCGCGACGTGCCAGTGGTCCCGGTAGACCTCTATCACAAGCTGCCGTGCCCCGCGCTCATAAATAACGCCGGGGTTGTCAGCGTTGGCCTCCACGTCGGCGGCATAGAGATACGCGCAGCCGTTCTCGGGATCCAGGTGGGGCTCGTTCCCGCCGCTCTCACAGACGGTCACGGTCGCCACATACACGTCCCCCAGCGGCTTGACCGGCTCGTCGTCATCGTCCCGCACTTCGGTAGGAATGATGTTGTAGCAGCCGTGCGCCCGCATAGCTTTGATGCGGGCGCGCAGATCCTTCCACGTCCCGGCGAACGTCACTACGGCGTTGCGGTGCTCCGCGCCTTCGCTGTCAACGTAGTCGTAGCTGATCTCGTACATGGTCAAATACTCCTTTCTGTGTGTGCCCCGTAGCCTCCGGGGCGGGTGTTGTCTACTTTTCGATTTCCCTCCAACGCCCGTCCACTTTCTTATAGAAGCGGGATCCCTCCGGGTCCTTGAACGGGGAAAGCGCCGGTGGATGGGCAAAGAAAAGATCGTTGCTCTTGACGATGATGAACTCAAAGGGGAAGTAGTTGAAGTACCTCTTGGCTCTCCTGATAACGTCGGCCTCGTCTTTTCCCCAGGGCCGCGTGGTATATCGGTTGCACTGTCTGCGCACTCCCATTGTTTCCTCTTTCTGCCCTCGTGACCTCCGGGGCGGGTGTGGATTTAGAACGTACAGGGGAAAGCGGCGGCGGTTTCCTCCATTTCCTTGAAAAACACTGGACTGTACTTCTTGAAGGCTTTCATGGCACGTTTGAAGGTGCCCTTCGTGCTCTTGTAAACGTCAGCGCCAAAGATGTCATAAGAAAAAGCCTTTTCGATAGCGAGATATTCTCCCGGTTTGACTTTCTGCTCTGTGTGCCTGTCAAAAAACTCCTTATTCATGCAAAGAAGCAGAGCCTCGTCGGTTTCCATGACCACCATCCCGCATTTCCGCACTCTGTGGATCTCTGTAAGCATTTTCAAATCCTCCCGGCCTATGGCCTTGTATCGTGTTTCGCTTGTCGTATTCAGTCAAAACCTTTTGACTGTCGCCATTATAGCAAACAGGCTTTGACTTGTCAAGAGCTTTTGACTAAAATTTGCAAAAAAGTTTTGACCGGCCTTTCGACCGGTCAAATGTCTTTTGCTGCTCCCGTGTGTAGCTTAGCCGCCGTATTTCTCCACCAGCCGCTTGTGGTAATCCAGGCGGGCGGCGTTGAAATCCTCGAAATAATGGCCCCAATAGTAGTCGACCTGGATGTTGCCGTCGTCCAATTCCCGGCTCGTTCTCTCCCACGTGACGTACATCCTGTTGTCAGGCAGTGTAAACCGTAGCCCCAACACCACGCTATCCTGCCGATGCGTTTTGGGATTATCGGAATATGTTTCTCCCGCTATGATCGTGTAACCTGCGTTCTGCTCGCTCATTTCAATACCTCCCTTTGTGTGTCTGTGTGGGTTTGGACCTGCCCTGCGGCTTCGATCTCGTATCCGTTCGCCACCGCAGTCCTGATTGCCTCTTGCCAAGCGTCCCGGTCTTCAGTCTCATACACTTGCGGCACAGAAAAAAGTTTAGACTGATTGGGAAGCCAATAAAGCAACTTGTAGACGCGCGCCATGCTGTAATCCTTTCTCCCCGTGTGCCCGGTAGGTCAGGCTGCGCTCAAACGTCCACACCCACGCTGTGGTAGGCGTAGAACTTGTCGTTGCGCTTGAACACCTTAAACCAGGATGTGAACGGGCGGCCGGTGCAGTCGTACATACTGTTCGGGCACGGGAAGTACATAAACCGCTCAAAGAACGCTTCGGCTTCGTCCAGATCCTCGATGCCATCAGGCAGACGCTCCAGGGAAATAAAGCCGTCCATGCCTTCGTCCTTGATGATCCTGCGGTCAACACCCGTGTCCCGGTGGGCGTACTGCCGCAGGTTGCGCTTGAGATCTACCAGCGCCTTTCTGCGTCCGTGGTTGCTGCCGTCCACGGCAATAGTTTTCTGCATAATCCCCAGGACCTCATACCCTATGCGGTAGTCCCGATCATTCGTGATATGCTGCATACGTCAACCCCCCATTCTGTACGACCTGCCATCATCAGGCCAGGTAGGTCAAGTCCCGGCGACGGGCCGCGCGGCCCGTTTCGGCTTACTGGACAAGCGCTTTGTAAACCCGCCAAGCAGGGGAAACGCTTTCAAAGGTTCCAACCTTGCGATGCCCGCCGCGCCGGGTTTCCAGCACTACGCCGTGACGGATTTCCCCGGTCAGGGTGGTCTTGCGTGTGAGAATGACCTTGCAGCCCTTCACGGTGCTGTCGGCGGCCTTGACGATTTCCAAACATCTGTTCGTTCTTTCCATGATAGTAACCTCCATTTTCGTATGTCGTTTTTCGCGTTGCCCTGCCATCATCGGGCCGGGTGGGGCGGTTCCCGGCGACGGGCCGTGCAGCCCGTTTCGGCTTTTAGGCGGCGATCCTATGCCAGCCGGCGCAGTCTTTAAAGGCCCTGCCGTGGATGGATTCGATCTGCCAGTCAATGTCTTCTTCCAGCTCGGAGAGGGTGTTGAAATAATCGTAACCGTCGATGGTGTACTGATCGTTCACAGTCCAATATTCGATGCCTTGACGAGTTTTCATTTTGTGGCGCCTCCGTTTTTGTATTCAGTCAAAACCTTTTGACTGTCGCCATTATAGCAAACATGTTTTGACTTGTCAAGGGCTTTTGTCAAAAATTTTTGACTTTTTCAACGCTTCTCGCGTGCGCGTGTACTAGCGTGTGCGCTCAGGCGTTTTAGGCGATACGCACACGGCCTAACATGTATAATTTATAAGTCTATTAGAAATATCTGTTGAACTGTTGACACATAAGAAAAAAGTCTTATGCCCCAATGGTTTCACCGTCGCCACTTCACCGTTACACTTTTGTAACATTTCAAAATCTGTTGACCCGCCTTGTCAACGCTTCAACACTTCAAAATGAAGTGTAACACCAGTGTTGACGTGCATCTGTTGACATTTTGAGCATAAAAAAACAGCGCGCAAGCAGTAGCCTGCGCGCTGTCATAGGGGGTATTCAGTTGTTTCTTACCATAGCTTTGTGAGCGCCGCCAGCCAGGTGTCCTTGCCCACAACGCCGTCCTGGGCAAGGCCCAGCTGCTTTTGCAGTTCTATGACCCCGGCCTTGGTCACGGGCCCAAACTCGCCGTCCACGGCCTCGTGGTTAATGCCACGGGCGAAGATGATCCGCTGGATAGTCTTGACCTCTGCCCCCGCGCATCCCTTGGACAGTTCATGCAGTCCGATGTCGGCGAACAGCAGCTTGCCGTAGGGCTCCACAGGCTGGACCGGCTGAACCGGTTCGTCCCCGGACGCCGCGTAATTGGGCCGCACATAGCCCCAGATGTACGTGCTGGTCAGCGGATAGGACCGCTTCGCGCACATATTGGACGTGTTTCCCTCGATGGTGTACACGTACGTCTTGTCGACCGCGTACACGATGCCCGTATGGGTCCGCGTTGTGCCGTTGTCGCTGAACACGATCACGTCCCCCGGCTTCGGCGTCCACGCGCCACGCCGCCCCTTGCTGCCCGCCGGGGCCACGTCGTAAAGCTGATCGCAAGCCGTGTAGGGCCATACGCCCCACATGACCTCTTTCGCCAGCGCCTTATCGTTCCCGCACGCTTCATAGATGGTGAGGCTCACCTGCATAGCGCACCACGGCCCGCCGGGCCCGTTGATGCCGCAGATATGGCCGGCGTAGGTCCAGTTGTTGGCGCCCTTGTTCAGCGTGAACGCGCTCTTGTCCCGCGTCGTAGCGTAGGCGCTGGACGCCTTTTCATAGTACCCCAGCCAGTACTCCGCCGCCGCCAGCGCTTGGGCGGCCGTGCATTTAGCCATTGCCGCCCTCCAGCTCCGGCAGGCCGGCCACGCTGGTCAGCAGGCTCAGCACCGCCGCCACGCCGGCCACGCTCACGATGTGCAGCCAGTCCAGATCGGTAAAGCCCACCATTTCCGTGCCGATCAGTGACACCGCCGTCTGGGCGAACGTCTTCACGGCCCGGATACCCGCCGCCTTCAGCCACGCTTTGAAATTGCTCTTCATGTGTTTTTCCTCCTAAAATATTTCAACGGCGGTTGTTATCACCGCCGCCGTTGTCGTGTTTTGTTGCCTTTTCTGTCAGAATATCTATTTCCTTTGTGATGGCCGCCGGGAGCGGCAGCCCCATCAAACCCGCGTTCTCCACGATGGAAATGACCTCGTTCGCCACAAAACCGATGACCACGCTGTCCCGTATGTAGCTCGTCCCGGCCAGCATATCCAGCCGACAGGCGATCAGGACGATCAGCAGCGTCATCCCCTTACGACACAGGCCCTTCCACCCGGCCCGGCTCTCCAGCGCCCCGTTCGCGCTTTTCTTTGACGCGTGGAACACCCCCGCCACGATCAGCCCGGACACGTAGTCGATGGCCATGCAGATCACCAGAGTGGTGAGGGCCGTGTCCCATCCCCCAAAAAGCGCCGCTATGGCGCCGCCTATCACGCCAGCGGCTGTGCAGATCGTCACTTTCATATCCTGTCCTCCCATGATGCGGTCGTTCTCCCGGCCCCGCTGGGGGCTTGTCAAGAGCCGACAAACTTGTTATATTGATTTTTGACTTCGTTCGAGCTCATGGCCGCGTATATCTGCGTCGTGGCGATGTCCTCATGGCCTAGAAGCTGCTGGATCGCCGTCACGTCCATGCCCGAATTTAACGCCTGCGTGGCAAACGTGTGCCGCAGCAGATGTGGATGGACCCGCTTGCCGAGTGCGGCCCGCTCGCTGATGGACTGGATAATGCGCTGGATGGCTCGCGGCTGCAAGGGAGCATATGGGGCCTTGCAACTGACGAAAAGCCCGTTACCCCCCCGTCTGGTCGCCTTGTACTCTTGGAGCATCAACCTGGCCCTGACGGAAAAATACACGACCCGGTCCTTGTCGCCCTTGCCCCGGACCATGACGCTCCTGTCGGCCATATTGAGATCGTCATATTGCAGCGCCGCCACCTCGCTCAGACGACACCCGCTCGATGCCAGGAACTCCACCAGGGCCTTTTCCCGGTAATTGCGGCAAGCGTCCCGGAACCGTTCTAGCTCTTCCGTTGTCAGCGCGGTCCGGGCGTGGCGCTTGTCGATTTTGAGCGAGTGGATCCGCAGCATAGGGTTACGCTTGATCTTTTCCTCCGCTGCCAGCCAGCCGAAAAAGGCCCGCAGCGAATTGATGTGTGTCTGTAGGCTGCTGTCCGCCAGGTGCCGGACCTCGCCAAGATAGGTGATATACCCCCGTATATCGTCGGTGGTGATTTTCGTGACCGGCTTGTGAACGCGGTCCATGAAATCTTCCAGGTGTGATTGGTAGTTTTTAAGGGTTCGCGGGGACAGTCCGTCAATGCGTTTGGCACCCAGATATTGCCAAATCCTTTTGTAAAGATCGTTCCTCTCGCCAGCTGCCTCGCGGCTGACGGTGTAGCCGTCCAGTGTCTTGCTGATGTCCTCCAGCGTCACAGGCGCTTCCCCGGAAAGCATTGAAAACAGGCGGTTTGCAAGCTCGTCCTTTGCGGTCATGGTATCGCGCTCCTTTACGTTTTTGATATTGCAAGAATATCAAAATGGAGCGCATTTGCAACGCCTTAGACCGCTATGACGGCGGTGGCGGCGTCCCAGACCGCTATGACGGCGGTGATTGCAAGCCCTGTGGCCTTGTCCGCTGTCGTTTCGTCCTCGACCGCTATGACGGCAGTAGCCGCGTCCTCGACCGCTATGGCGGCGGTGATTGCAAGCCCTGTGG
>CANQQB010000037.1 GCA_947625845.1 uncultured Oscillospiraceae bacterium
CCCAAGCCGCGCGTGCTCATGTTCGACGAGGCCACCTCCGCTCTGGACAACATCACCCAGCGGGTGGTGTCCGATTCTCTGGATAAGCTCAAGTGCACCCGAATCGTGATAGCCCACCGGCTCAGCACCATACGCCACTGCGACCGTATCATCGTCCTGGACGGGGGACATATCGTGGAGGACGGCACCTACGAGGACCTGATTGCCCAGAACGGCTACTTTGCCGAGCTGGTGGCCCGGCAGCGGCTGGACACGGAACCGACGGAGGCCGGCAGCAATTAAAAACAAAAAATTTTTTATTTTCCTCCGGCCCTTTTGGTCGGCCGGAACGTATAAACATACAGAACGATAAAGGGAGGTATCGCCATGAGCGAGAATAAGAACATCAAAGAAGAGCTGGCCGAGGAGGCCCTGAACGGCGTGGCGGGAGGCTTCATTCAGATCGAGCCCAGTGGTTACGGACCTCATGTCACATGTCCCAATTGCGGCGCGACGATCGAAGTGGGTTCTTTGCCAACGAGTAAAGTGTGCTGGCACTGTGGACAGGAGTCATACTTCACGTGGTGACAGACCGGATAGAAAACAGATCATCAAGGAGGAGAAGACCATGCGCGAAGAGAAGAAAATGAACGAAGAAAATGCCCTGCCCGACGAGGCTCTGGATGGCGTCACGGGCGGTGCGGACGCCCCGGCGGCCGACACGGACAAGACGTGGAAGCCGGAAGAAAACACGAACTTTTGGGACAACGTCAGAGACTACTTTGGCCAGAAGAAGTAAGATCCTCCTTGCGAGGAAGAGACCGTAACGGAGAAAACACCATGAGCGAGGAAAAGAAGATGCACGAGGACCAGGCCCTGTGCGAGGACGAGCTGGACGCGGTGTCCGGCGGCGTTGACGACGGCTGCGAGGTCACATATCGCTCCGCGCACTACATTCTCGGCCACCTTGGTTTCGTCTGTCCGTGTCCGGGCAGCGCGCTGCTGGTCGTGGAGGGGCTTGACAGCGTGACCTGCCCCAAATGCGGGCGCGTGTGGAAGAAAATAGCGGACAAAGAGTATTCCTGCGCATAAAGCAGGCGGCAACGACGGCGCAAAGGCCGTAAAGGAGGAAAATATCATGAGCGAGGAAAAGAAGATGCACGAAGACCAGACCATGAACGAGGACGAGCTGGACGCGGTAGCCGGCGGCGGCAGCACAAATATGGCGCTCGGCGTATGCTCCGCCTGCGGCCAGTTCGTGGAAATACCGGGCGTCACGCTGCCCTTTTATTGCAGGTGCCCCCGCTGCGGGCAGGCGGCCTTTATCAGCCCCCCTAACTACCCGTTTAACTGACAGAACGGCGGATCCAATAAGATTTTTTCAGGAGGATATAGAAAATGAAGTACGAGATTCTTGGGGACACCCTGCCGGTGGTGGTCTGCACCCTGGCGGATGGGGAGAGCATGATCAACGAGGGCGGCTCCATGAGCTGGATGAGCCCCAACATGCACATGCAGACCACCGCCAATGGCGGCGTGGGCAAGGCCCTGGGCCGGAGGCTCGCCGGCGAGCGGCTGTTCCAGAACATCTACACCGCCCAGGGCGGCCAGGGCATGATCGCCTTTGCCTCCAGCTTTCCCGGCTCCATCAAGCCCTTTGAGGTCGGTCCCGGCCAGGAGATCATCTTCCAAAAGAGCGCGTTTCTGGCGGGGGAATCCACGGTGCAGTTGAGCGTGCACTTCAACAAGAAGCTGGGAGCTGGCCTGTTTGGCGGCGAGGGCTTCATCCTGCAGAAGGTGTCCGGCAGCGGCGTGGTCTTTGCGGAGTTCGACGGCCATGTGGTGGAGTACGACTTGGCGGCCGGCCAGCAGCTCGTGGTGGACACCGGCCACCTGGCGGCCATGGACGCCACCTGCGCCATGGACATCCAGACGGTGAAGGGCGTGAAGAACGTGCTGTTCGGCGGCGAGGGCCTGTTTTTGACCACCATCACCGGCCCTGGCCGGGTGTGGCTGCAGACCATGCCGCTTTCCAATGTGGCGGGCGTGCTGCGCCGCTATCTGCCCAGCGGCGGCTGATCATGGGGTGAACGGGCCGGAGAAATGGAAAAACTTCTCCGGCCGTCGGCCTTTTTGGGCTGCCGGAGCGTATAAAGAGACGGAAAACGGAAAGGAGAACCACCATGAGCGACAACAAAAACGAAAAAAGCATGGAGGAGCTGGCGGACGACGCCCTGGACGGTGTGACCGGCGGCAAGTCGGTTATTATCCAGCCCTCGCCTGCGTCCAGGCTCAAAAGGACGCCGGCGTCTACCGGCACAAATTTATCAGAGGCGGCAATGTGGCCGGGAAGGGGGAAGGAATATGAACGACAGCGAGTGCAAGAAGAGCAATGAGGCCCTGGCGGACGACGCCCTGGACGATGTGACCGGCGGTGCGCTCGGTCTGATCCAGCCCCAGACGCTGACGGCGGAGGAACTGACCCGGCTGCTGGCCGGGCAGCAGGAGGAAGGCCAGCGGAAACGCTGAGATCATAAAGACATATCCCGCCCCATGGGGCGAAAATGGGAGGTACACGTATGCGCATCAGGAGGACGTTGGCGCTGCTCCTGGCGGCGGTCATGCTGCTGGGACTGTGCGCGGGCTGCGGGAAAAAGCCCGAGGAAATGTATGACGAGGCCCTGGAGACCCTGGAAAGCGGCGACGCCGCCAAGGGCGAGGAGCTGCTGACCAAGGCGGCGGAGAAGGACTACGTTCCCGCCAGCGCCAAGCTGGGCGACATGTACGTCTATGGCGACGGCGTGGAGCAGGACGAGGCCAAGGCTGTGGAGTGGTATCAGAAGGCTGCGGACGGCGGCGACGGCGACAGCATGCTCCAGTTGGGCACGCTGTACGCCCTGGGGACAGGCGTGGAGAAGGACTTCGACAAGGCCTTTGCGCTGTTCACCCAGGCGGCGGAGCTGACCCCCGACGCCTGCGGCAACCTGGGCGTCTGCTACTACAACGGCATGGGCACGGAGAAGGACTATGAAAAGGCCGTGGAGTGCTGGACCCGCGGCCTGGAGGAATGTGAGGGGGACGTGCAGGACCAGTGCGCCGAGTACCTGGCGGAGGCGACTTTCTTTGGCCTGGGCACGGAGCAGGACTTTGCGCGATCCTTCGAGTTGTTTTCCCAGGCCGCGGAGGCCGGCTTTGCCTACGCCCAGCGGTTCGTGGGCCGGTTCCATGAATTTGGCTACGGCGCGGTGGACATAGACTGTGCCCAGGCGGCTGAATGGTATCAGAAGGCTGCGGACGCGGGCGACGCGGGCGGCATGATCTTCCTGGGCGACCTTTACAGCAAGGGCCGGGGCGTGGACGAGGACCAGGCCAGGGCCGACGAGCTCTACGGCCAGGCGCTGGATACCCTCACCGAGGCCGGCGAGGACGCCCGGTACGAAAGCGGATACTTCCTGTTGGGATATCTCTACAATAACGGCCTGGGCGTGGAGGAAGACGCCGACAAGGCGCTGGAGTACTACACCGAGTCCGCCGAGCTGGGCGACCCGGACGGCATGTTCGACCTGGCCCTGTGCCATTACGACGCGGGCGAGATGGACGAAGCCCTGGAGCTTTTGAACGAGTGCGTGGACATGAATATGCCCGAGGCCATGGTGTGGCTGGGCGCCATGTACGGCAGGGGCGAGGGCGTGGAGCAGGACTATGAAAAGGCTCTGGAGCTGTTCAACGCGGCCGAGGCTCTGGATGAGCCCTACGTCTGCTACTATCTGGCCGACGTATACATGTACGGCCTGGGCGTGGAGGAGGACTACCCCAAGGCGCTGGCGTACTATGAGCAGGTCCTGACCCACCCCGAGCTGGACGATGCCGACCTGGGCTACGCCGCGGAGAACGCCGGCTGGTTCTATGACTACGGCCTGGGCGTGGAGATGGACAAGGAAAAGGCCTTCCAGCTTTACACCCAGTCGGCGGAGCTGGGCCACATGGACGGCCTTACCTCCCTGGGCCGGTATTATGACTATGGCTACGGCGTGGTGGACGTGGACTACGCCAAGGCCGCGGAGCTGTACCGGCAGGCCGCGGACCTGGGCGACGCGGAGGCCATGCTGTATCTGGGCTGGCTCTATGAGCAGGGCCAGGGCGTGGAGAAGGATCAGGCCAGGGCCGACGAGCTCTATGACCAGGCATTCCAGATCGCCTCCGGCGCCGAGAATTACACCTATGCCAGGCTGGTTCTGGGCTGCCTTTACCTGGACGGCCTCGGCAGCGTGGAGCAGGACGAGGCAAAGGCCCTGGAGTACTTCACCGACGCGGCGGAGGACGATATCTTCGAGGCCGAGTGCATGCAGGGCATGATGGTCCTCACGGGCCGGGGCACGGACCCGGACGCGGCCAGGGGCCTGGAGCTGCTGGAGGACGCGGCGGAGCACGGCGTGCCGACGGCGTACATCTATCTGGGCGAGGAATATCTCGACAGCGAGAGCGTGGAGCAGGACTATGCCAAAGCGATGGAGTACTTCACCGACGCGGCCGCGTACGACCAGTTCGAGGCGATGTACTACATAGGGCAGATGTATCTGCACGGCCAGGGCGCGGAGCAGGACTATGACCAGGCGAGACAGTGGTATGAAAAAGCCGCCGCGCTGGGCGACCACTACGCCCTGTACGCTCTGGGCTGGATGTACGGCGGCGGCCACGGCGTGGAAAAGGACCTGGACAAGGCCGTGGAGTACTATACCCAGGCCGCTGCGCTGGGGAACATGCAGGCCCAGTTCGTGCTCGGCCACATGTATTACGACGGCAGCGAGATCGCCCAGAATTACGCCAGGGCGCGGGAGCTTTTCGAGCAGGGCGCGGCACAGGGCGAGCCCTATTCCCAGATGTACCTGGCCGAGATATACCTGAACGGCCTGGGCGTGGAGATCGACTACGACAAGGCGCTGGCGTATTATGAGCAGCTTCAGGCCAACGAGGACGCCAGCGACGAGCTGAAGGGCTACGCCGCCTGCATGGAGGGCCGGAGCTATGAGTACGGCGAGGGCGTGGAGGTGGACAAGGCAAAGGCCTTTGCGCTCTATGAAAAATGCGCCGACCTGGACTACGGCTACGGCATGACCGCCCTGGGCCGGTTCTATGACAGCGGCTACGGCGTGGTGGACGTGGACCCGGAAAAGGCGGTCAGGCTGTATGAAAAGGCCATATCGCTGAGCAGCGACCCGGTGGCGATGCTGTACCTGGGCTACAGCTACGCGGATGGCGTGGGCGTGGACGAGGACCAGGTCAAGGCCGACAGGCTCTTTGCGCAGGCCTTCGAGACCGCCTCGGCGAGTGCCGATTACAGCGACAGCCAGTGGGTGCTGGGCTGCCTGTATTTCTACGGCCTTGGCGTGGAGAAGGACGCGGACAAGTCCCTGGAGTACATGCTGAACGCGGCGGAGAATAACGACTACGAGGCCGCGGCCTCGGCCGGCGCCATGCTTCTCGCCGGTCTTGGCGGGGAGGCGGACACGGACAAGGGCATGGAGCTGGTGGAGGACGCGGCGGCACACGGCGTGCCGGATGCGATCATGTTCCTGGGCTGGCTCTATGAAAACGGCGAGCACGGCCTGGACAAGGACCCGGACAAGGCGGAAGCATACTATACCCAGGCTGCGGCGATGGACAACGCGACCGCGCAAGAGCTGCTGAAGGCTCTGACGGCCGAGCCGGCGCCGACGGAAGAACCCGCCGCGACGGAAGAACCCACCGCCACGGAAGAACCCGCCGCCACGGAAGAGCCCGCCGCGACGGAAGAACCCGCCGCGACGGAAGAACCCGCCGCGACGGAAGAGCCCGCCGCCACGGAAGAACCCGCCGGGAAGAAATAAAATTTCCCGGACCGTCGGCCCTTTGCGGCCGCCGACACGTATAAAGAGACAGAACACAAAAAAGGAGAGCGGCTATGGACGATAAAAACCATGGAAGAGCTGGCGGACGAGGCGCTGGACGCCGTAGCGGGGGGCAAGTCCTACTGGACGATCGGCTGCACGGTCTGCCATGAGCGCTATTACAAAATAGGCCCCGACGGCAAGGCGTATTGCTATAAACACTACAACGAAAAATTTGGGAAGTGATGAGAGCTATGAACGACACGGAGAACAAAGAACCTCTGGCGGACGAGGCCCTGGACGACGTAGCCGGGGGCAAGTCCTACTGGACGATCGACTGCACGGTCTGCCATGAGCGCTATTACAAAATAGGCCCCGACGGTAAGGCGTATTGCGCCAGGCACTACAACGAGCGCTTCCCGAAGAAATAAGACGGTCCGTGGTACGCACAAGGAAAGGCTCCCCCATCGGGGGAGCCTTTTCGTAGTTTTTCTTTCCAGGCTTCACAGCACGCCCAGCATGACCAGGATGAACAGCGCGCCGGTGAGGGTCAGCGCCGCGCCCAGCAGCACCATGCCCCAATTGAGTCCTCCCTTGCCGCCGTGGCCGGAGGACGGCGCAACCAGATTGGCCCGCCGCAGTGCGGTGACCATGGGCTTATACAGCAGCAGCGTCAGCCCCGCGTTGATGGTGCCCTTGACCAGATTGAAGGGCAAAAACAGCGTGGGTATCATCGCGGCCACGGCCTCCCTTGGCTGGCCCATGTAAAATGGCGTGATGATGTAGTTCCACAGGCACATCATCGCCGTCATGCTGGCCACGGCCGCGGCCAGGCCGCCGATAGCGCCCTTGGAGGTGCGCCAGCGCTGGTATATGAGCGCGGCGGGCACGACGAAGGAGCAGGTCTGCACGGTGTTCATGATGAAGCCGTACACGCCGGTGGAGGACACGGTGACCATCTCAACCAGGTCCACGATCACCGTGATGAGCACGGCGGTGAGCGGCCCGAAGATGAAGCCGCTGATGACGATAATCACGTCCTTGGGGTCGTAGCTTAAGAACATGACCGGTGGGATGAGCTGGCCGACGAGCATGACCACGTATGCCACGGCGCACAGCATGCCGATGGCGGCAGGCCGGCGAGCGCTGGCGGGTCTGGGGTTTACGTTGGCGGTGGGATGACTGTCCATGGAATTGTACCTCCGATATAATATTTGACACCTGGAAGCTGCGTGTGCCTTCCAGGTGTCCATATCGGGCCGCGTCCATGGGACGGGGCTTTAAAATGCCCGCCGCCATAACAGCGCCGCTCAACACATCTTCTTCCATCCAGACTATACTGTCGGTCCCGGAGTTCCACCGGGTCGGCATTTCACATCAAGTTCCATGCTCGCGGACTGTACCGCCGATCGGGAATTGCACCCTGCCCTGAAGACATCGTTCGCTTGTTCGGTTGTCAACGCTTACTATAGCATGTTAAAGCGGAAAATGCAACTACAGATTTTGGATATCCGCCGTCAGCGCGGCGATATCCTCGTCCGACGTATACCAGCTTGTGCAGAACCGCACGCACATGCGGGCATCGTCCACGTGGTGGTCCGGCTCGAAGACGTACTTTTTCTCCAGCGCCTCGATCTGGCCGTGGTCCAGCACCACGAACTGCTGGTTCGTCGGGCTGTCCACATAGATGGGCACGCCTTTTGCCTCGAATGCGGCGCGTATTTTTTGCGCCTGGTCCACGGCACGGCGGCATATGTCGAAGTAGAGCCCGTTTTCAAACAGCGCGTGAAATTGCACCCCCAGCAGCCAGCCCTTGGCAAGCATCGCGCCGTTTTGCTTGATATAGCTGCGAAAATTGGGCTTGAGCTCCGGGTTCGTGATGACCAGCGCCTCGCCGAACAACGCTCCGCACTTGGTCCCGCCGATGTAGAACATGTCCGCCAGCCTTGCCATATCCCGCAGCGTCACGTCCGCGGCGGCCAGGCCGTAGCCCATCCTGGCCCCGTCCACGAACAGCACCATGCCGTACTTGTCGCACACGGCCCGGATGCGCTTCAGCTCCGCCAGGGAGTACACGGTGCCGTACTCGGTGGGGAAGGAGATGTACACCAGTCTGGGCTGGGTGATGTGCTCCTGGATGGGGCTGGACCGGTACGCCTCGGCCACGGCCTCTATCTGCCCGGCGTCCGGCTTCCCGTCCTTGGCGGGCAGGGTCAGGATCTTATGGCCCCCGTGCTCCAACGCGCCTGTCTCATGGGCATGGATATGGCCGGTCTCGGCGCTGACGGCGCACTGGTACGGCAGCAGGCACGCGGCGATGGCGGTCATATTGGTCTGGGTACCGCCCACCAGAAAGTGCACCGCCGCGTCGGGCTTATCCAGGTGTTTTTTGATCTCGTCGGCGGCCTTCTCGCACCAGGGGTCGATGCCGTACCCGCCGTAGCTGACGCCGTTTGTCTCGGCCAGCGCCTTTAAAACGGCGGGGTGCGCGCCCCGGCTGTAGTCGTTGTTGAATCGGATCATTCACTGCCTCCCTCGGTATATTCGGGTAGAGTATACCACACCCAGTGCGTCAACACAACGAAAAAGCGCAGACCATGTGAGGCCTGAAAACGCCCTGTTTTCCCGGCGGCAAGCGGCGCAAAAGTCCTCGCCCCTCGCACCAAAGGTGTCCCCGGCTTCCGCCGTGGACCGCGTTGGATTTTAAATCCTTTCCATATTGAAAGCCTCCCCTGTGTAAGGGGAGGTGTCAGCGCTCCGCGCTGACAGAAGGGTTGTTCCCCTCGCGCTAAAGGTGTCCCCGGCTTCCGCCGCGGACTGCGTTGGATTTTAAATCCCTTCCATATCGAACGCCCCTCTTGTCACGCAAAAAAACGCCGCGGTGCGACCCCACGCGCCCGTCTGCAAAAGCGCAGACCGCCCGGTCTGCGCTTATTGCTTATTTATTCCTTTTCCCGCTTTGTCAACGCGGCCAGGACGGCTTTCTGAGCCGGCAGCCGCTCCCGGCGGCGGTAGATCTTGGCGTACCGAGCCCGCAGCGGTCCGGCGTCCTCCGGCGCCAGAAGCGATATCACCGGCACGGTCAGCCTGTGCACGGCCTGTAACATCCAGTAAGCGGTCAGCGGCTGACGGTGCTCAAGCGGCGCTTCGTAGATATATTCCAGCGCCGCCAGCGTCTCTGCGGAGGACGGCGCCGCGGCCAGCATATCAGCCAGCAGCCCTTCCGCGTCCGCCGCGAACTGGTCGTGGCACGCGTCGTCCTTGGGACCGGGCGTCAGGCCCAATATCCCGGCGCCCGGTTTTTTGTCCCGTTCCAGCTGCTCCGTCTTGGCGATATACGCCTCCCAGAGCCCCCGGACCTGTTCCTCCCAGTTCACGCCCAGGGATTTTCCGTGGGATAGGGCAGGCCCTTGGGCTGGTTATAGGCGATGTCGCAAACGCCCAGCAGCTTGAACACCTCGAACAGCTCCTTGCCGTAATGGCCGAAGGCCACGGCCCCGTGGTGGGGATAGCGCTTCTGGATCAGCACGTGGCGGTAGAACCGGCCCATCTCCGGGATGGCGAAGATGCCGATGCCGCCGAAGCTCCGGGTGGGCACGTCCAGGACCTCGCCCTGAGCGATGTAGGCCCGCAGCGTCCCCTCGCTGTCGCACTGGAGGCGGTAGAACGTGATGTCCCCGGCGGCGATGTCGCCCTCCAGCGTACCGCGGGTGAAGTCGGGCTCCGAGTCCTTGGGCTCCAGGAGGCGGTGCTGGATGAGCTGATACTTCACCGCCCGGCTGGCGCACAGCTTGCACTCCGGCGTGTTGCCGCAGTGGAAGCCCATGAACGTGTCGGTCAGCTTGTAGCCCAGCTTTTCGATGCCGTCCTCGTCGTAGATGTACTTGGGCACGGAGTTGTTGATGTCCAGCAGCGTCACCGTGTCGCCGGACACGCACATGCCGATGTATTCCGAAAGCGCGCCATAGATATCCACCTCGCAGGACACGGGGATACCCCGGCTGGCCAGGCGGGAGTTTACATAACAAGGCTCAAACCCGAAGGCCTCGGGGAACGCGGGCCAGCACTTGTCGGCGAAGGCCACGTACTTGCGCGCGCCCTTGTGCGCCTCCGCCCAGTCAAGCAAGGTCAGTTCGAACTGGGCCATCCGTGCCAGCAGGTCGGGGTAATATTTCCCCTCGCCCATCTCGGCGGCCATCTCCTTGCACACGCCCTCGATACGCTCGTCGCCGGCGTGGGCCTTGTAGCTGACCAGCAGGTCCAGCTCGGAGTTTTCCTCTACCTCCACGCCCAGCTCGTACAGGCCCTTGATCGGCGCGTTGCAGGCGAAGAAGTCCTGCGGCCGGGGACCGAAGGTGATGATCTTCAGGTCCTTCAGGCCCAGGATGGCACGGGCAATGGGCACGAACCCGCCGATCTTCTCGGCCAGCTCCTCCGCCGTGCCCACGGGGTACTCGGGGATGTAGGCGCCCAGATGCCGCATGCCCAGGTTATAGGAGCAGTTGAGCATGCCGCAGAAGGCGTCGCCACGGCCGTTGATCATGTCGCCGTCGCCCTCGGCGGCCGCCACGTACATGCACGGCCCGTCGAAGTTTTTGGCGATGAGCGTCTCCGGCGTCTCGGGGCCGAAGTTTCCAAGGAACACCGCCAGCGCGTTGCACCCGGCCTTGTTCACGTCCTCCACGGCGGCCAGCATGTCCTTCTCGTTCTCCACCGTCACCGGGCACTCGTAGATCTCGCCCTTGTAGGCCTCCACGATGGCCTTGCGCCGGCGCTGGGAAAGCTCGATGGGGAAGCAGTCCCGGCTCACCGCCACGATGCCCAGCTTCACCACAGGGATATTGGTTAACATAATTATTTTCTCCTTTCCAACCGCTCACAGATCGGCGGCAATGTCTATGTTTTCGCCCCGCAGGCCGACCACGGCCCCCTGGGCAGCCTCGGCGCTGTCCGGATGGGCCAGCAGCCACTTGTTGCAGGCCCACAGGGCCCTGTCCTCGTCGTTGACGGGGGTGATGGCCGGCTTGGGGCCGTTGGTGCCCTTGGGCAGGACCACGCACACCCGGAAGTCCCCGTCCGGCGCCGCCTGGCAGGGTGCGTAGTGCAGCGTGGTGGCGTACACTTCCACGGGCACGCCGGCCGGCGCCTTGAAGGCTTTCACCCTGGCCGTGTCCAGCACGCCGTCCACGATGTCCTCCGCCTTGGCCACCAGCAAAATAAAGTCCTTGTCGCCCACGTTCACCTCGCTGTCCCGGTGGTATTCCAGGCAGTTCAGCTTTGTGTTGCGGCCCCAGCACATGCCCAGCTGCACGGGCATGCCGCCGTAGATATTGTTCTGGAACGGCCCGTAGAGGCACGTGGCCTCCAACGCGGGGATGCTGGGCTCGTAGGCCGTGCCGCTCTCCGGCAGGGGGATGGTCCCCATGGCCTTGACGAGACAGCCAGTGTCGTACCCCTGCAGCACCTTGCCGTAGGGAGCGAAGGCGCCGTCGTATACCGATTCGATCTTCATGGGCTCACCTTTCCGGGACAGACGGTGCTGTCCCCGTTTTTTTCAGGAACCAGGCGCATATGCGCCCGCTCCATGGCATGAATAACTGGGCCGCCGGCCCCACCAGAAACGCGCAAATCACCGTGCCCGCGCCCAGCACGCCCCCCAGAGCGTAACCTGTGAGCGCAAAGGCGAAGTCCACGACCACCCGCACGATGCCGAAGGGCTTATGCAGCTTCTCGGCCAGCACCACGGCCACCAGGTCATTGGGGCCGGTGCCCGCCTCGGAGCGTATGACGATGGTCATGCCGAAGGCCAGTATCACGCACCCCAGCGCCAGCATGGTAACCCGTGCCCACATGGGAAGACTTGCGTTGAGCCACGGCCCCAGCAGCGCGGTGAACATGTCGATGATTGGCCCGCCCAGGGCCATACACAGCACCGTGCCGATACGCACCTGCGGCCGGTCCACGAACCAGAGCACCGCCATAATGAGAAGGCTCACCAGCAAATGCACCCGCCCGTGGGTCATCCCCGCCCAGCCGGGCCAGGGGATGGACCTGAAAAGTCCCTGTATGAGCACGTTGAACGGGTCGGAGCCCAGGTCGGACTGGAGAAACAGCGTCACGCCGAAGTGGGCGACGGTCAGCCCCGCCAGCAGCAGGGCCACCCGCACCGCCGTCTGGCGCGGAGGACGTTTATGCATCCGTGTCCTCCCGCTTCTCCCGGGGCAGCTCCGCGTCCTTCAGGTCCGCCTGGTACCGCCGCAGCGTGTACACGCCAAAGCCGATGGCCACGGCCATGAACACGGCGCAGAACGCCCAGCCGGCCCACTTGGGCATACTGGTATCCGGTCCGCCGGCGTTTTGCGCCACGGTCCAGCCCAGATAGGCCAGGTAGAACGCCACGATGGAGCGCAGCACACCGCGGATGGTGGCTTTGGACCGCTTTTGTGGGTCGTATTGGGGCTGTGTGTTCCGTCTGTCGTCCATAGCGCCTCAGCCGTTCAGCGCCGGGAACACATCCTTCAGCGCCGGGAACACATCCTTCAGCGCCGGGTATATCTTTTGGAATTTCCGGTACTGCCCGTCGTACCGGGCAGCTATGGCCGGGTCCGGCTCCACCGTACCCACCACCTTCACCAGCTTCCCGGCCGCGTCGGCCACGGACGCGTATTCGCCGCAGGCCACCGCCGCCAGTATGGCCCCGCCGTAGCCCGGCCCTTCCTCGGACTCGATACGCTCCAGCGTCAGGCCGCACACGTTGGCGATGATCTTCCGCCACAGGGGGCTTTTCGCCCCGCCGCCGCAGATACGGCTCCGCCGCACGTCCACGCCCAGGCTCCGTGCCACTTCCAGACAGTCCCGGATGCCGAACGCCACGCCCTCCAGCACCGCCTGGGTCATGTCGGCTCTCGTGTTGTCCATGGTCAGGCCCACGAAGCAGCCCCGCGCGTCGGTGTCGTTGATGGGACTGCGCTCGCCCATGAGATAGGGCAGGAAGAACACGTGGTTGGCGCCCAGCTTTTCATCTGTAATGGGCTTCTGCTCGGCGGCGTAATCGACCGTGCCCACGATGTCGTCCATCCACCACTTGTTGCAGGAGGCGGCGGAGAGCATGCAGCCCATCAGGTGGTAGCTGCCGTCCGCGTGGGCGAATGCGTGCAGGGCATTGTTGGGGTCCACGCCGAATTTTTCGCTGGAGATGAAGATGGTCCCGGAGGTGCCTAAGGAGATGTTGCAGGCCCCCTCGCCCACGGTGCCGGTGCCCACAGCCGCAGCGGCGTTGTCCCCGGCCCCGGCGCATACCTTCACCGTCTCGGGCAGCCCCAGCGCCTTTGCCATCTCCGGCTTCAGCGTGCCCACGACCTCATAGCTTTCAAACACCCGTGCCATCTGCTCTTCCCGCAGACCGCAGAGCTCCAGCATCTCCCGGCTCCACCGCCGCCTCTCCACGTCGAACAGGAGCATCCCGGAGGCGTCGGAGGCGTCGGTACAGTGCACGCCCGTGAGCATATAGTTTACATAATCTTTCGGCAGCATGATCTTGCTGATTTTTGCGAACAGGTCCGGCTCATGCTTTTTCATCCACAGCAGCTTTGGCGCGGTGAACCCGGCGAAGGCGATGTTGGCGGTGTACCGGGAGAGGGTCTGCTTGCCGACGACGCCGTTGAGGTATTCCACTTCCTCGGCCGTGCGGCCGTCGTTCCACAGGATGGCGGGACGGAGCACGTTGTCGTGCTCGTCCAGCGCCACCAGCCCGTGCATCTGCCCGCCGCAGCCTATACCGGCTACCTGCGCGGCGTCGAAGCCCTGCACCAGCTCCCGGATGCCCTCCACGGTCTGGCGCATCCAGTCGGCCGGGTTCTGTTCGGACCAGCCGGGGTGGGGGAAGCTGAGGGGATATTCTTTGGAGACGATATTGCGTATCTTCCCCCCGCCGTCCATCAGAAGCAGCTTGACGGCGGAGGTACCCAGGTCTACGCCTATGTACAGCATAGCGCGCTCCTTATCAGCCGGCCTTGCCGGTCTTGTGGTTCGACACCACGTCGAAGATGACGGCCACCAGCAGCACCGCGCCCTTGACCACGTACTGCCAGTTGTTGTCCAGGCCGATGATGCTCATGCCCTGGTTGATGACGCCCAGCAGGATAGCGCCGACCATGATGCCGGGCACGGTGCCGGACCCGCCGTAGGCGGAGGCGCCGCCGATGAAGCAGGAGCCGATGGCGTCCATCTCGAAGGAGGTACCGGTGTCGCCGTTGACGGAGCCGATACGGGCAGCCATCAGCAGGCCGGACAGGCCCGCCAAAAAGCTCATGGAGGCGTAGGCCATGAAGTACACCCGCTTGGTATCGATGCCGGACAGCTTTGTGGCCTTCTCGTTGCCGCCCACCGCGTAGAAGTACCGGCCGAAGGCGGTCTTGGAGGTGATGAACGCGTAGATGAGTATCACCGCCAGCACCCACAGGGCCATCACGGGGATGCCCTTGTAGTGAGCCAGCTTCCAGGTGTAGACCAAAATCAGCGCGTCGATGACGACGATCTTGCCGAAGGCGCTGACGGCGGAGTTCATCTTATAGCCCTTGCGCGCCTTCTTGGCCCGGCTGGTGACGGTGAACAGCAGCAGCGCCGCCGCCACGACCACGCCCACGATGAACGCCGACCACTTCACGTCGGCGTCCAGGCCGGGTATCTGGATATAGGAGGCGAAGATGTTGAGGAAAAGCTGGTTATTGATGCTGACGGTCTTGGACCCCAGCACCACGCGGCCCAGGCCCCGGAACAGGAACATGCCGGCCAGGGTGCAGATGAACGGCGGGATATGTACGTTGCCTATCCAGAAGCCCTGCCACACGCCGATGACCGCGCCGGCGGCCAGGCAGATGAGGATGACCAGGATAGCGTTCAGGTTCGTCTTGGAAAGAAGCTGCGCGCCGATAGCGCCCACCAGGCACACCGTGGAGCCCACGGACAGGTCCACGTTGCCGCCGGTCAAAATGCACAGCAGCATGCCGCAGGCCATCACCAGCACGTAGGCGTTTTGCAGCAGCAGGTTCGACAGGTTCTGCGGATACAGCAGCCGTCCCTCCGTCAGCACGGCGAACAGGATGAACACCACCACCAGTGCGATGACCATGGTGTATTTTTTGATGAACTGAGAAACTTTCGTCTTTGTCATAGTTGCCACTCCCTCGCTGTTAATCTTTGTCGGACTTGAGGATCGCCGCCATGATCTTTTCCTGCGTGGCGTCCTTGGCGGCCATTTCCGCCACCATGGAGCCTTCGTTCATGACGTAGATGCGGTCGCACATGCCCAGCAGCTCCGGCATCTCGGAGGATATCATGATGACCGACTTGCCCTGGGCGACCATATCGTTCATGATGCAGTATATCTCGTATTTCGCGCCCACGTCGATGCCGCGGGTGGGTTCGTCCAGCACCAGCACGTCCGCGTCCGCGAACATCCACTTGGCCAGCAGGACCTTTTGCTGGTTGCCGCCGGACAGATTGCCCACAAGCTGCTGGACGGAGGGCGTTTTGGTGTTGAGCTTTTCCTTATATTCCTCCGCCGCGGCCACCTCCGCGTCCGTGTTGATGATGCCGTGGGAGCACACCTTTTCCAGCCTGGCCAGGGTGGTGTTCTGTGCGATGGTCTCCTCCAGCACCAGGCCGTTGCCCTTCCGGTCCTCGGTGACGTATGCCAGGCCTGCCTCGATGGCGGCCCGCTCGCTCCTGAGCTTCACGCTCTTGCCGCCGATCATGAGCTCGCCGGAGATATTGGTGCCGTATGCTCCGCCGAAGATGCTCACGGCCAGCTCCGTCCGTCCCGCGCCCTGTAAGCCGGAGAAGCCCACGATCTCGCCCTTGTGCACGTTGAAGGACACGTTGTCCACGACCTTCTTCTCCACGTACACCGGGTGGTACACGGTCCAGTTTCTGACCTCCATGCCCACCTCCGGCGACACATGGTGCTCCCGCGCGGGGTACCGGTCGCTGAGCTCCCGGCCCACCATGCCCCGGATGATACGGTCCTCGTCCACCTTGCGGTCGGCGTTGTCGATGGTCTCGATGGTGGCGCCGTCCCGGACCACGGTGATCTTGTCGGCCACGTAGGCGATCTCGTTGAGCTTGTGGGAGATGATGATGCTGGTCAGGCCCTGCTTCTTGAACGACAGCAGCAGGTTCAGCAGCATGCGCGAATCCTCCTCGTTCAGCGAGGAGGTAGGTTCGTCCAGGATGAGCAGCTTCACGTTTTTGCTGAGCGCCTTGGCGATCTCCACCAGCTGCTGTTTACCGGTGCCGATGTCCTTGATGAGGGTGGTGGCGTCGTCCTTCAGCCCCACCTGGTCCATGTGCTGCTGTGCCTCATGATAGGTCTTATCCCAGTCGATGCCGAACCTACCCTTCCGCTCGTTGCCCAGGAACATATTCTCCCCGATGGACAGCTCCGGGATCAGGGCCAGCTCCTGGTGGATGATGACGATGCCCTTTTCCTCGCTGTCCCGCAGGGTCTTGAACCGGCATGGTTCGCCGTTATAGATGATGTCGCCGGTGTAGGTGCCGTATGGATAGATGCCGCTGAGCACGTTCATCAGCGTGGATTTGCCCGCGCCGTTTTCGCCCACCAGGGCGTGTATCTCGCCGCGCTCCACTTCCAGATTCACGTTGTCCAGGGCCTTGACGCCGGGAAATTCTTTTGTGATGTTTTTCATCACGAGGATCTTATCTGCCAAATTCGATGCCTCCTCTCGCTTCCTGTCCGGCTGACCGGACAGGCGCGCTTATTTGCCGCCGGGTCCAATAGGAAGAGGGGCGGGGTCATGCCCCGCCCCTCCGGTATCAGTTTGCTGTCAGGTAGGGCTCAAATATCAGGTCGTCTCAGCGGTGGACTCCAGATAGTGGTTGTCCGCGTCCCACTGATACAGGCCGGTGTCCACCAGCATCTGCAGGTTGTCAGCGGTGATGACATAGGGGACCAGCAGGTAGGAGGGGATGATGCCGGTGCCGTTGTCGTAGCTCTCGGTATCATAGGAAGCCTCCGCGCCCAGGCTGTCCAGCAGGTCCTCGGCGGGAGTCTCGCCGGCCAGGATGGCCTTGCCCAGAGCCAGAGTGGCGCCGGCCTCGTCGGACACGTTCTTGTACACCGTCATGGTCTGCTTGCCGTCCACGATGTTCTGCAGGTTGGCGATATCGCCGTCCTGACCGGTCACCAGGGGCTGGTTGTCGCCGGCGTAGTCAGAGCCGATGGCCTGCGCGACGCCCAGAGCGGTGGAGTCGTTGGAGCACAGGGCCACGTCCAGGACGGTGCCGTCGGAGTAGTAGGAGGCCAGGGTGTTCTGCATGTTCTCCAGAGCGGTGTCGGTGCTCCAGGCGGGAGTGGCGACCTGCTCAAACTCGGTCTTTCCGGAGGGAACATTCAGGATGCCCGCGTCGATGTAGGGCTTCAGGGTGTCCATCGCGCCGCCGAAGAAGAAGCCGGCGTTGTTGTCGGCGGGGTCGCCGGCGGTGAACTCGATGTTATAGGTGGTGGAGGTATCCTCCAGGTCCAGGCCCAGGGTGTCGATGACGAACTGGCCCTGCAGCACGCCGACGGTGTAGTTATCGAAGGAGACATAGTAGCTGATGGCGTCGGTGTTCATGATCAGCCGGTCGTAGGCGATGACGGGGATGCCCGCGTCCTTGGCGTCGGCCAGGGTCTGGGTCAGGCTCTCGCCGTCGATGGCGGAGATGATGAGCAGATCCACGCCGTCGGCGATCAGGTTGGCGATATCGTTGTTCTGCTGCTCGATATCGTTGTCGGAGTAGACGAGCTTGGCCTCGTAGCCGGCTTCCTCGAACTGCTTCTGCAGATACTCGCCGTCACGGTTCCAGCGCTCCAGGGACTTGGTGGGCATGGCGATACCCACGGTCTTCCCCTCGTCCGCCAGGGCGAAGGAGCACAGGCTCAGGACCATGCACAGAGCCAGCAGGATGGAAATTGCCTTTTTCATTGCTTTTCTCCTTAAATATTGAATTTCCCCAAATCGGGATGGTCGGAAGGTTCCCTTCCTTATGCTATTTTATAAAATCATTTATGTTTTGTCAATCATATTTTGCGGTTTCGTCGGCGATTTTGTCAATGTTCCCTTATTTAAACGTCTGTTTTTATGCAACATGCCAGGGCGCGATTTTTGTTCGATAAATACATTTTACATAAGCCCGGTAATTTTTTCCTGATTTTGGTAAAATGGATTGACAAGCCCCGCGCTTTTGTTATAATCTGAGCGAGGTTTTTATATATCCGGGCGGCGGCCCGAGGGAGGTGCGCGTATGGAGCGCGACGGCAAGGGCGAGCACGCGCCCGGTTCGGCCCGTGGGGAGATCTATCGCCATCTGCACCGGGCGCGGGACTTCTGCGGCAAGCAGGACCTGGCCCGCGCGCTGGGGCTGAGCATGCCCACGGTGTACCGGAACGTGCGGGAACTGATGGACATGGGCCTGGTGGGCTATTCCGGCGAGCAGCGGGCCACCGGCGGCCGGAGCGCCAGCGGTCTTGCCATCGTGCCGGAGGCGCGGCTGGCGGTGGGCGTGTCCGTGACGGATGACCGGCTGCGTTTTGCCCTGACGGATCTGCGTCTGCGGCAGCTTGCATACAAGGCCGTGCCTTTCGCGCCGGACGCGGGCTTTGAGGAGCTGCTGGCCCGTGAGCTGGAGCGGTTCCTGGACGAGAACGGTGCGGACCGGACCAGGCTTCTGGGTGTGGGCGTGGCCATACCGGGCATCCTGTCTGCCGGCGGACGGCGGCTGCTGTTCGCGCCCACCCTGGACGTGCGGGACGTGCGCCTGGACGGGCTATATGACAGCATCCGTTATCCTCTGCACGTGGACAACGACGCCAACTGCGGCGGCAGCGCCGAGTGGTTCATCCGGGACCACCAGCCCAATATGGCCTATCTCTCCCTGGAAGGCGGCGTAGGCGGCGCGATTTTGATAGACAACGCCCTGTACACGGGCCAGACCCGGCGCAGCGGCGAATTTGGCCACATGTGCGTGGAGCCGGGGGGTCTCAAGTGCAGCTGCGGCCGCAGCGGGTGTTTGGAGGCGTACTGCTCCGTACGCCGCATCCACGACGAGGGCTATTCCCTCCCGGAGTTCTTCTCCCGCATCCAGGCCAGCGACCCGGTCTGCGGCGCGGTATGGGGCGACATGCTCCGCCACCTGGCCATCGGTGTGAACAACATCCATATGGCCCTGGACTGCGACGTGGTCCTGGGCGGGTACCTGGCGGGCTATCTGGAGAGCTGGTTCCCTCTGCTGCAGCGATTCGTGGCCGACGGCAACATTTTAGGCGGCGGCGCGTCTTTCCTCCAGCTGAGCCACCTGGGCAGCCACAGTTCCGTGCTTGGCGCCGCCTGCCATTTCGTGCAGGAATTTATCTCAAGCGTCTGAGAAAAACGTATGCAAACAGCCGCGCGGGTCATTGACCTGCGCGGCTGTCGGTCGCTTATATGGTTCTCATTACTCGTCGGGACCGTCGATGGGCAGGCCCGCGTTCTGGCGCTCCCGGATGGCGTCCTTGCGGCTCAGGTTCACCCGGCCCCGGTCGTCGATCTCGCTGACCTTGACCCAGGTCCAGTCGCCCACGTTCAGCACGTCCTCCACCTTCTCGGTGCGCTTGAACTCCAGGTCCTTGATGTGGACCATGCCGTCCTTGCCGGGCACCAGCTCGATGAACGCGCCGATGGGGATGATGCGCACGCACTTGCCGTAGTAGAGCTTGCCCACTTCGGGCACGAACACGATGTTGTCGATGGTCCGCTTGGCGGCGCGGCAGGCCTCGATGTCCTCGGAGGCGATATAGATGGTGCCGTCGTCCTCGATGTCGATCTTGCAGCCGGTGTCGGCGGTGATCTTCTGGATGACCTTGCCGCCGGAGCCGATGACCTCGCGGATCTTGTCCGGGTCGATGGTCATCTTGATCATCTTGGGGGCGGTGGCGGCCAGCTCCTTGCGGGGCTCGCTGATCACGGGCAGCATGATCTCGTCCAGGATCTGCAGCCGGGCCTCGTGGGTCATCTCGAAGGCCTTCTTCACGATCTCATGCTTCAGGCCGTCGTTCTTCAGGTCCATCTGGATGGCGGTGATGCCCTTCTTGGTACCGGCCACCTTGAAGTCCATCTCGCCGTGGAAGTCCTCCACGCCCTGGATGTCGATGAAGGTGGTGAAGTCGTCGCCGTCCTGGATAAGGCCGCAGCTGATACCGGCCACGGGAGCCTTGATGGGCACGCCGGCGGCCATCAGGGAAAGGGTCGTGCCGCAGATGGAGCCCTGGGAGGTAGAGCCGTTGGAGGAAAGGACCTCGCTGACCACCCGGATGGCGTAGGGGAACTCGTCCACGGAGGGTATCACGGCCTCCAGCGCCTTCTCCACCAGCGCGCCGTGGCCGTACTCCCGGCGGGAGGTAGACCGGCTGGCGCGTGCCTCGCCGGTGGAATAGCTGGGCATGTTGTAGTGATGCATGAACCGCTTCTCAGTCTCTTCCCAGATGGTGTCCAGCTTCTGGGAGGCGGACAGGGTATTCAGCGTGGTGATGGACAGCACCTGTGTCTGGCCCCGTGTGAACAGCGCCGAGCCGTGCACGCCGGGTATCACGTCCACCTGGCTGTCCAGAGGCCGTATCTCGTTCATGGCCCGGCCGTCCACGCGCTTGCCGGCCAGCAGCCACTTCTTCACGACCTTCTTCTGCAGCTTATAGAGTATCTCGTCCATGTATTGCATCATGTCGGGATGCTCTTCGCCGTACTTCTCCTGCATGGCGCTGACCCACTCGTTGACCCGTGCCTCCCGGACGTTCTTGTCGTCGGTGTCCATGCAGTGCTCCATGCCCTCGAACTCATTGGCGACCAGCTTCTCGAACAGCTCGTCGTCGAACGCGGCGTGCTCGTACTCGAACTTGGGTTTGCCGACCTCGGCGACCATCCGGTCGATCATATCCAGCACGCCCTGGAGCTTTTCGTGGGCCTGGACGATGCCCTCGTACATGATGTCGTCGGGGATCTCCCTGGCCTCGGCCTCGATCATGACGATCTTCTTATGGGTAGCCGCCACGGTGACGGTCATCTGGTTCGTTTCCTTCTCCGCGTGAGTGGGGTTGAAGAGGTACTTCTCTCCGTCCCAGCCCAGCACGATGCCGGCGATGGGTCCGTTGAAGGGGATGTCGGAGATGGACACGGCGGCGGCCGCGCCGATCATGGCGGTGATCTCGGGGGAGCAGTCCCTATCCACGTTCAGCACCTCGCAGGCGATCACCACGTCGTTGCGCAGGTCGGAGGGGAACAGGGGACGCATGGGTCTATCGATGAGGCGGCTTGCCAGCACGGAGGGCAGGGAGGGCCTGCCCTCCCGGCGCATGAAGGAGCCGGGGATACGGCCCACGGCGTAGAGCTTTTCGTTGAAGTCCACGGCCAGGGGGAAGTAGTCGATGCCGTCCTTCGGCCGGGGGGAGGCGGTGGCGGTGGCCAGGACTGTCGTCTCGCCGTACTGGACCAGCACGGCGGCGTTGCACAGCTCCGCCATACGCCCGACCTCCATTTTCAGCGGCCGGCCGCAGAAGTCCATCTCCCAGCGGTGGAGGTTGTCGAATGTCTTGTGTTTGATGATCATTTGTACTTTCCTTTCATACCATACCAAATTCTATCCGGGAAACCCGCCAATGCGGGTAACTTTCTAAGCCTCGCAGAGTTCGCCGCCGGAGCGGCGAATAAATTTGGATTGTGAATTGTCAAGTTAAGTGCAACAGGGAATCGAAGAAGACTTCATAGGGAGAAAGCCAGCCGAGGCATTTGCGGGGTCTTCGGTTGAGCGAGTCGACAAACTGCTGGATCACGGCGTCCGGTATTGTAGATATATCTGCAGACTTGGGTACGCACTCACGAAGCAGTCCGTTGGTGTTCTCGTTGGTGCCTCGCTGCCAGGGTGAATAAGGGTCTGCAAA
>CANQQB010000038.1 GCA_947625845.1 uncultured Oscillospiraceae bacterium
CTGATCTGGCTGTCCAACTACAACACCGCCGGCACCGCCAAGCTGGTCATCAACACCATGATCCAGAAGTACGGCCACGACGAGGGCATCCAGTACCTGGTGGACCTGGACAAGAACATCGAGGTCTATACCAAGTCCGGCTCCGGCCCGTCCAAGAACGTGGGCACCGGTGAGTGCGTCATCGGCATCGGCTTCCTGCATGACGGCATCACCCAGATCCTGGACAACGGCTATGACAACATCGACCTGATCATCCCCTCCAGCGGCACCTCCTTTGAGATCGGCGCCACCGCCATGCTGAAAGGCGCTGCCCATCCCAACGCCGCCAAGCTGTGGATCGAGTACGCTCTGAGCCCCGACTGCGTGAACCTGGCCAAGGACAACGGCTCCTATCAGTTCCTGGTCATCGACAATGCCGAGCAGCCCGAGCAGGCGGCCGAGTTCGGTCTGGACCCCGAGAACGTCATGGAGTATGACTTCGAGGACGCCACCGCGAACATCGGCACCTATGTGGAAGAGGTCATGACCGCTCTGGCCGACGCCGGCGCTGACACCGAGGACGCCGGTCGTTTCCAGACGGAGTAAGCTTACACTTCCGACAATGACTCTGCGGCGGGGGATGGCGTTCGCCATCCTCCGCTTTCTGACAGCGGACGATTTGCGCTGACCATGTAAAGAGAGGAGGGTTCCCTATGGCGAGAAGTCAGAGCGCGGCACTGGACCGGAAAAAGCTGATGGCCGATCCCGTCATGGTGGGGACCATCGTGGTCCTTATCACGTTTCTGACCCTGTTTATTCTCTATCCCCTGGCGATATTGCTGGTGGACAGCGTGTACGGCGAAAACGGCCTGACGCTGGATATTTTCAAGAGAGTGCTGGACATGCCCAACTTCCAAAAGGCCATCACCAACACCCTCAAGGTGGGCTTTCTGGTGGGCATACTCTCCGCCGCGGTAGGGCTTCTGTTCGCCTACGTGGAGGTCTACGTAAAAGTCGGCCGAGGCGTGGGAGGCCTGTTCAAGGTGGTTTCCATGCTGCCGGTGGTGTCGCCGCCGTTCGTGCTGAGCCTGTCCATGATCATGCTCTTCGGCAAAGCGGGGCTCATCACCCGGTTTTTGCTGCACATCTACGACAACAGCGTCTACGGCTTCTGGGGCATCGTCATCGTGCAGACCATGACGTTTTTCCCGGTGTGCTACATGATGCTGAAAGGCCTTTTGAAGAACATCGACCCCTCCCTGGAGGAAGCGGCGCGGGACATGGGTGCGGGACGGATGAAGGTGTTCACCAGCGTGACGCTGCCGCTGCTGCTGCCCGGCCTTGGCAACGCCTTTCTTGTGACGTTCATCGAGTCCATCGCGGACTTTGCCAACCCCATGATCATCGGCGGGTCCTACGACACCCTGGCCACCACGATCTATTTGCAGATCACCGGCGCTTACGATAAGCAGGGTGCCGCGGCGATGGCCGTGGTGCTTCTGACCATCACGCTTTTGATGTTCGCGGTGCAGAAGTACTACCTGGAGGCCAAGACCGCCGCCACATTGACGGGCAAGGCGTCCCGCGGCCGTATGCTCATCTCCGACAAGAGCGTCACAAGGCCGCTGACGGTGCTGTGCGCGCTGGCCGCCGCGTTCGTCATCCTCATGTACGCCTGCGTGCCCATCGGCGCGCTGTTCCCCACGTGGGGCTATAAGTTCACGCCGCTGACCTTCAAGTGGTTCCAGCTTGTCTTCACCCGCTATAAGGGCCTGAAGGCGTTCCGGGACTCCTTCGTGCTCAGCCTGATCTCCGCGCCCATCACGGCCCTTCTGAGCATGATCATCTCCTATCTGGTGGTCAAGCGGAAGTTCAAGGCCAAGGGCTTCATCGAGGCGGTGAGCATGCTGGCCATGGCCGTGCCCGGCACGGTGCTTGGCGTGGGATACATCCGCGGCTTCTCCGGAGGCCTGTTCCACACGGGACTTTTGCAGGGCATCTACGGCAGCGCGGCCATCCTGATCATCGTGTTCGTGGTCCGCTCCCTGCCCACCGGCACCCGCAGCGGCATCTCCGCTCTGCGGCAGATCGACAAGTCCATCGAGGAATCGGCCTATGACATGGGTGCGGACAGCCTGAAGGTGTTCATGACCGTGACGCTGCCCCTTATCAAGGACTCGTTCCTCAGCGGCCTGGTGACCGCCTTCGTCCGGAGCATCACCGCCATCTCCGCCATCATCCTGCTGGTGACGCCGCAATTTTTGCTCATCACCGTGCAGATCAACGAGTTCGCGGAAAAGGGTTCCTACTCCGTGGCCTGCGCGTTCGCCACCATCCTGATCCTGATCACCTACGGCGCGGTGCTGTTGATGAACCTGTTCATGCGCTTTTTCGGCACCAGCAGAAAGATAAAGGAGGAAATGTGAGATGTCAAAGATCAAAAAAGGCGTTCGGCTGGACCATATTTCCAAGATATACCAGGACCCGAAGACCGGTAAGGATTTTTACGCGGTGAAGGACGTGACGCTGGACATCGAACCGGGCTCCTTTGTCACGCTGCTTGGTCCCTCCGGCTGCGGCAAGACCACGACCCTGCGCATGATCGCCGGGTTTGAAAGCCCGGACGAGGGGGAGATATACCTGGGGGACCAGGCCATCAACGCCCTGACGCCAAACAAGCGGGACACGGCCATGGTCTTCCAGAGCTACGCGTTGCTGCCCCACTACAACGTGTTTGACAACGTGGCCTACGGCCTGAAGCTGCGCAAGGTGGCCAAGGAGGAGATACGCCAGCGGGTGATGCACATCCTGGACCTGGTGGAGCTGACCGGCATGGAGGGACGCATGACCAACCAGCTCTCCGGCGGCCAGCAGCAGCGCGTGGCCCTGGCCCGTGCGCTGGTCATCGAGCCCAGCGTGCTGCTGTTCGACGAGCCCCTTTCCAACCTGGACGCCAAGCTGCGTGTGTCCATGCGCACGGAGATACGCCGCATCCAGCAGGAGGTGGGCATCACCGCCATCTACGTCACCCACGACCAGAGCGAGGCCATGGCTCTCAGCGACGAGATCATCATCATGAACGGCGGCGTGATAGCCCAGATGGGCACGCCTCAGGAGATCTACTACCGGCCCAACAGCGAGTTCGTGGCGGACTTCATCGGCGAGGCCAACTTCTTAAAGGGTACCATGACCGGCAGGGACGGCGGCCACGCCATCCTGGAGATCGGCGGCAGCGAGACTCCCGTTGCCCCCAGGGAGGGCATGACCGTTGGCGAGACGTACACGGCCGTGCTCCGGCCCGAGTCGGCCACCTTGGCCGAGCGCGGCGGGCTTCCCTGCCAGGTGGTGCTGAGCCGGTTCATGGGCTCCTATCAGAACTACCACGTGAAGGTGGGGGACGCGCTGGTCAAGCTGACGGACTATAACCCCAAGAACAAGCGCATATACGAAGCGGGGGAGACCTGCTCGCTGGTGTTCGACCCGGCGTCCGTACATATCCTGTGACTAATTAAAGGAGAGGAGCCGCCATGCATGAGGCGGCTCCGTTTTTTGCCATGAGCGAAACTGTGCAAATGGAGAGGTGGCTCCGGGCCGCGAAAAGCGGCGAGCCGGTCTGGCTGGCCGACGTGCGGGAGGCCTGCCGGGACACGGAGGGTGCCAGGCCCGTCGTCGCCCAGCTCACCTGCCCGGACGGCGCCGTGCGGGACTTCCCGTTTTCCGTGCCCCCATGGACCACGCGGGAGGGCCGCGGCCTGGCGGCGGAATATATACGCGCGTGCGTTTTCAACATTTTGTCCGTCCACAGCGGCCGGAAGCTGGCGATTTTCAGCGACAGGCGCGACGGGGACCTGAACGGTCTGCTGGACGAGCTGCCGGCGGTATTTCAGTTGGACAAAGCCTCCCGGACGGGCTATGGCAAAGTCATCAATATCGCGGACAGGCTCTGCCGGAGCATGGGCCTGGAGAGCTTTACCCTGTCCCTGCTTGACATAGGCGGCTATACCCCTGCGCCGCCGGCAGCCAGGCGGCCGGCCACGCTGGAGGCAAAGCTGCGCCGTGCGGCGGACCGGGCGGGGCAGGGGCTTCTGGGCGGCGTGGACGTGGGCGGCACGGACGTGAAGCTGGTCCTGGTCCGGCATGGGAGGCTGCTGGCCGTGCGGGTGCTGGACTGGGACCCGGCCTCCGGGACGCGGGCGGAGGATACTCTGGACCCGCTGCTGGCCTTTATCGGCGCGGCCATTGCCGAGGCCGCTCCCGGTGAGAAGCTGGACGGCCTGGGCGTCAGCTACCCGGACGTGGTGATACGGGACCGGATCGTGGGCGGGGAGACGCCCAAGACCCAGGGCATGCGCCGCCGGCCGGACTATGAGGCGGAATTTGCCAAGATCACCGCTCTGCGGGACCGCCTGGCGGTGTTCTGCAAGCCGGCTGCACCCATCCGCATCACCAACGACGGCCATATGGCCGCCTTTACGGCGGCGATGGAGCTTTCCTGCGCCGGCCGGGGCGGGGAGCTGGTCGGCGGCATCGTGGCCAACGCTCTGGGCACCGACCTGGGCACCGGCTGGCTGGAGCCGGACGGGACCGTGCCGGACGCGCCGATGGAGCTTTACGACCTGCTGCTGGACCTGGGAAGCTGGCCGGACCGGGTCCCGGAGCCGGAGGACCTGCGCAGCGTGCGCAACGAAAACTCGGGATTGCCGGACTTTCGGCGGTATGTGGGCCAGGCGGCGGCCTTCCGGCTTGCCTGGCGGGCAGCACCGGAACTGGTGCAAAATTATACCGCCCAGGGGTGGGCGCATGCGGGCGTTTGGGTACCCCCCGAAATGCGCAAGAAATGCCTGGAATACCTGATGTTTTCGGCCCGCGAGGGCAAGGGCGCAGCGTGGGACATTTTTGGGCACATTGGGCGCAACCTGGGCCAGGTCTACCGGGAGATGGAGTGGCTCCTGACCCCTGGTACGCCTACGCGTTTTCTGTTCGGCCGGTTCGTCATGGAGCCCGCGTGCTTCGCCCAACTGCGCGCAGGGTGCGCCCAGACGGCCCCCTGGATACGGCTGGAGGTCGCCGACGAGAACATGGCCCACTCGCCGCTGATGGCCGCCCTGGCCGCCTGGCCGGGCGTCACGGTGGCCCAATACGGCCAGGCCGTGGGCGCGGTCTATTTTTGCCAAATGGACGATACGGCCCGTTCATAACGGACCGGGAAAACACATAGGATGTACCAAGAATCAAGCCGGAGGTATGTCCTGTGAACAATTGCAAATCTATGCTGACGAGACACCGCAGGCTGCTGGGCCCCATCGCCCTGGCGCTTGCGGTGGCGGCTATATTCTGGGTGGTGAACAGCCCGGCCATCGTAGGCGTGTCCGCGTCGGCGCGGCAGCTTCCCATATACTCCGTGCAGCGGGACAACAAGGCCGTCAGCCTGACCTTTGACGCGGCCTGGGGCAACGAGTACACCCAGACGCTGATCGACACGCTGAATAAATATGGCGTCAAGGCCACGTTCTTCCTGGTGGGCCAGTGGGTGGACAAATACCCGGAGAGCGTCAAGGCCCTGGCCGACGCCGGCATGGAGATCGGCAACCACTCCGACACTCACCCCCATATGGCGAAGCTGTCCGAAAAGCAGATCATCGACGAGGCCAGCCTGTGCAGCGGCAAGATCGAGAGCATCACCGGCCAGGAGGTGAAGCTGTTCCGCTGCCCCTACGGGGAATATGACGACGAGGTCATCGACACGCTGCGGAACATGGGCCTTTACCCCATCCAGTGGGACGTGGACTCCCTGGACTGGAAGGACCTGTCGGCGTCGGAGATCACCCAGCGCATCACCAGCCGGGTCACGGACGGGAGCATCATCCTGTTCCACAACGCGGGACTGAACACCCCGGAGGCGCTGCCGGGCATCATCGAATACCTGCTCAGTGAGGGCTACGCCATCGTGCCGGTATCGGAACTGCTGCTGCAAGGGGAATACGACGTGGACAACACGGGCAGGATGTGCCCCGCGTGATATTAATAATTTCGACAAAAAGTATGGTTTCACATAATAAAACTGTTGCATGATTATGGTAAACCTGCTAGAATATGGCGGAAAGCACGCAAGAACACGCGCAAAGAAAGAGACGAGGTGCGGCCATGAAGAAACTTATCGCGCTGCTGCTGGCCTGGACGATGGTGCTGGGCCTGGCGGTACCCGTTTTGGCGGCGGAGGAAGTACCTGCCTCCGGCGCTTTGGAGGACGATCTGCTCCTGTACGGCGCAGACCCGACGCCGGTCCCGGAGGGGGAGAGCACGCCTGCTCCCGCGCTTGACGCCGGGGCTGTCCCGGAGGGCGAGGCTTCGCCGGTTCCGGGGACGGAGCAGGAGCCTGTGCAGGAGCCGGCGGAAGGACCGGGACCCGAGCCGGAGGCGGAACAGCCGGAGGAGCTGGTCACGCTGATCTCCGCTGTGCCGGAGAGCGTGGGGCAGGTGGACGTTTCCGTCAGGAAGGCGCTGGACCTGGGCTACAATGTCCCGGTGTTCGAGGCGACGCTGCGCGGCGCCGCCGTTTACACCATATCCGACCTGACGGCGGACGGAATGACCTACAGCTTTCAGGACGTGGCCGCGGGTGAGTATACCCTGACCCTGACCGCGCCGGGCTTTGCCGGTTATACCCAGAGCCTTGCCGTCGGTGAGAAGGACGGCGTGCGTCTGGCGCTGACCGTGGGCCGGCTGGCCGGATACGAGGCCGGTCCTCACCCCGGCGTCATAATACCCGGCGACGTGGACGGCAGCGGGACCGTGGACTGGGCGGACGCCGACGTGCTGATGCAGGCCGTGGCGGACGGGACCACGGTGGGCTACAGCGATCTCAACGGCGACGGCGTCACGGACCTGGCCGACGGGGAGCTGATGGCCAGGTGCCTTCAGCTGGCCGCTCTGGACGGAACGGTCAGGACCGCTTCGGAGGAGCGGTTCGTGCCCGCCAGCGCCATGCGCGTGGACGCCTCCGCCGGCGTGCAGGCCGACGGGCTGGCAGCCCTTTTTCAGGACAACGACGAGAAGTTTACCCTGACCCGGAACGAGAACATCACCCCGGAGACGCCGGTGGACGTGTCCTTCACCCTGGACGGCGCGCAAACCGACGCCATCCTGCTGAACGAGACGAACATCGACAGCGGCGTGATCGAGATAGAATACGCCGACGGCACCTTCGGCACGGGTACCATCGGTTCCGCGACAGAGCCCGTGACGGCGGCGGAGGGACCGGAGGCGGGGGAGAGCACGCCTGCGCCGGAAGTGCCCGCCGACGAGACGGAGCCCGTGGCGGCGGCCGACGCGGAGCCCACGGCGGAGCCGGACTTTGTGCCGGAGCCTGTGCAGACCGAGTCGCCTTTGGACGCGTCCGACACGGACCTGTACGCCGAACCGGTGGCAGCCGCCGATACGGCGGAGCAGCCGGTCGGCCAGGACGCCGCGGCTTTTGAGGACGGGGCGGAATATGAGGTCTTTGAGGCACCGGAGGTACCCATGGCGGGCGCTCCCGGCGGCGTCACCGTCACCCAGGACGCCGGCGGCAATATCGTCGTGGACCTGGGCGGGCGCAAGGCGGTCAAGCGCGTCACGCTGCGTATCACGGGGACCAGCGACCAGGGCTCTCTGGCGTCCATCACCCAGGTGGAGTTCGTCAACGGCATGCAGGAGCGTATCCCGGAGCCGAAGATGGACGTGCCCCAGGGCGTGACGGCCGTCCCCGCCAGCCGGCAGTTCACCGTGCGCTGGCAACCCTGCGTCAACGTCACCGGCTATGAGGTCGAGGTCACCGCGGACGGCGCGACAGAGGTATTCCCCCTGACCGGTACCAGCCTGACCGTCACCAATTTCAACAAGGACGACGTGCGCAACTACACGGCCTATACGGTCCGCGTCCAGTCCGTGAACGGCGACTGGACAAGCGGCTGGTCCGGGGCCGTGACCGTGACGCCTGTGCCCAACAGCGCGCCGGACAAGCCCGACAACGTGAAGGCGGAGGGCGGCTATCAGACCGTGGCCGTCTCCTGGAAGAATATGAAGGACACGGCCAGCTACGACCTCTATTACAAGGAACAGTCGGCCGAGAGCTATACCTGCATACCCGACATCAAGGCCAGCAGCTATACGATAACGGAGCTGGACAGCTCCAAGCCCACGACCTACGAGGTCTATGTGGTGGGCAAGAATGAGTTCGGCGCAAGCCCCGAGAGCATGCACGCCAGCGCAACCACAACCACGCCGGACCCGGCGGAAATGCCCCGGTACAGGCTCATCAACCGGGACGCCGCCGGTAACCCCGGCCGGAGCCACATCGTCGCCGCCGTGCAGAACGGCGCGACCATGGTCAACAGCCCCCTGGATACAGGCGCGGGCACCGCGTGGGGCACCGTGGACGGCAACAACGCCTCCTATTATGACCGGCGCTGCTGGGACGACGGCGCGGGCAACTGGGTCCCCGGCCAGAACGTGGGCCTGTCCTATACCTTTGACCAGGCGTACACCATGGACACCATCGGTCTGGTGAGCACGGACAAGAACATGGACTATACCTATGCCCGCATCCGCTGGATGGACGAGCAGGGCGCATGGCACCTGACGGACAAGGGCCAGGTGACGAGCGAGCGGCGGACCGACAGCCAGGGCAGGACCTACTTCTTCCTGCGCCTTCCCGAGGCCGTCACCACAAGCCAGATCCAGCTCGGCACCGCCAGGTACTGGGCGGGGAACAACTTCGTGTGCGTCACGGAGGTGTACTTCTACGCATACGACAGCCTGAAAAACGACATCTTCGGGCTGTATGCCGACGACCTGCACACCACGCTGCGGGATGACGTGACCGCCGACGAGCTGGCCGCGCTGCGCGCGCGTATCGACGCCACCGACGAGTTCGGCAATCCCCATCCCGACAAGGCGTGGCTGCTGACCGAGCTGGAGACGGCGGAAAAGATATTCAAGGACCAGTTTTTGGGTAAGGCCGTCACGGTCCACACCGGCATCACCGGCAGCGGCGACGAGCACGGCTTCACCGGCCTGAACGCCTGGCAGCCGCTGGGCGTGGTGGCGGCGGCGGGGGAGAAGCTCACCGTCTATGTGGGCGGCGGCTCCGCAAAGACCGGCAGCAATACCAACCTGGAGCTGGTGATGACCCAGTACCACGCCGAGTCCAGCGCCATGAGCAAGGTGCTGACGAAGCTGAAGGTGGGCGCTAACGAGGTCCAGATCCCCAAGATCTGGACGAATACCGGCATCGAGTCCGGCGGCGCGCTGTATGTCCAGTATAACGGCGGGGCCAGCGGCGCGGACAACTACGCGGTCCGGGTCAGCGGCGGTACGGCGGTGCCGGTGCTGGACCTGTACCACGTGACGGACGGCGGGGAGCGGGCCAGCCGTACGGCGGCGTATGTGGCGGAACTGTCTGCTTACGCGGCCGATATCCCGGCCAGGCACAGTGAGATACACCAGGGCGAGGGGTCCGTCAGCAGCGAGGTCGATTATGATTACGACGCGCAAAACTGCATCCTGGGCGCGACGGATATCCTGCTGGACACCATGATGCTGTCCCTGCCGGCTCAGCAGGTGGTGGCCGGCTGCGGCGGCGACGCGGGCAAGCTGCTGGCGTCCCTGGACGCCATGGAGCAGATGATGCACCTGTTCTATCAGCACAAGGGCCTGAACGCCAGCGCTCCCGCCGCCATCGATCGGATACCCAACCGGCACCTGAACATCCGCTATCAGCGCATGTTCTCCGGCGCGTTCATGTACGCCTCCGGCAACCACATCGGCATCGGCTGGAATGAGACGGCCGGGATGGCCGGCTGCGGCGGCGTGCAGGCTACGGGGGAGGGGCTGTACCAGAGCGGCAACTACTTCGGCTGGGGCATTGCCCATGAGATCGGCCACGATATCAACCAGGGCTGCTACGCCATCGCCGAGATCACCAACAACTACTTCGCCGTGCTGGCCCAGGCCAGGGAGTCCAACGACAGTGTGCGCTTTGACTACAACAATGTGTACGCCAAGGTGACCAGCGGGGCCAAGGGCAGCAGCGCCAACGTGTTCACACAGCTCGGCATGTACTGGCAGCTTCACCTGGCATACGATAAGGGGTATAACTTCAAGACATACGATGATTACGAAACGCAGCTTCAAAACCTGTTCTTCGCACGGGTGGATACCTATGCCCGCACGCCTGCGAGGGCGCCCGCACCGGGCGGCGTGGCTCTGACGCTCCAGGGCGCAGACGTGGACCAGACACTGATGCGCCTGGCCTGCGCGGCGGCGGAGAGGGACCTGCTGGACTTCTTCCAGCGCTGGGGCAAGACACCTGACGCGGCCACGGTCGCTTACGCGTCCCAGTTTGAAAAGGAGACCCGGGCCATCTATTACGTCTGCGACAACTCCCGGCTGTATACCATCCAGCAGGGCGGCGAGAGCAAGCTGCGCGCGGACGGGTCCACCGACGCCATTGGCGCGGTCACCGTTTCCACGGACGCCGATCAGGCCAATAAGGTCAACATCCATATCGTCTCCAGCGGCGCGCTGGAGGAAGGGGAGGTCCTGGGCTACGAGATCGTCCGCTGCACCGTGGCCGGCGGCCAGGTGGAAAAGCGGCCGGTGGGCTTCACCACCGAGCGCTTCTTCTCCGACGTGGTGTACGCCATGAACAACCGGGCCGTCTATTACGAGGTCACGCTGGTGGACCAGTACCTCAACCGCTCCGCGCCTGAAGTGACAGATACGGTGAAGATCAGCCATGAGGGGCAGTTGGACAAGTCCGGCTGGACCGTGACCACCGCCGGGTTGAAGGCCGAACCTATTGAAGTAACGGTCGGCAACGACGACCCCGACGCGCCATCCCTGGACCCGTCCGTCAGCGACGCTGCCCAGTATATCGCGGACGGGAAGACCGAGACGGTGTATGAGGCGACCGTCACCGGCGCTGCCAGCGTCACGCTGGACTTCCACGACACCCAGGTCATCACCGGCTTTATGGTCACGGCCGGCGGCGCGTCCATCGGCGGTTACACCGTGGACGTGCGGCAAAACGGCGAGTGGCTCCAGGTCGGCGAGGGCACGCTGGAGGGAACGGAGACCGTGTACTTCTCCAACGCGGACGGGAAATACGTGAGCACCTACGCGGCGGACGCCATGCGCCTGAACCTGACGGCCCCGGCGGGCGGCACGGTCAGCATCGCGGAGCTGGACGCGCTGGGCCTCGCCGGCGACAACGTGGACATGGGCGCCTCCGACGGTGCGCCAAGCATCGGATATCTGCAAAGCGCGTACGTCTACGGCGAAGAGCCGCAGGACATCATCCCGGCCGGGTCGCTGGTGTTCACCGGCAGCTACGAGGGTAACGCGGCCTATAACGTGGTCATGCTCTATGACCAGGACGGCAACGCGGTGGCCGGTGTGGACGGCAATGGCGATAAGGTGGCCCATCAGGTCATATTGTCCCACGTGCCCGAGAACGGACCTATCCAGGACACCAGAGACGGTATCTGGGTCTATTGGATAGAGCCGCAGGATATGCGGGAAGGCTTCGTGATGCCGAAGATGGTCCGGGCGGAGCTTTACCGGGTCAACAACGCCGAGACAAACGAGGGCGAGCGGCTGGTGAGCGATTCGCTGTTCGCGGCCGTGCCGGACGCGCCGGGCGATATCACCATCGACGCCGGGGAATGACAGGAGGAACAGACATGAGAAAGACCATGGGTAATTTATTCCGCGCGGCTCTGGCTCTGCTGGTCGTGATGGCGGTGCCGCTGTTGTCCGTGCCGGCGCTGGCGGCGACGGCTGACACCATCGAGCTGGCCGAAAACGGGACCGTGACCGTGGTATCCGGCCACGCCGCCGAGGAATTGCTGTCCTCCGTTCAGGTGCGTATCCGCATTGCCCCGGCGGAGGGGCAGTCGGTGGGCTTCACCTTTTCCGCCGGCCTTGCCGACAGGCTCACCAGATACAGCTACACGGACGGGACGCTGAGCGTTTACGTGGCCGGTACCGCGCCGCTGCTGGCGGCGGGCCAGGACCGGTTCGTGCTGGGAGCGGTCACCGGCGGCGACGTGGCCGGCGCGGCGCTGCCTGAGGACGCGCTGCAATTCGTCTACGGCCGGCGGGTGGTGGCACAGAGCGTGGAGCTGGTCACGACCGAGGCCGTCCCCACGGATACGCCGGCGCCGGAGGAAACGGCCGTACCGGAGGATACGCCTGTGCCGGCGGAGACGCCGGAGCCAGCTCCCACACCGGAGAGCCAGGCCAGGACCGGCCTGCGCGCGGCGCTGGATACGGCGAAGGGCTATGACGCGGCCGGTTATACGCCTGTGAGCTTCCAGGCGCTGCAGGAGGCCATCCAAAGCGCGGAAGAGGCGCTGGCTGACCCGGCGGCGTCCGAGGCGGCGTGGACAGCGGCCGGGCTGGCGCTGCAAAAGGCCATTGATAAGCTGGTACCGGTGGCCAGCGCCGACGGGAGCGGTCCCGTTATCGGCGACGGACAGGACGACGGCACCGGCGCAGGGGAACCGGAGCCCGGTCCCACCGTCAGCGAGACGTTCACGACCGCGCCGCCTACGGCCGTCGCGGCCACGCAGACCCCAGCGCCTACGGACGAACCCGCGGCACCGGCGGAGGCGTCGGAGCCAACCGTTACGCCGGAGCCCACGGCCACAGCCACAGCCGCTCCCAGCGGCGGGTCCAACGCGCCAGGTACCGGGGACGAGGCAAACGCCCTGTTCTGGCTGGCCGCGCTGTGCGTGTCCGGGTTGCTGCTGACCATGGCTCTGCGCAAGCTTAAGCGCTGTAGGTAACATTAACATACCAAGGGACTGTCGCGGACGCGGCGGTCCCTTTTTTGTGCGCCGTTGCAATCGGGCGGCGGGTGCGCTATACTGAGAAGGCAATTCTTAGGAGGCACGTCTATGGCACGTATCATGGAAATAGCGGCGCTGGACGCGCCGGAGCTGGATGTCTATGCCAGGCTGACGGAGGCACAACTGCGCAACCGTCTGGAACCGGAAAAGGGCATTTTTATCGCCGAGAGCGCCAAGGTCATCCGGGTGGCGCTGCAAGCGGGCTGTGCGCCGGTGTCCATGCTCATGGAGCGGCGGCATCTGCGGGGCCAGGGTGGGTCGCTTATGGAACTTTGCGGGGATATACCCGTCTATACGGCGGACAGGGCCGTGCTGGAGGCGCTCACGGGGTACACGGTCAACCGGGGTATTTTGTGCGCCATGAAGCGGCCGTCGGCTCTCCCGATGGAACAGGTCTGCGCCGGGGCGCGGCGGGTGGCGGTGCTGGAAAACATCGTGGATGCCACCAACATCGGCGCCATATTCCGCTCGGCGGCGGCGCTGGGCATGGACGGTGTGCTGCTCACCGAGAGCTGCTGCGACCCCTTAAACCGGCGGGCGGTGCGGGTGAGCATGGGCACGGTGCTGCAGGTCCCCTGGGCGTATGTGGACGACTGGCCGGAGGCGGGGCTTGCCCGGCTGCGCTCGCTGGGTTTTCAGTCCGTGGCGATGGCGTTGACGGACGATAGTATGACCATCGACGACCCGGCACTGGCGGCGGCGGAGCGGCTGGCCGTGGTGCTGGGGGCGGAGGGGGACGGTCTGGCGGCAAAGACCGTGGCCGCATGCGACCGGACGGCGCGGATACCCATGCAAAACGGGGTGGACTCGCTGAACGTGGCCGCCGCCGGGGCGGTGGCATTTTGGCAGCTCCGGGTGCATTGAAGTCCTTTTTATAGGACAGAGCGCGTGTAAAAATGGCAGGAAGGAGGGATGTGCCATGGGGGAGTACAGGCTGAACGCCGCGCAGACAGAGGCGGTCAGGACCACGGAGGGGTACGTGCGGGTGATAGCAGGCGCCGGGTCCGGCAAGACGCGGGCTCTGACACACCGGTTCGCGTATCTGGTGAACGAGCTGGGCATCCTGCCGGGGAATATCCTGTGCGTCACCTTCACCAACAAGGCGGCCAACGAGATGCGCCAGCGCATCCACAACCTGACCGGGGACAACGACACCGGCTACATCAACACCTTCCACGGCTTCTGCGTCTCCGTGCTCCAGGAGGACAGCTACGCGGTGCAGTACCCCAAGAGCTTTCTGGTGCTGGACAATGCCGACATCGATTCCATGCTGCGTATCATCTACGAGGAACGGGGCCTGACGCTGCGGGACATGACCTTTGCCAACGCGCGGGACATGATCGAGATACTGAAGATATTTAAGCGGCCGGAGTATTACCTGGATATGATCGGCATGGACCTGGACACGCTGCGGGGGAAGTATCTCAATGCCACCAGCGCGCAGGATATCATCTTCTACGGCTATCTTTATCAGCAGAAGAAGTGCTTCGGGCTGGATTATAACGACCTTATCAAGTTCACGCTGTACATCTTCCGTGAGCATGAGGACATACGGCTCAAGTGGCAAAAGCGGTTGGAATACATCATGATCGACGAGTTCCAGGACATCGACAGCCTGCAATACGAGCTGATGGAGGCGCTGTGCGGGTACCACAAGAACCTGTTCATCGTGGGCGATCCGGACCAGACCATCTATACCTGGCGGGGGGCGGACGTGAAGTATCTGCTGGACTTCCATAGGCAGTTTCCCGGCACGAAGACCATCATGATGATGGAAAATTACCGCTCCACGCCGCAAATACTGTCCGCCGCCAACTCCCTCATCGACAAAAACCGGACGCGCATGAAAAAAGACCTGCTCCCCATGCTGCCGGACGGGGAGACGGTCCTATGCCACCACGGGACCACCGCAGAGGCGGAGGCGGAGTGGATGGCCCTGCAAATGCTAAAGCTTCACGACGATGGCGTGGCCTACAAGGACATGGCCGTGCTGTACCGGGGCCATTACGTGAGCCGGTCGGTGGAGGAAGTGCTCCTGAAACGCAAGGTGCCGTACACCATCTACAGCGGCGTGCAGTTTTTCGGACGGCTGGAGATCAAGGACGCGCTTTCCTATCTGCGCATGATCGCGTACAAGGACGACCTGTCCTTCCGACGGGTCGTGAACAGCCCCAAGCGGAACATGGGCCAGCGGCGGATGAAATTTTTGGAGCAGGCCGCGGAAAAATACGGCTGCTCCCTCTATGACGCCTTGTGCAGGACGCTGGACGACGAGATATTCAAGGGCGCGAAGGCGTCCCAGTTCGTGGGGCTTATCGAGGCGTACGCGGCCAATTACGCTCAGCGGCCCGTGTCCGAGGTGCTGGCCGCGCTCTTGAACGACAGCGGCTATGAGCTGGCCCTGCGGACCGAGGGGGCGCAGGAGCGGCTGGATAACCTGGCGGAGCTGAAGCAGTCCGTGTATGAGTACGAGACCACCTGCGGGGAAGAGGCCACGCTGGAGCACTATCTGGCCCATGTGGCCCTGTTCACCAACGCCGACGGCCAGCAGGCGGGGGACAAGGTGAAGCTCATGACCGTCCATGCCGCCAAGGGATTGGAATTTCCCTATGTGTTCCTGTGCGGCATGAACGAGGGGGTGTTCCCCTCCCGGAAGACTCGGACTCTGCCGGCGATGGAGGAAGAGCGGCGGTTGGCGTTCGTGGCCATGACGCGGGCGGAGAAGCGGCTTTATCTCACCGAGGCGGAGGGGCGGAACCTGGACGGCTCGCCAAGGTATCCGTCCCGTTTTCTCCTGGACATCGACCCGGCGCTGCTGGAATATACGGAAAAACCAAGGGAGGGGCTTATCGCCGACGCGCGGGAGTATATCGCTCTGAGCGAACGCAACCTGTCGGAGAACGGGGAGGCTGGCGCATTTGCCGTGGGCGACAGGGTGGAGCACGACGTGCTGGGTCCCGGCACGGTGGTGGAGGTGGATACGGACAGGTCCGCTAACATCATCCAGTTCGATTCCATGCCCACGCCGCGGGCCATATCCTTTCGGGTGAAGCTGAAAAGTGTCGATAAATAACCGGAAGTGACGAAAAGTATCCGGAATATTTTTGGATACTGTCAAAAATATGGCGCATAATTATTTGATTCGACGAATTTATATGCGCATATATACGGATATAACAAAGGGAGGCGGCCGCGTTGCCGTCTCCCTTTGTTGTGTGGTTTTGTATTTACGCGGTGGCCGGTTCCAGCAGCGTCAGGGTCTTTTGGTCCGCGTCCAGGCGGCAGTTCACGCCGATGGGCAGCACGCCGATCGGGTCCGCGTGGCCGATGTTGACGTTATACAAAATGGGAAGCTCCGGGTGACCGGCCTCAAAGCCTATCACCTTGTGGTAGACCTCCTTGTATGGCTCGTACTTGCTCCGCCGGGCGGGCTTGCCCACGATCAAGCCCTTTATTACGTCGAACAGTCCCTGCGCGGCCAGATTGCGCAGATACCAGGTGAGATAGTCGCAGGAGGGGTCGTCCTCGCTTGTCTCCAGGAACATGATTTTTCCTGTCCATTCCTCTTTGGACGGCCAGATGGCCGTGCCGACGATCTCGGGGAACACGTCGATGCACCCACCCAGCAGGGGACCTTCCACCGCGCCGTGGCCTTGCAGGACCTCGCAGCCGATTTCCTCCGGGTGATAGGCCTTGCGGCGGTGTATATTCTCCGGCTTCCACCAGATCTTCTCGTCCTCGTCGTCGTACCAATAGGGGGCAGAGGGGATGAGCAGGGTGGGCTTGGGCTCGAAGAGCGTGTCCCGGATGCTGGCGGCGGTGTAGTCGTTGATCTGGCCGTATTCCGCAAAGTTGGTCATGACGCTGGCGCCGTAGTAGGAGATAAGGCCGGCTTTGTACATCATCAGGTGGTTGGTGGTGGTGTCGGAAAAGCCGGTGAAGATCTTGGGGTTATCATGAAGCACGTCAAAGTCGACGTAGGGCAGAAGGCGGATGGTGTCGTCCCCGCCGATGGCGCTGAACACGGCCTTGACGGACCTGTCCCGAAACGCGTCCATCAGGTCGGCGGCTCGCGCCTCCGGGTGGGCGTATAAGTACTCAATGCCCTTGAGGGCGTTGGGCATGACCTTGACATGCAGGCCGTAGTCGTTTTCCAGCCGCTCACGGGCAATATCCAGCTTGTGGATGGCCCAGGGCTCGCCAAGCATGCCGCTGGACAGGCTCACGATGGCGACGGTATCGCCTCTTTGCAGGTGCGCGGGCTTTATCATGTCTGGTCCTCCAGATCGTTCACGTCCCTGCCCATGGCGTGCATATACTCGTCGTATGTGCTGACCCGGTCAATGCAGCCGTCCTCGGTCAGTTCGATGATGCGGTTTGCCACGGTCTGGGTCAGCTGGTGGTCGTGGCTGTAGAAGATGATGTTGAAGGGGAAGGCGGTCATGCCGTTATTGAGCGCCGCGATGCTCTCCAGGTCCAGGTGGTTGGTGGGCTGGTCGAACATGAGAACGTTGGAACCCTCCAGCATCATTTTGGAGATCATGCACCGCACCTTCTCGCCGCCGGACAGGACCGATACCTTTTTGTACACATCGTCCCCGGAGAAGAGCATACGGCCCAAAAACGTGCGCAGATAGCTCTCCCGCTTGTCCGTGGAGAACTGGCGTATCCAGTCCATCAGTTCCAGCTCGCAGCCGTCAAAGTAGCTGTTGAAGTCACGGGGGAAATAGCTCTGGGTGGTAGACACACCCCACTTGATCTCCCCCTCGTCCGGCTCAAGCTGGCCGGCCAAGAGCTGGAAAAGGCAGGTGATGGCGTTTTCGTTGGCGCCGATGACGGCGATCTTGTCCTCACGGCCCATGATGAAGCTGACGTTGTTGATAAGCTTCACGCCGTCCACGGTCTTGGACAGGTTCGTCACGAACAGCCGGTCTTTGCCCGGCTCCCGCTCGGCCTTAAAGCCTACCCATGGATAGCGCCGGGAGGAGGCGGGCATCTGCTCCACGGTGATCTTGTCCAACAGCTTCCGGCGGCTGGTGGCCTGGCGGGACTTGGACTTGTTGGCGGAGAAGCGGGCAATGAAGCTTTGCAGCTCGGCGATCTTCTGCTCGGCCTTCTTGTTCTGGTCCTTGACCAGCTTCTGCATGAGCTGGCTGGACTCGTACCAGAAGTCGTAGTTGCCCACGTACATGCGGATCTTGCCGTAGTCGATGTCCACGATGTGGGTGCAGATGTTGTTGAGGAAGTACCGGTCGTGGCTCACCACCAGCACGGTGCCCTCGTAGTCCATGAGAAAGTCCTCCAGCCACACGGTGGAGGCCAGGTCCAGGTTGTTGGTGGGCTCGTCCAGGAGGATGATGTCCGGATGGCCGAACAGCGCCTGGGCCAGCAGGACCTTCACCTTCTGCCGGCCCTCCAGCTCCGACATGGTTTTGTTGTGCAGGGAGGTGGGGATGCCGAGACCCTGCAAAAGCCGACCGGCGTCGGATTCGGCCTCCCAGCCGCCGAGCTCAGCGTATTCCTCTTCCAATTCCGCGGCGCGGATGCCGTCTTCATCGGAAAAATCCGGTTTTTCGTAGATGGCGTCCTTCTCTTTGCCGCAGTCATAAAGGCGCTTGTTGCCCATGATGACCGTCTCCAGCACGCCGTAGGCGTCGAACATGTTCTGGTCCTGGCGCAGCACGCTCATGCGGCACTTGGGGTCCACGTAGACGTGGCCTTTGGTGGGTTCCTCCACGCCGGAGAGGATCTTCAGGAACGTGGACTTGCCCGCGCCGTTGGCGCCGATGATGCCGTAGCAGTTGCCGGCGGTGAATTGCAGGTCCACGTTGGAAAACAGCACCTGGCTGCCGTATTGTAAGGAAAGGTTGTCGACTGTTATCATGGGGATGCCTCCTGTCTATTTGCGTGGGGGTATCATACCATAATTTCCGCGCTATTCATAGGGCTGAGGGAAAATTTCGGGAAAATGCGATTGACAGAGCGTGTTTTCTGTGGTAATATACTCAGGCATGCGGAGAGATGTCCGAGTGGTTTATGGAGCTGGTCTTGAAAACCAGTGACTCCGCAAGGGGCCGGGGGTTCGAATCCCTCTCTCTCCGCCATTTTTTGACGGTTTTGGGGCCGGTCCGGTACAACAGTATTTTCGGCTTGGAGAAGTACCCAAGTGGCCGAAGGGGCTCCCCTGCTAAGGGAGTAGTGCGTGATGAGCGCAGCGCGGGTTCAAATCCCGCCTTCTCCGCCAATCCCGGAAGTCTTGATTTGCAAGGCTTTCGGGATTTTTCCTTTATTTGCAGGCGTTTGCCAGTCTTGCGCGTTATCAGGTCGCTGCACGAACAAAACAGCTTATTGCGCGGTCCTGTTAAGAAAATGCTAACCAGACAGTGTTCGGCATGCACGATACGACCAGGCCGTCAGAATGGGCAGCCTTGCCTTTCCTGAGCTCGTTGTACAGCTCGTCCATGAGGATGGGGACGGTTCGCCGCGATGTGTCGTTCTTGTTTTCTTTTCGCTGGACAAGATGGTTATTGGAGTCCATGACCGCAGCGCCGCGGACGTAGATCAGTTTCTTTTCGATATCAACATTCTCCCAGCGTACCGCCATGATCTCAGATCTGCGCAGACTGGAAAGCGCCAGGAGCGCCGGGATCTCCACGTCGGTGCCGTGCACGGCCTTGATGAACGAATCGATATGCTCCGGCTCCAAGAAGGGGAGGTCCGTCTCTGGTATCTGGGGTAGTTTCACTTTTGGAAGATGTGTCCCCGTAATATCGAGGACCGCGGACGCCAGAAGCCCCCAGGAGTTTTTCAGCGTCCGAGGAGAGCAGATATACGCTTCCTCGTTGCAGATCATCTGCCACTCGTAGGGCGCGATATCATCCAGGCAGCGGGGCATGGTGGACTTGAACCGTGTGCGGCGGATGGTCTTGTAGCCTCGGATCGTGGAGGGGGAGAGGATCTTGTCGCGCCTGGCAATGTAGGCGTCGACCGCCTCTCCCAGTGTGGGGAGCTTTTGGGGCGCCGGGGGAGGCTGTTCGGGTTCCGTCGGCTTCTCACGCTTGCCGACAAGATACTGGCTCTTGATATACTCCGCCTGCTTGATGCACTCGCGCTCCGTCTTGCCGGTGACCGGAATGCTCTCACCACCCAGACGTAGCTGGATGAACCAGGTGCCGGACTTCAATTTCCTGGCTTTTGGGACGTTCACTTGTATTCCCTCCTTGCTTTTTCGGAGGGGATGGTGTATCCTAGAAGGGTAGACTATCCCCTTATGGTTGGTGGTTTTCTACGCTGCCGCTTCCGGTGGTCCAGACCGGGGGCGGCGTTTTATTTGAATTGTTCCTTGCATGCGCGCCTTATATGTGATACACTATAGGCGCGATTTCGGACGAGTGGTGTTGGCCGATTTTGCAGCCCGTTCCGGGAAACCGGGGCGGGCGTTTTTTATTGCTTTTTGCCGGTTCCTGTGATAGTATGTCGACAAGCCACATTGTGGCCTGCGCTGTCGGCGAAGGTCAGCCTAACGTCGTTCCTGGAATGACGGAGGGACCTTGCCCTCCGGAAGGGAGGGTTGCTTATGGTTACATATTCTGACCTTATCCAGGTCGGTATATTGATCGTTGGCATTTGTGAGCTGATCGTTCAGCTATGCAAAAAGAAATGACCGCCGGCTCCCTGACAAGATCGGCGATCACTTCACAAGATTGAGTTAGGCTGACCGGAACCGGCAGCGCTTTTGTGCTTATAGTATAATCGCCATATGTGAAATTGTCAAGTCCGTCCGGGAAACCGGGGCGGGCGTTTTTTATTGCTTTTTGCCGGTTCCTGTGATAGTATGTCGACAAGCCACGTTGTGGCCCGCGCTGTCGGCGAAGGTCAGCCTAACGTCGTTCCTGGAATGACGGAGGGACCTTGCCCTCCGGAAGGGAGGGTTGCTTATGGTTACATATTCTGACCTTATCCAGGTCGGTATATTGATCGTTGGCATTTGTGAGCTGATCGTTCAGCTTTGCAAAAAGAAATGACCGCCGGGCTCCCGACTAGAGCGGCGATCATTTCGCTGTGATAGTTAGGCTGACCGGAACCGGCAGCGCTTTTGTGCTTATAGTATAATCGCCATACGTGAAATTGTCAAGTCCGTCCGGGAAACCGCCCCAGAAAAAACGGACAGTAGACAAGAAGCCCCCTGTTGTAGGATAATGACCACGACAGGGGGTATTGTTATGGGTAAACGGAAGTATACGCATGTAGAGGAATACGAGTCTGAAATCCTGCAAATGAGGGAGGAAGGAAAAACACGCCGGGAAATTGCAGAACACCTGGGACTGACAATGAAGCAGATCAAAGGCTGAATCAACCGCTATAACCGAAGACAACGAAATCTGGTCTCGGGGATACCGCCTAAGCCAAAAGGCCGTCCAAGAAAACGTCCGTTGAGCGGTGAGGAAGAATACAAGAAAGAGATTGCCAGGCTGCAGATGGAAAACCAGCTTCTGCGGGATTTTCTGCAATTCACAGAGAGACTTACTATTAAAAGTCAAGCCTGAATTAAGGAAGATGGATGAAGATGTATGGACCCGCAAGAGGGCATAGCAAAGCAGACGCCAGTGAAGGCGCCGGAAGCGTGAGTGTGTGAAGCGGGTTAGGCG
>CANQQB010000039.1 GCA_947625845.1 uncultured Oscillospiraceae bacterium
TCCATCATGGCGTGGAGCAGGTAGTAATCGAAGTACCCCGCGCCGGTGCGCTCCAGGCTGGTGGTGAACTGCTCCTTAGCCGCCTTCTCGTCGGCGGCCGCCATCGCGTTGATCTTTGTGGCAAGTGTGTAGCTGTCCCTGGGATAGCGGTCCACCAGGGCTTTTTTGATGTCCGCCTCCGACGTGCCGTACACGTAGGCGGTATCGAAGTATGTAAAGCCCGCCGCCATGAACAGGTCCACCATTTTCTTGACCTGCTCGATGTCCGTGCCGTCGCCCTTTTTGGGCAGCCGCATCAGGCCAAAGCCCAGCTTAGGCGTCTCTTTGCCGAAATAATCAGACATGGGATGTCCCTCCTTGTAGTTCTTGACAGGACCAGTATAGCATTGCGGCGCCAATATGACCAGACGAAATTTTATTTTGTCAATCGAAAATGCCGATAAACGGCGGTGACAGGGCTTGCGCGCCATGCCGGCGGTCCGGGTCCTCCGTTGACGGGTCCATTCCGACGTGCTAAAATGGCAAAAACGACGGGGAGGGAGCCGCATGCATCCCATAGCCACACTGAAAACCTGGTCCGGAGAGGAACACGATTTCTCCCGCTGGCAGAAATTCCAGATATTCATGCTGCTGTTCGTACTGAGCGGCGTTTTCGGCTTTGTGTACGAGACGATCTTTTATCGGATCGACTTGGGCTATTTCGTCAAGCGCGGCACCACCCTGGGTCCCTGGATACCCATTTACGCCTACGGAGCCGTCTTCATCCTGCTGCTGGCCTACCGGTTCCGCAAGCGGCCCTGGGCAGTGTTCCTGCTGGGGACAATATCCTCCGGCGTGCTGGAGTTTGCCGCGGGCTATTATTTCTGGCACGTCAAACACATCCGCCTGTGGGACTATAACACGGAGATCTGGAACTGGGGCAACGTCGGCGGGTATATCTGCGCCCGGTCGGTGCTGTTCTTCGGCCTTTCCGGCCTGATACTGGTCTATTGCATGGTGCCCATGGCCACCCACCTGGCCGGCCGGATGCAAAAGCGCGCCTTCGCCCTGGTCAGCCTGCTCCCCGGCGGACTCTTCGCCGCCGACATCCTCTACAGCTTCATTAAATAATTTTTTCTGGATCTATAGCGCCGGGAGGCTCCCGTGAGCCTCCCGGCGTCATTCTTTTCGATCACTGTCCTTGATGGCTGCGGCGGTAGACCGTGGGGCTCACGCCCTCGGCCCTGCGAAAGCACTGGGAGAAGTAGCTTGGCGAGGAAAAGCCCAGCACCTGGGCAATATGGGACAGGCTGTGGTCCGTCCTGGCCAGCAGAAACCGGCTCTCCCGAATACGCCGCTGCATGAGATAGCGCATAGGCGACACGCCGTATTCCTTCTGGAACGCGTGGCTCAGGTAGTACTTATTGAGATGCGCCACCGCCGCCAGTTGCTCCAATGTGATGGCCTCCTTGAAGTGCTCGTCCACATACCGCCTTACCAGCGCGCACTCCCGGCTGGACTTTGGCTCCGCCGGGACGGGAAACAGCACGGACTGGTGCTGCCGCGTCAGCCCGATCAGCAGCACCCGCAGCAGGCTCTGGCACGCCTCGGCGCTGCCCCGGCCTCCGGCGGAGACCTCATGGACCAGCATCTCCAGGCACGCGGCCGTCTGCCGCTGGTTGGCAAAGCCGTGCAGCAGCACGTACCCGCCGACAGCCGCGCCCAGCTCCAGTCCGTCCACCCCCAGCACCACGTACTGCATGGGGTCGGCCGGCCCGCTCTGCTCCGTATGGGGCACGCCAGGGTCCACGGCCACCAGATCGCCCGCCGTCAGCGGGACCGTCTCCCGCTGCAATTGCAGCGCGCCGCTGCCGCCGGTGACGAAGAACAGCTCCGCGCAGGCGTGGATGTGCTGCTCGCTGTCCCACTCCGGACTGTACCGTGCGCATGTCACGTACAACAGCCGCGCCCCGTCCAGGCCGGGTACCGGCTCGGCCGGTCCAATGGCGTACTGTCTGGTGCTCACGGCCGCCGCCTCCTTTCGCCCTTTTACCGCTCCCTATTATACGGCCCTTTCCGCCTCTTTGCAACTTCGCCGCCCGGTCGCGCTGCCTGCCGGCACTGAGCATTTAGTGTAGCAAATTATTAAATTTCCACGAAACACCAAGCTCTATTCCCGGCCGATTAAGTGAAAATACATAAAAATAGCAACATTTATAAAAATGAGAACAACATCTTTATTGTTTTCACCGGGCAAAGGTATATACTGAGGCCAGGAACAGTTGGAAACAAGCCATCAAAACAAAAAACCAAATTTTTTTAGGAGGAACGATCCATGAAGAAACTTCTCAGCCTGACCCTCGCGCTGGTCATGGTCCTGTCTCTTGGCGCCTTTGCCCTGGCGGACGGCGGCACGGAGATCACCTACTGGTCCATGTGGAACGAGGGCGAGCCCCAGGCCACCGTTATCGCCGAGGCCGCCGAGGCCTACGAGGCCGAGACCGGTGTGCATGTGAACATCGAGTGGAAAGGCCGCGGCGTCAACGAGCTGCTGACCGCCGCGCTCGAGGCGGGCGAGCCCATCGACATCATCGAGGACGACTACAACCGCATCGGCAACGTCTATGCCCCCTACACCTATGACCTGACCGAGATGGCCGAGGCCGCCGGCTATGCCGAGCACAGCTATCCCGTTCTGACCGACCAGGTCACCGGCTGGGCCGGCTGCCTGAACAGCATCGTCGAGCAGCCCCAGGTCGGCGGCATCTTCTACAACCGGGACGCCTTTGAGACGGCCGGCGTGGAAGAGCTTCCCACCACCTGGACCGAGTTCCTGGACGTGTGCGCCAAGCTGAAGGACGCCGGCATCGCCCCCCTGGCCCAGGACGGCGCCTACACCAACTTCACCTTCTACTATCACCTGGTCCGCTACCTGGGTGAGGATGGCATCGCCGAGCTGCGGGACAACGGCGGCTGGGCCGACAATGAGAAGGCCGTCCAGGCCGCGCAGGACATCATCGACCTGGTCAACGCCGGTTATCTGGTGGACGGCGCTCCCGACGAGTATCCCTCCAGCCAGAACAAGGTCGGCACCGGTGAGGCCGCCATGGTGGTCTGCGCCAACTACGTCACCGCCGAGGTGGACGCCGTGTTCGGTCCCCAGAACTGGGGTCTGATCAACTATCCCGCCATGGACGGCGGCGCTTCCGCCGACGTGGTCTATGTGGGAGCCAACTCTCTGGCCGTGACCTCCTACAGCGAGCACGCCCAGGAGGCCTTCGACTTCATCATGTTCCTGGTCACCGGCGAGTATGACCAGAAGATGGCCGACACGGCCGGTCAGATCCCCGCCGACCCGGACAACACCTGCGCCTATCTGCCCACCGCTGTGGACACTCTGAAGAACACCACCGCTCCCATGAGCTGGTGCGGCTCTCTGAACACCCACCCCGCCTGGGGCGACATGAAGACCCTGTTCACGGAGCTGTTCGAGGGCAAGTACGCCGACGGCGCCGCGTTCTGCGCCGCCATGGACGCTCTGTATTGATTTCTGACTGAGGCAGGCGGCACTTCGGTGCCGCCTGTTTTTTTAATAGCAACAGCGCGAGAAAGGTGGACCTTTTATGAGTATGAAGAAAAATCGCGCCCTGATCTTTTTCTTTATCGCGCCCACGGTGATATGTCTGCTGCTGATGTACGTCTATCCCGTGCTGCGCACGGTTGCCATGAGCTTTTTCCGCGTGGAGAGCGTGACGGCGGACGCCGGCTCCTGGACCTTCAACGGCCTGGCGAATTACGACAAGATCTTCCACAACGCCAGCTTCATCACCTCCATGAAAAACTTCCTGGCCATCTGGATCGTCGGCGGCGTGATAACCCTGGCCCTGTCGCTGCTGATCGCGGTGATCCTGACCAGCAAGATACGTTTCCAGGGCTTTTTCCGCGCGGCCATCTACCTGCCCAACATCGTCTCCGCCGTGGCCCTGGCCACCATGTGGGTGCAGTACATCTTCAACTATGACTACGGCCTGTTGAACCAGCTCGTCACGTTCCTTGGCTTTGACAAGGTCCGCTGGCTGGGCACGGACGCCAAGCTCTGGGCCATGATCGCCGCGTTCATCTACGGCAGCATCGGTTACTACATGCTTATCTACATCAGCGGCATCGAGGGCATCCCCACGGACCTGTACGAGGCCGCCACCATCGACGGAGCCAGCAAGGCGCGGCAGTTTTTCTCCATCACCCTGCCCCTTTTGAAGGGCATCGTGAAGACCACCATCACCTTCTGGACCATCAACGCCGCCACGTTCTATCTGTGGTCGAAGCTCTTCTCCCCGGTGCAGACGGAGGGCTCCACCATCGTGCCGGTCATCTACCTCTATGACACCGTGTTCGGCGGCAAAGGCGTGATCGAGCGGGACGCCGGCGCCGGCGCGGCGGTAGGCGTGGTGCTGACGCTGATCATCATCGCCGTGTACGTGATCACCGACCGGCTTCTCAAGAGCCGGGACCTGGAATACTGACAGGAGGGGGAAGCGATGGAAAAGACAAGACGCAAGAGCAGCTGGAAGCACGAACTGAAAATGCTTCCCGGCTATCTGGTAGTGATCGCCTATGTGGGTTTCATGGTGGTGATGCTCGCCTGGATATTCGGCGCGAGCCTTTCCACCTCCAGGGAGATCTTCACGGGCACGGTGTTCAAGTTCGCCTCCGGCTTTCACTGGGAGAACTACGCCAACGCCTGGAAGACCCAGAACGTGTCCGTATTTTTTGGCAACTCTCTTTTGTACTCCGTGGTGTCCTGCGCGGGGGTGCTGCTGATCGCGGCCCCGGCGGCCTATGTGCTCAGCCGGTGGAACTTCCGGGGCAGCCGGACCATCCGCATCGCGCTGGTCATCGCCATGAGCGTGCCGGCCATCATGATCATCATGCCCCTGTACTCCCTGGCGGTGAAGTGGGGCATCAAAGGCCGCGTTTTGCTGATAGCCCTTTACATCTTCATGCGCGTGCCCTATACGGCCATCTACATGCTGGACTTTTTCGCCACGCTGAGCCACGACTACGAGGAGGCCGCCGCCATCGACGGCTGCTCGGCCAACCGGACCTTCTGGTCCATCATGCTGCCGCTTATCCAGCCGGCGATCATCACCGTGACCATCTTCAACTTCCTGTCCACCTGGAACGAGTTCTTTATGGCCATGATCTTCACCAACTCCTCCAGCATGACCCCCGTTGGCGTGGGACTGTTGCAGATCGTCAACTCCATGAAGTACTCCGGCAACTACGGCGGGCTGTTCGCGGCGGTGATCATCGTGTTCCTGCCCACGTTCCTGCTGTACCTGTTCATGAGCCGCCGCATCATCACCGGCGTCACCGCCGGCGGTGTGAAGGGCTGATTTGACACACTTCTCGACCAAAGGAAATATCGCTATGAATATATTGACAGGCCGCGTGACCATCCCCACCGACCGGGACGCGGTACCCGAGACGCTGGCGCTTATGAAGCGCTGGGGTGCGGACGCCGTGCGCGACTGCGACGGCACGGACTTCCCCGACGCGCTGAAAGACGTGGACGCCAAGATATACGCCACCTACTACACCACCCGCAAGGACAACGCCTGGGCTATGGCCCATCCCGACGAGGTCCAGCAGTGCTACATCATGACCGGCTTCCACACCGCCGCCGAGGGGCCGCTGTCCATCCCCCTGATGCGCGGCGTGAGCCCGGAGCTGATGGCGGTGAACGACCGGGACGACATCCGCCGCTGGTGGGAGGTCATGGACCGGTCCGCGGGAAAACCCCTGGCCCCGGACAGTTGGCGCTGGGAGCCGGACAGCGGCTGCGTGGTCATCGACAGGCCGGAGCCATTCCACGACTACACGGTCAGCTTCCTGGCCTGGCTCATCTGGGACCCGGTGCACATGTATAACGCGGTCACCAACGACTGGAAGGACTTTGAGCACCAGATCACCTTCGACGTGCGCCAGCCCGCGACCCACGCCTATTCCCTGGACCGGCTGCGGAAATTCATCGAAGACCACCCCTACGTGGACGTGATCCGGTACACCACCTTTTTCCACCAGTTCACCCTGGTCTTCGACGAGCTGAAGCGGGAGAAATACGTGGACTGGTACGGCTATTCCGCCTCCGTCAGCCCCTACATACTGGAGAAATTCGAGCGGGAAGTCGGCTACCCCTTCCGGCCGGAGTACATCATCGACCAGGGGTACTACAACAACCAGTACCGCCTCCCCAGTCGGCAGTACAAGGACTTTATGGCCTTCCAGCGCCGGGAGGTAGCGGCTCTCGCCAAAGAGCTGGTGGACATCACCCACCAGTACGGCAAAGAGGCCATGATGTTCCTGGGGGACCACTGGATCGGCACGGAGCCATACATGGACGAGTTCGCCTCCATCGGCCTGGACGCGGTGGTGGGCAGCGTGGGCAACGGCGCCACCCTGCGGCTTATTGCCGACATCCCCGGCGTCAAGTACACCGAGGGCCGCTTCCTGCCCTACTTCTTCCCGGACACCTTCCGCCCCGGCGGCGACCCGGTAAGGCAGGCGCGGGAGAACTGGGTCACGGCCCGGCGTGCCATCTTAAGAAAGCCGGTAGACCGCATCGGCTACGGCGGGTATCTGAAGCTGGCCTGTGAATTTCCCGACTTTCTCGACTATGTGGAACAGGTGTGCGGCGAGTTCCGGGAGCTTTACGAGAGCGTCAAAGGCGGCAAGCCCTGGTGCTGCCGGACCGTGGCGGTGCTGAACGCCTGGGGCAAAGCCCGGTCCTGGGGCTGTCACATGGTCCACCACGCGCTGTATTATAAGCAGAACTACTCCTACGCCGGCGTCATCGAGGCCCTTGCCGGCGCGCCCTGTGACGTGCGGTTTCTGAGCTTTGACGACATCTTATCCGACCCGGCCGCGCTGGACGGTATCGACGTGCTGCTGAACATCGGCGACGGCGACACGGCCCACACCGGCGGCGCCCTCTGGGAGGACCCCCGCGTCTCCGGCGCGGTGAAGCGCTTTGTGTGGGGCGGCGGCGGACTCATCGGCGTAGGCGAGCCAAGCGGCCACCAGTACCAGGGCCGGTATATCCAGTTGGCCGGGGTGCTGGGGGTGGAGAAGGAGACGGGCCTGACCCTCAACTACGACAAGTACAACTGGACCGAGCACCCGGACCACTTCATCCTGGCGGACGCGGACGGTCCGGTGGACTTCGGCGAGGGCAAGAAGAGCATGTACGCCCTGCCGGACGCGGAGATTTTGGTCCAGCGGGACAAAGAGGTCCAGCTTGCGGTGCACGAATTTGGCAAAGGCCGTGCGGTGTACATCTCCGGGCTTCCCTATTCCTTCCCCAACGCGCGGCTGCTGCACCGTGCGGTGCTGTGGGCCAGCCACGGGGAGAGCGAGCTGCACCGGTGGTTTTCCGCCAACGTGGACACGGAGGCCCACGCCTACCCCAACAGCGGCCTTTACTGCGTGGTGAACAACGCCGGCGCGGCCCGCCACACCACCGTGTACACCGACAATGGCTCCTTCCCTCTGGACCTGGCCCCCGGCGAGATACGCTGGTTTGACATGTGAGACCATGGGCAGCGTCACATTTCTGGTCAAACCGGCCTCCGGCCTGTGCGACATGCGGTGCCGGTACTGCTTTTATGAGGACGTGTCCGAAAACCGGACCCAAAAGAGCCTGGGGCTGATGGGCCTGGACACGGCCGAGGCCCTCATCCGCGCGGGCTCCGCCTATGCGGCCCCCGGCGGGCACGTCCACTATCTCTTCCAGGGTGGGGAGCCCACCCTGGCTGGCCTGGACTTTTTCCGGACCTTTGTCCGCAAGGCCCGGGAGCTGTGTCCAGACGCGTCCTTCGCGCTCCAGACCAACGGCCAGCGCCTGGACCGGGACTGGACCGGTTTTTTCCGGGACAACGGCTTTCTGGTTGGCCTGAGCCTGGACGGGACAAGGACGCTCCACGACCGCTATCGCCGGGACATCGGCGGCCACGGCACCTGGGACAGGACGGTAAACGCCCTGGCGCTGCTGACCGACGCTGGCGTGGAGACGAATCTATTATGCGTCGTCACCGGCGACGCCGCCAAGGCCCCCCGGCAGGTGTGGGACAGCCTGCGAAAGCTGGGGGACCACCCCCTGCAATTCATCCCCTGCCTGGACCCGCTGGACGGCCCCCGCGGCGCGATGAGCTGGTCCCTGACGCCGGAGGCCTACGGCGGGTTTTTAAAGAGCGTCTTCGACTGCTGGTACCAAGAGCTTACGCGCGGCACATACGTGAGCGTCCGGTTTTTCGACGACCTGCTGCGGGAGCTCGCCGGCATGCCCCCCGGCTCCTGCGCCGCCAACGGCCGGTGCGGCGGTTACCTGGCGGTCGAGGCGGACGGCGGCTTATACCCCTGCGACTTTTACGTGCTGGACGCCTGGCGCATCGGCAATATCCGGGACATGACCGTGGCCCAGGCCCTTGCCTCGCCGGCCATGAAACGCTTCCTGGCCGAGGGGGAAAAGCGGCCGGCCGCCTGTAGCGCCTGCGCCTACGCGCCCCTGTGTCGCGGCGGGTGCCGCCGGGACTTCACGGACGGCCAAACAGGCCGGGAGAACTATTTCTGCCCGGCCTATAAAGCCTTTTTCCCCTACGCCCTCCCCCGCCTTAAAACCGCCGCCCGAATACTGTTCCGGTGAATTTCCCGCAAAATGGTGCGCCTCCGGCGCGATCAAAAAATCTCTCCTTCCGTCGCGGCTTAAGCCGCGCCACCTCCCTCGTCAGAGGGAGGCGGGGGCTATGCCCCCGAAATCGGCCCCGGCGGGGCCGGCCCCCTCTGACGAGGGGGCTGTCAGCGCTTCGCGCTGACTGAGGGAGAGAAAAATTTGATTGCCGCCATAGGCGGCAACATTATCGACGGCCCCCCTGTGTAAGGGGGGCTGTCACGCACATGCGTGACTGGGGGGTTGTAATGTCCAACAGACAACCCTTCCGTCAGCGCTCCGCGCTGCCACCTCCCCTTGCACAGGGGAGGCTTTCCATATGATGCGTCTCCCCGGCGTAAGCCGGGGACACCACCACCGCCGCCCGCCTGCTGTTCCGCCGTTGACCGGCCCGGCGGAGCGTGCTATACTGCTTCATAACTTATCAAGGGGGTATGCACGGATGAAGAGAAAAACAGCGCTGACGGCGCTCCTTGGGCTGTGTCTTATCATACTGGCCGGGTGCGCCCAAAGCGCGGAGCAGCCCGCCGCCAGCCCGGCGCCCACGCAGCCGGCATCTTTCACGATGGCGCCCGAGACCGGCGCCCCGACCAACCCGCCGGAACCCACTTCGACCCCTGCCCCCAGCCCGATCGTTGCCCCCACAAAGGAGCAGGTCCTGGCCGCGCGGGAACAGGCCCTGGAGGGCATGACGGAGGACCAGGCCGACTGGCTTTATACAGTGATCACCGGCGCCAACGCCTGGTGGGAGCGCCAGTACTTCTACTATGACATTTTCGCGTATCTGGAAGACCCCAAAGACCCGGCATGGAACTATTTTGACGAGACAGGCCAGATCAATGTCCAGTGGTCCTATACCGGGGACGAATACGATCTGGAGGATATTAGGAGGATACGGGAGGAAGAGGGTCTTTCGTGGACCGGCTTCTGCGAGAAGTACGGCACGGAGGATACGCTCTCCGAGTTTCTCGTGAACAATGAATACGACGCCGACGATTTTATCGGGATCCTCACGGACATACAAAGCACTGTGCAAAACGCCGACCTGAAAAACGACCTGCAAGCTTTGATCGACAAGACCGCCCAGGCGCGGGACAAGCATGATATGTCTGCCGCGAACGACATCTTCAAAACCGTCCACGACATGGACTATTACCTTCTGCGCTACGGCCCGGAGGACATGGCCGAGGAAGTGGAGGATACCTCCTTTGTCAAAAAATACTTTGGCATGCTGTCCATTTACCGTTAAAGGTTGCCCGCCCGACCGGCGGGCAATTAAAATTGCCGCCATAGGCGGCAACATTATTGAACGGCCCCCCTGTGTAAGGGGGGCTTTAATTAAGGTGTGTCCCCGGCGCAAGCCGGGGACGCACCTTTTCACATCGTCCGGATCGTGCGGCCAACATGTATCTTTGGCTTCATCACGTAGGAATAGCCCTTGTCCTCGCAGTCCTGCCTGTCGATCATGCGCAGAAGCCTTGTGGCCACCTGGCGGCCCATCTCCCGGCCCTGATAGACCGAGCACGTGACGCCCGCCTCCTCCCAGTCGTCGCCGGAGTAGTCGAAGCAGACCAGGGAGCAGTCCTCCGGCACCCGCCGGCCCATACGGTCCAGCGCCCTGCGGACCAGCCGGTAGATGATGGCGTTGCAGCACACCACCGCCGTGCACCGGGGGATGCCCTTCAAAAACCGCTCGATGATGCGCACGAAGCTGTCGTCATGCGCCTCGTTGGACACGCACCACTTGATGTAATCGTCCTGATATTCCAGGCCGTTTTGCTGCAAAGCCTCGGTCATGCCCTGGAATTTCTCGATGCTCTGGTAGTTGTCGTAGACGAAAATGCCCGCGATATACCGGTGACCGGCGGCGATCAGCAGGTCCATCAGCTCCCCGGCGCACTGTCTGTCGTTGACGATGACCCGCGGATAGCGCAGGTTTTTATAGTAGTTGTTGTAAAACACCACCGGGATACGCCGCCGGTACAGCTCCTGGTAGCAGTCCAAATTTGGGTTCAAAAGACTGGCCTTCACCCCGTCCACGATGAAGCCGCTAAAGCTCTGGTGGACCACCGTTTGCAGGCACCGGCGCTCGTTGGCGAACTTGTTGTCCGTCAGAAAGACGTGCAGATCCGCCTGTCCGTCCGTCAGCACGCTCCGCACGCCCTCGATGAGAGCGGAGTTGGCGTCGGCGTCCTGGCCCTGCAAAATGAGGCCGATGCGCCTGGGGGTATCCCCGTCGCTCATCTGCCGGGACAGAGCCAGCTCCCGGTTGAAGTAGGTCCCGCTGCCCTTGACCTTGTACACGGCCCCGTCCTGAGCCAGACGGTCAAACGCCGCCCGCACCGTCTCCCGGCTGACCGAGAGGCGGCGCTGCAAGGCGTTTTCCGAGGGGAGCTTCTGGTTGCCGGAGAACTTGTTCTCGTCGATGTAGGCCAGCAGCCAGCGGTAGACCTGCTCGGTCTTTTTCCCGCTTGTCATTTGGCTCAGTCGGTGATGACAGGCCGGGTCCCCTCGGCCCGCTCGATCCAGTCCAGCAGCTTTTGGCGCAGCTCGGCCTTGACTTTGGCGTAGGCCGGGTCCGTGACCACGTTATTGAGCTGCCAGGGGTCCGCCTGCATGTCGTACAAAAAGTCGTCGGCATACGTGTCCGACGCCGCTGCCTCGCCGCCGTTGACGCCGGGGGCGTACACGGAATAGAGCCAGTCCGGCGTTCTGACGCACCGGCCCACCCGGCTTTCGGATATCTGGGCGAATACCTCGTTAGGCCGGTCCGGGTCCTTGTGCTCCGCCACGTCCAGCAGGTTTTCGCCGATCATGGCGTCGCCCACGTCCACCCCGGCGATGGCCAGGATGGTCTTGGGAAGGCTCTCTGTGCTCACCAGCTCCTGCACCGCCACGCCGCCCTTATAGGGTCCTCCGGCTATCACCAGCGGCACGTGCAGGCACCCGTCGTGGCAGGAGCGCTTATAGTCGTCGTAGCCGTTCAGGTGCTCGTCCCGGTTGCGGGTCATGAAATGGCTGCCGTGGTCGGAGGCGAAGATGATGACCGTATTTTCGTAAAGCCCCTCTTTTTTGAGCCGGTCTATCAATCGGCCCAGATTTTCGTCCAGCGCGGCGCACTGGCCCAGATAGTCCGGGTATTCCTCCGCCGCGTTGCCCTTGAGCACTTCCAGATCGTGGGGCAGGACGAAGTTAGCAAACCGCTCCCTGGACCCCTCCGGCCCCTCGTAGTGCTTATGGTCGTTCTGGTGGTGGGGCTCGATCTGGGAGACGGTCATGAAAAAGGGCTTTTTCCTGTCGTACGTATCGAAAAATTGCAGGGCCAGGTCGTTGATGCAGTCGGCCCGGTAGCCCTTGAAGTCTATCCTGTTGTCGTTCTCGTCGAAGACGAAGCCGTCGTACCCGTGGGAGGTGAACTCCAGCACGTCGGCGGTGCGCCAGTAGCCGGTGTACCCGCCCCGCAGCTCTCTGGGGATGGCGGTGACGGTGTGGTCGATGACCGGGGGCTTTTCCAGCTCCCCGTCGCTGGCCAGGTGCCACTTGCCGATGTAGGCCGTCTCATAACCCGCTTCCTCGATGTATTGGCCCAGCGTCTTCACGTCCGGAGGCAGCATGATGTTGTTGCGAAAGCACCCGGTCTCGGTGGGGTAGCGGCCTGTCTGGAACAGCGCCCGGCAGGGACCGCACACCGGCTGGGGGGAGAAGGCGTTGGGGAATTTGACCCCCTCGGCCGCCAGCTTATCCAGATTGGGCGTGATATTCAAAGGCTGGCCGAAGCAGCCGCAGGTGTCCCAGCGCTGCTGGTCGGTGAAGTAAAATACGATATTGTAAGGCATGTCATTCCTCCTTGGCGGCAGGCGCGGCCTGCGGTTTTTTCTCCCGGAGCTTGCCGCGCAGGATGGTCCCCACCGCCAGCACGATCAGCCCGACGAATATCCAGCAGTACACGCTGCTGAAGAACACGGACGGGTTGCCGTTGGAGATGAGCAGCGCCCGGCGGAAGTTGGTCTCCGTCATCTTGCCCAGCACCAGCCCCAGCAAAATGGGCACCGGGGGCATATCCAGCTTTCTCAGCAGCCACGCCAGCACGCAGAACACCAGCGCCACGGCCACGTCGAAGTAGTTCTTGTTCACCGAGTAGGCCCCGGCGAAGCAGAATATCACGATGATGGGGGTCAGTATCTCCTGGGGGATGGATACCACCTTGGCGAAGATGGGCGTGAGCACCTTGCCCTGCAGGAGCATGAACACGTTCACCAGGATAAGCCCCAGCATGATGGCGTACATGATATCGCCCTGTGTGGTGAACAGGGAAAGGCCGGGGTTCAGGCCGTTAATCATCAGCGCGGAGAGCATGATGGCCACCGTGCCGTCCCCGGGGATGCCCAGGGTCAGAAGGGGTATGAGCGTGGCGCCGGTGACGGCGTTGTTGGCGGACTCGGACGCCGCCACGCCCTCTACGGAGCCGTGGCCGAATTCCTCCGGGTGCTTGGACAGGTTCCGCGCCTGGCTGTAGCTGAACCAGCTGGCCTCGGACGCGCCGGTGCCAGGGATGATGCCCACGATGACGCCGATGAGCGAACCCAGGATGGTGGGCCGGGCCATGCGCTTGTACTCGTCCTTGGTGATGACGCCGTTGTCGCGCATCTTGGAGGTGTCCATGTGCAGCTCGTCGGGCTTTTTCTCCGCCCGGCCCACGATCTCCACCAGGGCGAACAGGCCGATGAGGCACACGGCCAGGTCCAGCCCCAGGTACAGCCGGCCCACGCCAAAGGTGAAGCGGTCGTAGCTGGTCATGGGGTCGGAGCCGATGCAGGAGATGAGCAGGCCCAGGCACGCGGCGATGATGCCCCGGATCATGCTCTTGCCGGACACGCCGGCGATGATGGTCAGGCCGAACACGCACACCATGAAGCACTCCGGCGTGCCAAGCTGGGCTGCGAATTTCGCCACCTGCGGCCCCAGAAACAGCAGCGCCAGCGCGGAAAAAATGCCGCCGAAGGTGGACGCGTACAGGGCGATCTTCAAGGCCGCCTTGGTCCTGCCCTGCTTGGAAAGCGGGTGGCCGTCCAGCATGGTCGCGGCGGCGTGGGGCGTGCCCGGCGTGTTGATCAGGATGGCCGACACGCTTCCCCCGTAGCCCCCGGCGCAGTAGATGCCCAGCAGGAACATCATGCCGGGGATGGCGGACATGGAATAGGTGACCGGCAGGAACAGGATGACGCAAAGAATAACGGTCAGGCCGGGGATGGCGGCGAACACCGCGCCGATGAACACGCCGATGTTGATCCACAGGATGTTTTGCAGCGTGAACAGCAGCCCGCTGGCCGGGACGATATGTTGCAGCATAAAACCACTTCCTCTCTCTTAAAAGCGCACGTTCAGCAAAAACCGGAACGCGGCCCATATGCCCACGGCCATTCCCACGGTGATGATGTAATAGCCGGGCTTTTTGCACCGGAAGTAAATGAGAAACGCCAGCGCGCAGAACACGGCCCCCACCACGAACAGGTCCGTCCACAGCGCCAGCAGGTAGCTGACGACCAGGATGGCCAGGATGATCAGGGCCTTGACCTCCACCAGCAGGTTCACCGTCTTGTACTCCAGGGGCTTCTTTTTGGCGATCTTATAGATCTCCTTGCCCACCAGCAGCGCGCTGCAAAACATCATAAGCCCCATCAGGAGCGTGGGGAAAGCCCGGCCGTTCACCACGTCCCGCTCCGATACGGCCACCTGTTGGGGCATGATCAGCAGCACCACGCCGCCCAGCAGGAAAAACAGCACGCCCACCGTCAGGTCCACGGGGATGCGCATCTCCTTGCGCGCCAGCTTCGCGCCAAGGGTATCCAGTTTGTCTTTCACGTTACGACCTCCCTTATAGGAAAGACAAGGAGGAATGGGCGCGTGCCCATTCCCCCCGACAGTTCAATTGAATGGGAGCGAGGTTTGCCCGACAGCGCCGCCTTATGCAGGCTGAACGATGTCGATGTACTCCTCCACGATGCCCTTCACGTTGGCGATGTGCTCCTCCACGGCCTCCACGTCCATGGTGTCCACCTCCAGGAGCATGGTGTCGTGCAGCCACTCCACCACTTCCTCGTCGGCCAGGATGTCGTCATACAGGGCCTTCAGCTCGGCGACCTTCTCCTCGTCGGTGCCGGCACGGGCCATGATGAAGCAGCGGTTGCGGAAGTAGGGATAGCCATACTCGCCCACGCCCTCGACGCCGGCGAAGGGGCCGTTTTCGATGGGACCTTCGTCGAACGCGCACACCACGGTCACGCCGCCCTGGTTGTAGGTCTCCAGGATCTGGGACTGGTGGCTGACGGCGAAGTCAGTCTCACCGCGGGACACGGCCTGCGCGGCCTCGGCGGCGGACTGATAGGGGACCAGCTTCAGCGCGTCGCCCGCGCCCATGGAGCCGAACAGCGCGGCGGCCAGGAACGCCTCGGAGCCGGTGGCGCCGTTGGTGGCCACGGTGATCTCCTCCGCGCCCTCCACAAAGGCCTTCAGGTCCTCGATGCCGTTGATCTCCAGCTTGGCGTCGGCGCTCAGCACGAACACGGAGGAATACAGGTTCTCCACGAACGCGAAGTCCTCATAGCCGAACTGCATCTTGGCCGGGTCCATGGTGGCGGTGATGCTCAGCAGGCCCTCGCCCACGAACACCAGACCGGTGTCGCCGGCCTCGTTGTCCAGCACCCAGGTGTTGACGGTGGCGGCGTCGCCCTTGATGGCCTCGGCGACCAGGGTGATGTCGTCGGAATACTCGGTGCTCAGGGAAGCGGCCTTCTGGCTCACCAGGCTGGCCACGCCGTCAGGCGCCCAGGGGCAGGTGACGGTCCAGGTCTCCCCGGCGGCAAAGGCGGTGGTGCTGAGAGCGCAGCTCATGACCATGACCAGCGACAGCAGCAGACAGATGCGGCGGAACGTTTGTTTTTTCATCGTGAGTCTCTCCTTCATAAAATAATAGTTTTCGTCTCGTCCTTTGGCGTCGTATGCCTTCTGCTGCCACTATACCATTTGGTCTTTCCCAAATGCAATAACTTTTTGGACAAAAAACGGAAAGTTGTCCGGTCGTTGTGCGTTTTCGGAAAAGCTGTCTGTTAGAAGCGTGTTTATTTTGTTAAAATCGCATTATATGTCACAAAAACGTTCAGCCCCCCAGATACCGCCATGCGTTATAGACGCTGACGGCGATAATGACCGCCATCAGCGCCGTGAAGAGCTTATCCACCGCCGCGCCGTCCAGGCGCCTGTTGATCTTCCGGCCCACCATCCCGCCGCCGATGCCGCCCAGCACCATCAGCGCCAGCGTGTGGACCGCGAAGTCCGGCACAGAGCCCGTGACCAGGGTGGCGATCAGGCTGGCGAGCTGGCTGAACAGGATGACGTACAGGCTGTTGGCCGCGGCGGTCTTGGTGTCCATGCTGAAAAAGTAAAAGAGCACCACCAGGTTTATCGGCCCGCCGCCGATGCCCAGAAAGCTGCTCATGATGCCCAGCACCAGCCCGATGGCGAGGCACACGACGGTGCTGTCTATCTTTTTCGTGCGGATACGGGATTTTTTGAGGGTGTATACCAGCGTCAGCAGCGTGACGATGGCCAGGCACACGGCCTGCACGCCGCCCACCATATCCGGCCGCGGCGACGCGTTGCGGATGGCGGTGAAAAGCTGCTTGCCCAGCACGCCTCCCACGGCCCCGCCGACGGCCAGTGGCGTGCCGGTGCGCAGATCCACCGCCTTCTCCCCCGCCGCCAGGGACCGGCCCACCGAGTAGCAGCTCATGGCCAGCACCGTGCAGCCGGACAAAAAGCTGATGGCGGACACGCTGGCCCAGCCGAACAGGTCCAGCACCGGTTTGATGATGACGCCGCCGCCGATGCCGCATATGGCGCCCACGATGGAGGCGATAAAGCTGACCGCGAAAAACAGCAGCGACTGGACGATGCTCATAAGGTCCCCTCTCTCCTTTGTGATGGTTTGCTTTACGCCAGCGTCTTGGGCACGATATTGTTTTGCGCCTTGAAGATGCAGTTCGCCGGGACCACGCCCCGGACCGAGGACAGGGGATAGATATTGCTGTCCCGGCCTATCACGGTCCCCGGATTGAGCACGCTGCCGCAGCCCACCTCTGCCCCATCGCCCAGCATGGCGCCCACCTTTTTCCGGCCGGTGGGGATGTCCTCTTTCCCGTTGTGGATGACCACCAACGTCTTGTCGCTCTTCACATTGGATGTGACGCTCCCGGCGCCCATGTGGGTCCTGTAGCCCAGAATGGAGTCGCCCACATAATTATAATGAGGCACCTGCACATTATCGAATAAAATGACATTTTTCAGCTCCGTGGAGTTGCCCACCACGCAGTTGTCCCCCACCAGAGCGTTGCCCCGGATGAAGGCCCCCGGCCGGACCTCGGTCCCGTGCCCGATGATACACGGCCCGGCGATATAGTTGTTGGGATATATCCTGGCGTCCTTCGCGATCCACACGTCCTCAGCCGGGTGGTCGTATTCCTCCAAAGAGAGCGTCTTGCCCAGCTCCGGGATGAAGTCCCCGATATCCGCCAGCGCCTCCCAGGGGTACTCAGTCTTTTCCAGCAGCGCCGCCGCGGCGGTGTGGGAAAGGTCAAACAGCTCACGTGTCCTCATTTGCGCACCTCCACCAGCAGGCCCTCATTTTCCATCGCGGCGATGATACGGTCCACGCTCTTTTCGCACAGCTCGTGGGTAGACGCCTCCGCCATCACCCGCAGCACCGGTTCCGTGCCGCTGGCCCGCAGCAGCACCCGGCCCTCGCCGCCCAGATCCGCCTCCACGGCGGCCGCTTCTTTTTTTACGGCCTCGCTGCCCAGAGCCGCCTCCTTATCCGTGACCACCACGTTTTTCAGCACCTGGGGGTACATCTTCACCGGCGCGGCCAGAGCGGACAGGGGCAGGTTGGTCCCGATCATCACCCGCATGACCATGATGGCGGTGATCAGCCCGTCGCCGGAGCGGGCATACTTGCGGAATATGATATGGCCGGACTGTTCCCCGCCGATCAGGTGGTTGTTGGCCTTCATGTTCTCGTACACGTACCTGTCGCCCACGGCGGTCTTCTCATAGCCTATCCCGGCGGCGTCCAGCGCCTTGTATAGTCCCAGATTGCTCATGACCGTTGTCACCACCGTATTGCTTGGCAGGTGGCCCCGGCTTTTCATGCTCTTGGCGCAGATGTACATGATGGCGTCGCCGTTTACCACGTCCCCCCGCTCGTCCACGGCCAGGCACCGATCCCCGTCCCCGTCGAAGGCGAAGCCGCAGTCGGCCCGGCTGTCCCGGACGAACTCCCGGAGCTGCTCGATGTGCGTGGAGCCGCAGCCCCGGTTGATGTTGGTGCCGTCCGGCCTGTCGTTGATCACCAGCACCTTGGCCCCCAGCGCCGTGAACACGGCCCGCGCGATCATCCATGTGCTGCCGTTGGCGCAGTCCAGGGCAATGGTCCGGTTTTCAAAGGGGCAGTCCGCCAACGCGGTCAGCGCCCCGATGTACCGGTTGCGTCCGGAGTAGAAGTCCACGGTGCAGCCGATCTGGTCCCGGGTGGCGTAGGGCAGCTCGCCGCTGGCCCCGTCCATATACTTCTCAACGGCGTCCTGGAGGGCGTCGTCCATCTTCTCCCCCTCGCCGTTTAAAAGCTTGATGCCGTTGTCGTAATAGGGGTTATGGCTGGCGGAGATCATCACGCCGCAGTCAAACCCCTCGCTGCGGGTGATGTAGGACACGCATGGCGTTGTGGTCACGTGCAGCAGATACGCGTCCGCCCCGGAGGCCACGATGCCCGCCGCCAGAGCGCTTTCGTACATATAGCTGCTGCGGCGTGTGTCCTTGCCTATCACGATCTTGGCCTTGTGCTCCCGGCCGTAGTACCAGCCCAGGTACCGGCCGATCTGAAAGGCGTGGATCGGATTCAGATCCACGTTGGCCTCGCCCCGGAAGCCGTCGGTGCCAAAGTATTTCCCCATTCCCATTCTCCCCTTATTCAAGTTTTGCCCGCACATACGCCGGGCAAAGCGTGGCATACTATCGCCATGCTAACGAAAATACTATTCAATTCCGTCGTCATATATGCCGTGCTCATCCTATTCATGCGTCTGATGGGCAAGCGCCAGTTGGGTGAGCTGGAGCCCTCGGAGCTGATCGTCACGATTTTGATCTCCGAGGTATCCGCCACGCCGGTGGTCAACCCGGAAAAATCCGTCCTGTACGGCATCGTACCGGCCCTGACGCTGTTCGCCATGGAGCTTATCCTGAGCCTCCTGATGGCCAAGAGCGTGAAGTTCCGCGCCCTGCTGGCCGGCAAACCCGCCCTGCTCATCGTCCACGGCCGCATCGACCAGAGCCAGATGCGCCGCAACCGGTTCACCCTGGACGAGCTGGCCGAGGCGCTGCGCAACCAGGGAGCCCTGGACCTGAACGAGGTGGAGTACGCCATTTTGGAGACGGACGGGAAGCTGAACGTGGTCCTCACCCCCGCCAGCCGTCCGGTCACCGCCGGACAGATGAACATCCAGGCGGAAGACGCCGGCTACCCCCTCATCGTCATCAACGAGGGACGGGTACTGACGGAGAATTTGAAAATTCTGGGAAAGGACGAAAAGTGGCTGGAAAAATGTCTGCGCAGCCAAAAACTGTCCTCTCCCAGAGATGTGTATATGATGACGGTGGATATGGCGGGCGGTATATTCCTGTCGCCAAAAGAAAAGCGCTGAATCAACCGTTCTCGGCCGCTTTCGTCTTGTCCCCCAGCAGCTTTGTCAGCTCCTCCATGAAGGTATTGATATCCTTGAACTGGCGGTAGACGCTGGCGAAGCGGACGTAGGACACCTCGTCCACGTTTTTCAGTTGTTCCATCACCATGTCGCCGATGACGGCGGTGGATATCTCCCGCTCCAGCGCGCTTTGCAGCTCCGTCTCGATGGAGTCGGCAATGTCCTCGATCTGCTCCAGGGGCACGGTCCGCTTCTCGCATGCCCGGACCATGGAGTTGATGAGCTTGACTTTATCGAAGGTCTGGCGGCTGCCGTCCCGCTTGACCACCACCAGGGGCATGCGCTCCACCTTTTCGTAGGTGGTGAACCGCTTGCCGCACATCAAACACTCCCGCCGGCGGCGGATGGTGCTGCCCTCGTCGGCGGGTCGGGAATCAATGACCTTGCTCTCGGCGTAACCGCAATAGGGACATTTCATTGTCGTTCCTCCCAAATGCTCCGCGTACGCGGAATTTACATAATTATAGCACACCTTTCCCCAAATTACCACAATAATTTGTGTTTTTTGTCTTGGAATAGACATAATCATTATGGTGTCCTTGCCCCCGAATCGGCCCCAGAGGGGCCGGCCCCCTCTGACGAGGGGGCTGTCATGCGTCAGCATGACTGGGGGAGAGACATCATCACAAAAAATCCCCCGGCCCTCTCGGACCGGGGGATCCCATTGGTTCAACTCACTTCGCGTACTTGACAGCCTTGCTGGCGTTATATCCGGAACCGAGCAGCGTCTTAACATTACCCTTCACCGTGCATGGCCGGACCGTGAACTGATAGGTGGTTCCGGCCGTGCCGTGCTTCCAGGTATAGCTCAGGCCCTTGTTGTGGCCGATGGCCTTCCACGCGCCGCCTACGGTCTTGTAGTACACCCGGTAGGTGTCCGCGCCGGCCACCTTCGTCCAGTTGACCTGGATGCCGCCCTTCACGGCCTTGACCGTCACGGCGGGAGCCTTCACGAACCGGATGGCCTTGCTGGTCTCATAGCTGTTGTCGATCGGGCTCGTAGTCTTGCTCTTCACGCCCCGGACGGTGAACTCGTACGTCCTGCCGTCGGTGCCGTGCTTCCAGGTGTAGGTCATCTTGTCGTTGTGCCCGATGGTCTTCCAGGCGCCGCTACCGGCCTCGCGGTAGTACACCCGGTAGGTGACCGCCCCCTCGACCTTGGTCCAACTGATCTTAATGCCGTCCGCCGTGTTCGCCACGGTCACTTGGGGAGGCTCAGGCTTTGCCGCGTCGACGTCTCTCCGCTCCGCCTGGCCGCACACCGCGCACGTCCGCTCCTGCACCTGTTTATCGCCCGTCTGGCCCACGGTCTTCCATGCGCCCCAGCTATGGCCGGTGGCCGGCGTGGCGCGAACCTCTTCGCCCAGCACATAGCCGCTGCCGTTGACCGTCAGGGAGAGCCGGTACAAATCCCCGCCCTCCGCCGTGCAGGTGGCCGCCTTCACGTTGTCCACAAGCGTCTCCTGCACGTCCGTGGTGGTCCAGGTATGGCTCGCGTCGTTCCGGCAGGTGAGAGTCGCCGTGAGCACGCCGTTCACCCGCTCCAGCTTAGGCGGGTTTGTGTCGTTCGCGGACAGGGACCAGGCGTGGCCCAGCGCCGCGACCTCCTTCGTCTGCTCCGCCGACACCGTCTTGCTGCCATCCTTCGTCTGAGCCGTCGCGGTGTAGCGCACCGCACCGG